>CAYJGK010000006.1:39789-76447 GCA_964370065.1 uncultured Erysipelotrichaceae bacterium
TGATTATGCATACGCTTCATCAAGCCTTGTTTACATAAATTACGCAAATACGTATTTGAATCCACACCATATTTGTTTTTAAACATAGGTAAACTTGCCTTTTTAAAGTCTAAATTCACTTCACATAAATCAGCGATTTCTTGTGTATGCAACAAATCTTGTGGCTCATATAACTCTTTCATTTCAGCTTCGCTTCTAAAATAACGTTTACTGCTATAGTCCAACGTTTTATCATCTAATGTCTTTTGTTGGGCAATTGCACATAATGTTTGATATGCCAACTCATCTTCCTGTGTCTTGCAATAAATACGACTCAATGCAAATGTTTGAATACTTAATGCATCACAAATTCGTTTTAAAAAGGCATTGCGCTTATATACAAAGCCTGAATCATTCATTGCAATAGCAACGTAAAAATAAGCGAAATCATTTTTAATTTGATTAAATAATAATTCTATCGCTTGAAATTCTTCTCTACATAAATAACCAAATAACTCATCATGCGTCCCTGCCGTTGTTAGAATAATATCATCTTTAAATTGTCGCAACATGTCATAATCTAATATATCTAGAGTCGTATTCAATAAACTTGATAATTGTAATAAACGTTTAAAACCATTATTATTTTTCGCATATAAGATAAAATCGAAATTTAATTCCTTTATTTTACAAGTACACTGCATTCCAAAAATTGGCTTGATTCCCTCTTTTTTACAAGCTTCATAAAAAGCCATACTTCCATGCATTACTCGCTCGTCTACTAAGGCAATACAATTCATTTCATGTTGTTTTGTATAGTCTACAATATCTTTAATTTTTAATGTACTCGATAATAACGTATATGAACTACGCACATGTAAATGAACCATAAAACCCCTCCTATCATAACTATAAGTATAGCACAAAAAAGTAAAAAAATAGTATCAAACTATGTTTGATACTATCGCTTATCTCGATAATGTATTCAGTGTTTCCACTAATGTATCAATGTCTTGTAGTGTTAATTTTTTAACACCACAAGCTTGTTTATGACCACCACCATTAAATTGGTTTGCCACCTCATCAATTGCGTATCTTTTAGAACGCAAAGAACCATTAAATAAACCATCTTCATCTGCTTCATCTTGTGTGAATAAACACCACATTTCCATTTCATTAATGTTTGCCATACAAAACACTTTTTCTTTTGCTTCATTATATGATAAACCATATTTTTGATAAGATTCTTTATTCATGACTGCATAAATAACTTTATCCTCTACTATGGCACTGCTGCGTATATCACTTACATAACGGAAATCATTTAAACGCAAATTAGTTCTTTCTTGTAAAATTTGATTTACATCTAGACCACATCCTACTAAATAACTAGCGACAGCAAGTGTGTGTGCAGTTGTATTTGAAGTCGTAAAATTTGCTGAATCAGCCAATAACCCAAAGTATAAATACTTTGCGCTTTCCTTTGAAATACTTGCTTGCGTAGCACGTATTAAATCCACTAATACTTCACATGTAGCACTGGCATTCACATTCACAAATCTTGCATGTCCAAAATCTTCTATTTCTACATGATGATCAATTTTCACAATATATTTAGCTTGTGCATAACGTGCATCATCTATGCGTTCTACATTGGCTGTATCTAATACGATAGCTAATGAATCTTGAATCACATGGTCTTCCACTTCATCAATATTAGGAAATAAGTATGCTGCACTTCCCAAACTTTGTCCTAAACAATATACTTTTTTGTTTGGATAATGATCCATGATAAATTGTTTTAAACCGAATTGTGAACCTAAGGCATCCATATCTGCAATTTGGTGTCTAAATAAACAAATTGTGTCATACTGTTCAATGATTTCTAATACATTCATTTTATTTTCCTAAAATAGCATAGCAATCTCTAGCGATAACTACTTCTTCATTTGTTGGAATTAAGAATACTTTTGTTTTTGATTCAGGTCCTGATAATAAAGTTTCTTCCCCACGTAATCCTGTATTGGTTTCAACCAAGAAATCAATTCCTAAAGTTGCTTTTAATTTTTGACATACTCTTTCTCTTAAAATATCGTCATTTTCACCTAATCCAGCTGTGAATACAATGGCATCTAATCCTTCTAATTGTACATAGTAACTACCAATGAATTGTACAACTTTATTAATGAATAAATCATATGCTAATTCGGCACGTACATTCCCTGCATCAATTGCTTCTAAGATGTCTCTACCATCACTTGAAACACCACTTACCCCTAATAATCCTGATTTTTTATTTAAGATTGTATCCATTTCATCTGGTGTACAGTCTAATGCTTTAATCATGAATGGCACAATTGCTGGATCAATATCTCCACAACGTGTTCCCATCATGATACCACCTAATGGCGTGAATCCCATTGATGTATTAACACATTTCCCACCATCTACAGCAGAAATACTACACCCTCCACCTAGGTGACATGTAATAATTTTTGTATCCTTAACATCTTTTTCTAATAATTCAGCACATCTTTCCGATACAAATTGGTGCGATGTTCCGTGTGCTCCATATCTTCTTACTTTGTTTTCCGTATACCATTCATATGGTACTGGATAAATGAAGTATTCTGATTCCATCGTTTGATGGAATGCTGTATCAAAAGTAAAAGAGTGGAAACAATTAGGCAACGCTGCTTTAAATGCACGATACCCTACTAATGCGCCTGGGTTGTGTAATGGTGCCAATGCACATAATTCTTCTACTTTCGCTTCTACATCAGCATCAACTGCTACGGAACTTGAGAAATATTCACCTCCGTGAACAATTCTATGTCCAGCCCCTTTAATTTCATCTAAACTTTCAACAACTCCAAACTTAATTAATGCATCCAATAATAAATTTACTGCTGTTGAATGATCTAATACAGGAAGAATTTCTTTATTTTTTTCCCCGTTTACCTTGATTGTGAAGATTGCATCTTCAAATCCAATACGTTCTACAATCCCACTTGTAAGAACTTCTTTTTCCGGCATTTTGTATAACTGGAACTTTAAAGAACTACTACCTGCATTTACTGAAATAATTTTTGTCATGTGTTTCTCCTCTTTACTCTATTTCTCTTAATTTTTCTACGTTTTGGTTTACTTTCTCTACCTCGAGTGCACTTAACCTACTATATATTTTACAACGTTTATTAAATTTTTCAACTAATTCCAACTTAAGTTCGTAATCTTTTAAATTTTTGACTACTCTTTTGCTTGTGTCTTGAACAGCACTTCTAGAAATTTCCAATATTTCACTAATTTCTGATAAAGAATAGTTCTCCCGATAATACAAATTCATCACTGATTTTTGTTTATCTGTTAGCAATACATCATAAAAATCTAATAACTGGTTAATATATTCAAATTCATCATTCATCTTGTAATCCTTCACACAAACTGTATAAATAACTTTCTGGATCAAAAACTTTTAAATCATCCACTTTTTCTCCTAATCCAATATATTTCACAGGGATTTTCAATAAATCATTAATCGCAATTACGATTCCCCCTTTTGCTGTCCCATCTAATTTAGTTAAGATGATACCATTTACATTAGTGGACTCCATAAATAACTCTGCTTGTGAAATTCCATTTTGTCCAGTTGTAGCATCTAATACTAAATACACTTGATTTGGTTGACCGCTAATTTCTTTATCAATAACTCGGTGCATCTTACTTAACTCTTGCATTAAATTTACCTTATTTTGTAGTCGTCCAGCAGTATCTGCAATTAGAATATCAATATTATGTTCTTTTGCATAACGACATCCATCTACCAATGCCGCACTTGGGTCGCCATTTTCTTTTCCCATAATACAGTGAATAGATAAACGATCTGCCCAACGTTTTAACTGTTCAATCGCCCCAGCTCTAAAGGTATCTGCTGCTACCACTGCTACACTTTTTTGTTCATTTAGGAAGTGATTGGCTAATTTAGCAGTAGAGGTTGTTTTTCCACTTCCGTTGATACCAACCATTAAAATAACAGTAGGTCCATTGGGGTTACATTCCATATCTGCTGTAGTATTCACATATAAATCTAGCATTACTTCTACTAGGCATTCATTGATTTGACTCATTGTTTTTAGTTTTTGATCCATCGCTCTATTTTCGACTTCATTGACTATCTTTTGTGCTGTTTTAATTCCTAAATCAGCTTCTAACAAAACAATCATCAATTCCTCTAAAAAAGATTCGTTTACCCCTGTAAAGTTAAGTGATAAACGTCTAATTTTTTCCGAAAAACTTGTTCTTGTCTTCGTTAAACCTGTTAAATATACATCATTGTCTTTTTTTGATGCAAAGGTTTGTTTTAATTTTGAAAAAATACCCATTATACTTTCACCTCCTCTTTATCTACGTATCCTAAGGCATCTTGTAAATTCACTTTCAAGAATTGTGAGACACCATTTTGTTTCATTGTCACCCCATATAACGCTTCACATTGCGCCATGGTACCAGGACGATGTGTAACAATAATAAATTGTGATTCTCCTTTAAACTTAGCAATATATTTTGCAAATCGTTCTACATTTGCTTGGTCTAATGCTGCTTCTACCTCGTCAAAAATACATAACGGCATTGTACGCACACGTAAAATTGCAAATAAAACACACATTGCTAACATTGATTTTTCACCACCACTTAATAACGACATAGACTCAACTGCTTTACCTGGAGGCTGTGCATTAATCTCAATTCCACTATGTAAAGGATCTTCTGGATTACTTAAGAATAGAGTCGCTTTTCCACCGCCAAATAAAGATTTAAATGTTTCATCTAATTGATTATTGATTTTAGTAAACATATCCATAAAACGGGTTTCCATTACTTCATCCATTTCATCAATTGCTTCTAATATTTTAGATCTTGCATCTAATAATTCATTACGGCTTTCACTTAATGCAACATAGCGATTATTGACTTCTTCAAACTCTGCAGGAGCATCTAAATTTACATTCCCTAAACGACTAATTTCATTACGTAAAGCAATGACTTCGATCCGTGCTTGTTCTAAATCAATTTCTTCTTTTAATGTAGAAGCATGTTCAAATGTCATTTCATATGTACTAGATAATCGTTGTAATACATTTTCTAAAGATGTTTCTTTCTTTGCAATCAAAACTTCTTTTTCATGCTCTAACTTTGAAACAACTTGTAAATCAAAACGTGTCTTATGGATACGACCTTCTCTAATTTGAATTTGTTCACTCAGTTTAAAACGACGTTCGCGCATTGTCACTAATTGCACTTCAATACGTTCTTTTTCCATCGATTGATTTTGTAAAGCAACGACTAATTCGTCATTAGCAAATCCTTCATCGCTTACTTCCTCAACACCTAATTCATTACATTCATCTTGTAACGAATAGTAAGCCGCTTTTTTTGCATCTAATACAGATTTTAAAGTTGCCATATTAATACGTAAGTTCACTTGATTTTGATTCACTTCATTTAAATTTGCCTTTTGCGTTAAATACTGCTGTTCACATGCTTCTAAATCTATAACTTTTTGATGTAATTGTTGTGCAATGGATTTACGTTCCTTTTCTAGGGTCATTGGTGAATGTTGGTCTTTGATTTTTCCTCCACTAATATTCCCACCTTTATGCACAACATCGCCTTCTAAAGTAATAATTTTATAGCGATGCTTTAAGCGACTAGCTAATTCATTTGCATGCTTTAAATTATTACATATTAATACATTCCCTAGTAGTGAGCTACTTAATAAATCATAATTACTATCTTGTTCCACAAATTGATTAGCAACACCTAAATACCCTTCACTATGTTCACATATAATTTGATCACGTTCTTCCACAAAACGTTCTTTTGCAACACTTAATGGAATAAAGGTAGCTCTTCCTGATTGATTTTTCTTTAAATAACGAATGGCTTGCCTAGCTTGTTCACTATCACTACAAACAATATGGTAAATAGCAGCACCTAATGCATTGGAAATAGCGACTTCAAATCCATCTAATGGTTTCAGCAATTGAGATGTGACACCATGTATACCGACTAAAGATTGTTTAGCATCTAAAATAGCTTTCACTCCCCCTTGATGATTAAATGGTGTTTTCATTAAATTCGTCAATACTTGCTCGCGATTTTCTAATAATTGTTTACTTTGCTTAAGTTGTTGTAATTTTGATTCATATTCATTATTTTTCTTTTCTAAATCACTTTGCGTTTCTTTAAGCAATGCCAAGTCTGCCTCCATAGAAGTATATCGTTGTTTTCTATTTTCAAATTCGTATTTAGCCTCTCTTAATAAAATTGTTAATTGTTGCAACTTTTCTTTTGTATTAGCATGTTCCATTGCATATTTTCGTTTTTCATCAATTTCTTTTTTACGTGCATCTAAAGTTGAAATCTCATTTACAACTTTCACAAATTTTTCTTGGTATACATTAATTTCTTGATCTAACGCTAATTGCTCTGCTTTATCTTCACTATTTTTGTTCTCTTCTATTTGAATACTCGCTTGCGCTAAAGCGCTTTGTGAAGCTAATTCAAACATTTCATTTTGAATTTGTTCTATTGCATTTTGTAATTGTGTCACTTCATCTACAATAACACTAATTTCCACCTTCTCTAATGCTTCCTTTTTTTCTAAGTATGAGATTGCTTTTTTAGCTTGTTTTTGTAAAGGCGCGATTCTAGGTTCTAACTCATGAATAATATCCTCTACTCGTTCCAAATTACTTTGCGTACGGTTCAATTTATTCAATGATTCCGTTTTGCGTTTTTTGTATTTAGCCACCCCAGCTGCTTCTTCAAACAAAGCGCGGCGATCTTCTGGCTTAGCATCAGCAAAGCTAGATATATTACCTTGTGAGATAACAGATAAAGAATCTCTTCCTAATCCTGAATCCATCACTAAATTATGAATGTCTTTTAAACGGGAAGGTGTACGATTAATAAAATATTCTCCTTCTCCACTATTACGATGTAACCTTCTTGTAATTTCTACTTCGTCAAATTCTATTTGAAAATGACGATTACTATTATCAAATATCAAAGTAACTTCTGCCATATTAACAGGTTTTCTAAATTGTGAACCAGAAAAAATAACACGACTCATATTTTCACTACGCAGCGACTTTGCACTTTGTTCTCCTAATACCCAACGAATGGCATCATTAATATTACTTTTACCACATCCATTGGGACCTACAATACCACTGACTGCATGATCGAAATGTATGATAGTTTTATCAGCAAAGGATTTAAATCCTTGTATTTCAATTCTCTTTAAAAACATACATGCCTCCCTTAAAATATTCTTTCTTTATTATACCACAATAAAAAACATATCTACATAGAGATATGTTTAAAATAAACGTAAAATATCATTCCAACTTGCATATAACATTAACCCTAGTAATAGAAACATAGACACTCCCATAATACCCGTTAATACTCTTTCACTTAACTTTCGTTTAGTAATACTTTCCAAAATGACAATTAATGCTCTTCCTCCATCTAAAACAGGTAAAGGTAAGGCATTGAAGACTCCTAAGTTAATCGAAATAATGGCTAATAAACTTAGGTATGAAATCCACCCACTTGATAAGGCATCACCAGCCATTTGATAAATTCCAACCGGACCTGATAATTGGTCTAAATTATTTCCTTGTAATAAAGATCCTAATGTTTTAAAAATTAACGTTGATGAATCTACAACCTGTTGTGCTGCAATACCAAATGATTCGTACCAATTAATTTTTTTAATTCCTTGTGTGGCACCAATTCCTAATACATAAGAATCTTCTATTTGTGCAGCTTCCATATCGATATACAATATTTCTCCATCACGATTAATTTCATATGTATACATTTGCGGGTATAAATGTATTGTCTCTCCAATATCAGAGAATTCATCAATTACATATGTATGACCATCCACACCCTGCATAGAAATTACTTCATCATTAACTAAAATACCTGCATCAGCTGCAATCGATTCTTCTACTACACTTGTAATAATCGGTTGTGCCGGCACAGCTATTGCGCCTTGAGCCATAATTATTCCCACAAATACAAAGTAAGCTAATACAAAGTTAAGTGCAATTCCAGCAAGCATCACTATAATTCTTTTATATGGTTTTATCCCATTAATTGTTCTTTCAAAAGGTACTTCTACCTCTTTTTTAGTATCGTCTTCTTCACCAGCCATCGACACAAACCCACCGATTGGTAAAGCACGAATTGAATATTGCGTTTCTTTACCATGTTTTTTAAATAAGACAGGTCCCATTCCAATCGAAAATTCTCCACAATATACGCCAAAGTATTTAGCTGTTAAAAAGTGCCCTAATTCATGAATGAACACAACAACACTAATCATGATTACAAAACCAATACCACCCATAATTAAACTTTCCATTAATTCTCTCCTTCTATTAAAGCATACACAAAAGCTCTAGCTTGTGCATCACTTTGTGCTAATTGTTCATAGTTTGGTGAAGCAATATATGGAATATTTGCTACACATTGTGCAATGTAGGATTCAATCTCAAGAAAAGATATTTTTCCTTGTAGAAACAATTCTACACACACTTCATCTGCTGCATTTAATACAGCTCCTGCATTTCCTTTTTTCTTACCTACTTCATAGGCTAGTCCTAATAAAGGAAATCGTTTCGTACACACTTCTCTAAAATGAAGTGTTTTTATTTTTGTTAGATCTAAAATATCTTCACTTTGTAAAGCCAATCGATTAGGATACGATAATGCATATTGAATGGGAATACGCATATCTGCCGTACCTAGTTGCGCCATAAAAGAGTGGTCCACATAATGAATCATAGAATGAATAATACTTTCTGTATTCATTAATACAGAAATTTGATCAAAATCAACATCAAATAAATAATGTGCTTCAATGACTTCAAACCCTTTATTCATCATTGTTGCTGAATCAATTGTAATACGACTTCCCATACTCCAATTCGGGTGTTTTAAAGCTAATTCAGGGGTTACATCATGTAATTGTTCACGTGTATAATCTCTAAAACTGCCACCACTAGCACTTACTACTAATTTTAATATATCTTGTTTGCGATTTCCTTGTAGTGCTTGAAAGATTGCTGAATGCTCAGAATCAATGGGATATATAATTCCACCATATGTTGTTAACGCCTGTTTGACTAATTCTCCACCTACGACTAAACTTTCTTTATTCGCTAAAGCTAGTACTTTTTTAGTTTCAATCGATTTTAATGAAGGAGCTAATCCAGCAAAACCAACAATGGCATTAATAACGATATCTGCATGTAAATTTAACAGTTCAAGTATACCGTTTGCTCCATGATAAAAATGAATATGTGAATATTCTTTTTGTAAGGTTTTATAATCACTCTCTAATTGTACGCATACATGTTTTACAGAAATTTGCTTTAGAATAGTTCGTAATTGTTTTGTATTCTTTCCACAACTTAATCCGACTATTTCAAATATATCTTGATGTTGTAAAACTACATCTATACTTTGCATTCCAATACTACCTGTTGCGCCTAGTAAAATAATCTTTTTCATACACACCTCTATACGATTAATTGTAGTAAACAATAAAAATAAATACTATTAAATAACAATGAATCCATACGATCTAAAATCCCACCATGTCCTGGAAAAATATTAGAAAAATCTTTAATATTGAAATAGCGTTTAATCGCTGAAAAACTTAAATCACCAACTTGTGATACAATTGGTAAGGTAAGTGATGCAAAGCCAATAAACCACCATGAAACATTTGGTAAATAAAAGTAAGCAAAGGTCACAGAAAGTAATAATGAAAACAAAATACCTCCAATTGAACCTTCCATTGTTTTTTTCGGTGATAAGCGCTCACATAGTTTTCTTTTTCCAAAGAAATAACCTGCAAAATAGGCTCCTGTATCACAAGCGTATGTAGCAAATACAATATACCAAATATATATAGAATCTATCATATATATACTTCTAAAAGCATAAGCAAAGAAATACATGAGAATATAAATGGCACACATTATTAGTGCATCTAAACTATTTAAACGCTTTGTATAAACTGGTAGGGCTAATAAATTAATCAGCACTAAACACAATAAAGGAATAGCATTTTTTTGTTCGATAAATACTAATACAGCACATGATAGAGCAATTATACCATAAAATATCGGGGGCATTTTTTTATAATTTTTTAATAAATCAAATAATTCGAAACAACCAATGATGACAGCTAGCGCAATCACAATATCCAAAGTTAACCCGCCCAAAAATAATACAATAATGGCTGCTGCTATTAAAAATAAAGCTGTAATAATTCTTGTTTTCATCATACCCCTCCAAATCTTCGATTTCTACGATTAAACTCTTCTACCACTTCATGTAATTTTTCTTTTGTAAAGGCAGGCCATGCATAATCTACAAAAATAAATTCGGCATAAGCCAACTGCCATAATAGAAAATTAGATAATCTTTGTTCCCCGCTAGTACGAATCATCAAATCTATAGGTGGTAAATGAGCAGTATCTAAATAAGTAGTAAATAACGCCTCATCTAATGGCTGATTCACAACTTGATTTACTACATCATTAGTATATTTTTGTGCAGCGCGTACGATTTCTCTTTGGCTACCATAATTTAATGCAATCACTAATTCCAATCCACTACAATGCATTGTTTTTTGTAATGCTTCTTTAATCACATTTTGAGTTTCAATAGGGAATGCTTCTAATTCACCAATATAGGATACTTTAATATTGTTCGTTATTAATTCTTTTATGTATTTATTAAAAAACATTTTCGGTAACTTACACAAAAAGTTAATTTCATCTTCAGGACGTTTCCAATTTTCCGTAGAAAAAGCATACAAAGTCATTGCCTTTACTCCCATCTTATTGGCCTCTAAAGCTATGTCGCGAATTCTTTCAGAACCCACTTTATGTCCAAAAGTTCTAGGTAAACCTTGTTTTTTTGCCCATCTTCCATTGCCATCCATAATGATCGCTATATGTTTTATCATCACTAATCCTCCATAAACAATAAACCCACAAATGTGGGTTTATCACTATATTACCATAATTTCTTTTGTTTTATCTGCTACTAAAGAATCAATTTTTTTAACGAAATCATCAGTTAATTTTTGAACTTGCTCTTGCCCATCTTTTTTTACATCTTCTGGCAATTCTTTATCTTTTTTAATTGCATCATTTGCATCTCTACGAATATTTCGGATTGCAACTTTTGCTTCTTCTCCACATTTACTTGCATCTTTTGTAAATTCTTTTCTTCGCTCTTCAGTTAATGGTGGAATATTAATACGCAATAAATCTCCATCATTTTGTACTGGATACCCTAAGTCTTGTTCATTAATTGCTTTTTCGATATCTTTGATTGCACTCTTATCAAAAGGTTTAATCATTAACTGTCTACCTTCTACTACTGAAATAGCCGACATTTGATTAATTGGTGTTGGCGAACCATAATAAATCGCTTCTACATGCTCAAGCATTGCAGGGTTTGCTCTACCAGTGCGAATTGAAACTAAATGTTTGTTAAGTGTTTCAATTGCCTTTTCCATTTTTTCTTCTGTGCTCATTAAAATCATTTCCATTATTTTTTACCGTCCTTTGAAATTACTGTTCCATTTGCAGTTCCTTGTACCGCTTTTAATATATTCCCTTTTTCATTCATATTAAATACTACTAAGTCAATATCGTTATCCATACACATACTAGTTGCAGTGGTATCCATTACTTGTAAACCTTTTTGTAATAAATCCATGTAGCTAATTGCTTCATACTTAGTTGCTGTTGCATCTTTTTTCGGATCTGCATTATATACACCATCTACACCATTTTTAGCCATTAAGATTACATCTGCTTTTATTTCGCTCGCTCTCAGTGCTGCAGTGGTATCAGTTGAAAAGTAAGGACTTCCTGTCCCCGCTCCAAAGATCACAATACGACCTTTGTCTAAGTGACGCTCAGCACGGCGAACAATAAATGGTTCTGCAATTTTTTGCATTTCAATCGCTGTTTGTACACGAGTAGGAACGCCAGCTTGTTCTAATGCGTTTTGCACAGCTAAAGCATTAATTACGGTACCTAACATTCCCATATAATCTGCTTGTACACGATCAATTCCCATTTGTTCAACCATTTTACCACGAATGAAGTTTCCTCCTCCAACAACAATAGCTAAATCAACACCTAATTGATGTACCTCTTTTAATTCATCGGCTAAGTTTGATAAAATTTTGGGATCAAACGCTTGTCCTTGTGATGATAATGCCTCTCCACTTAACTTTAATAATACTCTTTTATACATAATTATATCCTTTCCAATCAATTGATCATTAACTTAATTTATTTCCATAACATTATACTACATATCGCTTTTTTTATCTAGAAAAATAAATGAACATATAAAAAAAAGACACATGCATGATGTGTCTAATCTAATTATTTACCTGCTAATTGTGCAGCTACTTCTTCAGCAAAGTTTTCTTCACGTTTTTCAATACCTTCACCTACTACGTAACGAGTGAACGCTACAACTTCAGCATTGTTTTGTTTTACGAACTGTCCCACTTTAACTGACGAATCTAAGAAGTAAACTTGGTCTACTAAACATACTTCTTGTAATGTTTTAGAAACTCTTCCTTCTACGATTCCTTCTAATACTTTTTCAGGTTTGTTAGCTAATGAAGCATCATTTTTAAGAATTTCTAATTGAATTCCTCTTTCATGTGCAATATACTCAGCTGGCATTTCATCCCTTGAAACGAATTGAGGTGCCATTGAAGCGACTTGCATAGAAATGTTTTTAGCTAATGCAACATCCCCACCTTTTAAAGTCGTAACAGCAGAAATTTTTCCACCATTGTGCATATAGCATCCAAATACTTCTCCATCTTTAGCTTCTAAGATTTCAAATCTTCTTAATGTAATTTTTTCTCCGATTGTAGCTGTCGCTGTCGCAATCACAGTTTCTAAAGTTTCACCATTTACATCTACAGCCAATGCAGCTTCAACGCTTGCTGGTTTTTGAGCTAATAAAGTAGCTTCAATTGTATTTAATAAAGCGATAAATTGTTCGTTTTTCGCAACAAAATCTGTTTCTGAGTTGACTTCGAAGATAACAGCTATATCTCCTTCAACTTTAACTCTTGATAATCCTTCAGCTGCAATTCTGTTTCCTTTTTTAGCAGCTGATGCGATTCCTTTTTCACGTAACCAATCGATTGATTTCGCAATATCTCCATCACATTCAGTTAAAGCTTTTTTACAGTCCATCATCCCTGCTCCAGTTTTTTCACGTAATTCTTTTACTTGACTTGCACTAATTGCCATGATTTAGTTCCTCCTAGATTATTGAGCAGCTGTAGTAGCTTTTGGAGCTGCTGCAGCGTCTGTATTGTTGTTATCTCTTCTTACATATGGTCTTCTGTTTCCATCTTTATTGAAGTTTTTTCTATTTTCAAAACGACGACGTTTTTCTTCGTTTCTTTGTCTTCTTCTTCTTTCGTTTTCAGCGATTTGCTCTTCTACATTGATAATTACATCAGCCATAGTTACATCCGCTTCTTCTCCATCTGTTGAATGAGCTACTGATAATAATCCACCTTTTGCTTCCACAATTGCATCAGCCATTAATGTTACAATTAATTTAACTGAACGAATTGCATCATCATTAGAAGCGATTGCAAAATCTACTTCTTCTGGATCACAGTTAGTATCTACCATTGCAAATACAGGAATCCCTAATTTTTTAGCCTCTGCTACTGCATTGTGCTCTTCTTTAGGATCAACTACAAATACTGCTTGTGGTAATTTTTTCATTTCTTTAATTCCACCTAAGAAGTTTTCTAAACGAGCTTTTTCTTTTCTGTATTGTGCTTGTTCTTTTTTAGTATAAACTTCGATTAATCCACTTGATTCCATTTCTTCAATTTCCACTAAGCGTTTAACACGCTTTTGAATTGTTCTATAGTTTGTTAATAATCCACCTAACCATCTTTGGTTAACGAAGAATGAACCTGAACGTAACGCTTCTTCTTCAATAGTAGCTTGCGCTTGTTTTTTAGTTCCAACAAATAATACTTTACCGCCTTTTTCAGCGATAGCTTTAATAGCAGCATATGCATCTTCTACTTGTACTAAAGTGTTTTCTAAGTTAATGATATGTACACCATTTCTTTGTGCATAGATGTTTGCCTTCATTTTTGGGTTCCATCTACGTGTTTGATGTCCAAAATGAACACCGTTTTCTAATAATTTTCTCATTGAAATTACTGACATAATATGTCCTCGCTTTCCGTTACTCCTCCATCACTTCTAAAATTAATAACTCATCGTTGTGAACTCAACTTCACTAGAGCACGGGATTAATTCATTCATGATGTGTGTATTCACGCCTACGCGTGCCTATATATACTACCACTTTTCGCCTTTCATTTCAATCCTAAATTCCAGTTTTTTTAATTGAAAAAGAAGCACAAAAAACTTAAATTGTTTTTGTACTTCTTGGGTGTGCTTGTTCATAAACTTTTTTTAGTTTCTCTTGTGAAACATGTGTATAAATTTGTGTTGTTGATAACGAGGCATGCCCTAATAATTCTTGAACAATTCGTAAATCAGCTCCATGATCTAATAAATGAGTCGCAAAACTATGACGCAACATATGGGGATGTAATTTCATCACTAAATTGGCACGTTTACTAGCTTGATCTAAACGGTATTGAATTCCTCTTGCATGAATGGGTTCTCCTAATCGATTCACAAACATATGATTGTGATTTTGGCGCAAACACAATAGTTGGCGTACTTGTTTACAATAATTTTGTAGACGCATAGCAAGTTCTGGATAAAATGGTACGTATCGATCTTTTTTCCCTTTCCCATCTTTGACAAATACAAAGTGTTGTTCATAATCAATTTGATCACACTGCAATGCCACTACTTCTGATACACGTAAGCCGCATGCATACATTAGTTCAAACATGACTTGATCACGCTTTTGCAAGTCATCATCTAATACAAAGCTATCAAGTAAAGATTCGACTTCATGCTCAAACAAAAACTCTGGTATTTTTTTACTTGTTTTTAAGGAACGAATATGAAGGAGAGGATTTTGATCTAATCCATAACGTTGTTGTAAAAATTTATAGAAACTACGTAATGTGCTCAGTTTACGAGAAACACTGCTATTTTGTAATGCATTACGTTGTTTACCCGATTTTAAATAAATAATATATTGATTAATATGTTTACGTTGGACACATAATACATTTTCAATATGTTCAGTTTTCAAAAATGTGTCAAACTCGCATAAATCTAAGCGATATGCATCATATGTATTCATGCTAGCACTATTTTTTTGTTGGCAATATTGTAAATACTCAACAATATAGGAATTCATCAATCAAACTGACCTTTCACAGCCTCAATGCTTTCTAAAGCAAACTTTGCATACGCTGCTTTTTTTTCATTTTTTTTCACTTTTTCTTTTAAACGCATAATCCCAAAATTTGCGTTCATCGGTTGAAAGTATTTTGGATTCGTGTGAGTGATGTATTTTGCCATACTACCAATAGCTGTCGTATCATTTAATGTGACAACCTCTTTACCACGCATATAATTGGCCATATTTAATCCCGCTAACATTCCACTAGCAGCCGATTCAATATAACCCTCTACACCACATAATTGTCCTGCAAAAAACAAATCATCTCTTGTTATGGCTTGATAAGTAGGCTTTAAACATTTAGGTGCACACAAATATGTATTACGATGCATTACCCCATAACGTATGATTTCTACATTTTCTAAACCTGGAATCATTTGAAGGATACGTTTTTGTTCGCCCCATTTTAAGTGAGTTTGAAAACCCACAACATTATATAAGCTAGCTGCAGCATCATCTTGTCTTAGCTGGACAACTGCATGTGCTCTTTTTCCACCATCTTTTTCTAATCCAACTGGTTTCATAGGACCAAACAATAATGTTTTTTCCCCACGTCTTGCAATCTCTTCAAACGGCATACACCCTTCAAAGTACTTCTCTTCAAAATCTTTTACAGGTACAGTTTCCGCTTGGATTAATGCCTCATAAAAGTTTTTGAATTCTTCCTCATTCATTGCACAATTAATATAATCTGCAGCTCCTTTGTCATATCGTGATTTATAATAAGCTTTTTCAAAATCGATACTCTCTTTTGTGACAATAGGTGCAGCTGCATCATAAAAATGTAAGTAGTCTTCATTGAATAATCGTTGAATATCTGCACTTAATGCATCACTTGTCAAAGGACCCGTCGCCACAATAACAGGTCCGTTTGGAATACTTGTTACTTCCTCTTCAACTATCTCCACTAAAGGATGTTCCTTTAAAAAAGTTGTAATATTTTTAGAGAATGATTCGCGATCTACTGCCAAAGCACTACCTGCAGGTACCGCAGTTTCATCAGCTACTTTCATAATTAATGAGTCAAACATACGCATTTCTTCTTTCATGACACCTACGGCATTGTTTAACGCATTAGATCGTAATGAATTACTACAAACCAATTCTGCAAAATTTGAACTATGATGAGCAGGTGTCATCTTTTTAGGACGCATTTCAATTAGAGTAACCGGAATTCCTCTTTTTACCAATTGCCAACAAGCTTCACTTCCTGCTAAACCTGCTCCAATAATCGTTACTCTTTCCATTATGCTTCCTCTTTTTCTTTCGCTTTTGTTTCGTTATCTTCTACTTTAATTGGTTCCATATGCCTACATTTTGGATAGCCACTACATCCAATAAAGTATTTCCCATAACGACTTTTACGCTTTACCAACTCTTTCCCACATTCTGGGCACATTTTACCAGTTGGTTCTGGTTGTTCTTTATTATTTTTTATATATTTACAATCAGGATAATTTTCGCAAGCAAAGAATTCACCAAAACGACCTCTTTTCTTTACTAAGTTCCCTGCACAATTCGGACATTTTTCATCTGTTTTATCTTCTTCTTTTTGTTGAATGTATTTACATTCAGGATAGTTACCACATGCTATAAAATCACCATAACGTCCCTTACGAATGACTAAATCACTTCCACAATCCGGACATTTTTCTCCAGTTTTTTGTGCCTCTATTTTTTCCATACCTGCATTTGCTTTATCTAATAAAGGCATAAATTTGTCATAAAATACTTGTAGTTCTTCCACATTATCTAAATGACCTTCAGCAATCTTATCTAATGCACCTTCCATTTCAGCTGTGTATTTAACATTAATAATAGAATTAAAAAATTCTTGTAATTTAGCATCTGTTAAAATACCTTGCTCTGTTGGAAAAAATACTTTTGTTTTTCCTGTTTCCGTTTGCTTTTTAAGTTCTACATAACTTCTAGCTTGTAAGGTATCAATAATACTTGCATATGTACTTGGTCTACCAATACCATTTTCTTCCATTTCTTTTATTAAACGTGCTTCACTATAGCGCATTGGCGGTTCTGTAAAGTGTTGTTTACCTTCTAAAGCAACCTGTTCTAACACTTCCTCTACATTTAATGTAGGCAACAATTCATCTTTACTGGATTCATATGCGCCATATACTTTTAAGTATCCATCAAATGTTTGTACACTTCCATTTGCATTAAATTCGCATCCATTATTTTCGATTACGACTTGTACTGCATCATTTTTGGCAGGAGCCATTAAAGAGGCTAATGTACGATAATAAATTAGTTTATATAATTTAAATTGATCATTTGTTAAGTGTGCTTTTATGCTTTCTGGTGTACGATGAATACTTGTAGGACGGCATGCCTCATGTGCATCTTGTGCTTTATCATCTTTTTTAACACGCACATTTCCTAAGTATTCTTTTCCAAACTCCTGTTCAATATAGCTTAAAGCAGACGAGATAAAATCTGGACTTAATCGAGTTGAATCTGTTCTCATATAGGAGATTAACCCTTCTGTACCACTTTCTAAATCTACCCCTTCATATAATTTTTGGGCAACTTGCATTGTCTTTTTTGCGCTAAAACTTAATTTAGTAGAAGCTTCTTGTTGTAATGTACTTGTAATAAAAGGCATTTTAGGTTGTTTCTTCTTTACCTTTTTATCTATTTTAGTAACGGTATATGTTTCCCTACAACGTGCAATAATCGCTTTAGATTGCTCTTCATTTACAATTTTGGCTTTTTTTCCATCTACTTTTTTTAATTCTGCTTCAAATTTATTTCTACCTTTCGTAATAGCGGCATGAACACTCCAATATTCTTCACTTACAAAGGCATTAATATCACTTTCTCTTTCAACGATTAATCGCAAGGCGACAGATTGTACACGTCCTGCTGATTTTGATTTAATTTTACTTTGTAGTAATTTTGATAGTTTAAACCCTATAAT
The DNA here is from genome assembly GCA_964370065.1 of uncultured Erysipelotrichaceae bacterium. GTDB lineage: Bacteria > Bacillota_I > Bacilli_A > Erysipelotrichales > Erysipelotrichaceae > CAMQRS01. The sequence continues at coordinate 58,211 of CAYJGK010000006.1, forward strand.
TCGATCTAACATGCGTCTTGTTTCTTGTGATTTGACTAAATTTTGGTCCACACAGCGTGGTACATCAAAAGCCGCCATTACAGCGTTCTTAGTGATTTCATTAAAAACAATACGATTTTCTTCGCTTTGATCTAAATTTAGTTCTTGCGCTAAATGCCATGCGATAGCTTCCCCTTCTCGATCCGGGTCACTTGCCAAGTACACTTGATCACTTTTTTTCGCAAGTTTCTTTAACTCTTTCACAACATCCTTTTTTTCTTTGCTTATTTTATAGGTCGGTGTAAATGCATTCTCTACATCAATACCTAAACCACCTTTTCCTGTTGTGGCTAAGTCACGAATGTGTCCTTTACTGGATACTACAGTAAATTCACTACCTAAATATTTTTCAATTGTTTTTGATTTTGATGGTGATTCGACGATTACTAACTTTTTCATAAATCTCCTCCTATTTCTAAATCATATTAACTGTATCATTTCGCTTTGTCAATTATTTTATATTTCTTCTAAATCTTGTATTGTACAGAGCACTTGGCATCCGCTTTGTATTAATAAGTTACAACCTAATCCATTTTCATCTAAAAATGAATAGGGAAAGCAATACACATCTTTCCCTAATTCTAAAGCTTCATTCACCGATATTAATGTTCCACTTCTTACTTTTGCTTCCACAACTATTAAGCTACTGCTCAGTGCACTGACAATACGATTGCGCCATGGAAAGTGATGTGCGAGTGGCTTTGTACCATTTGGGTACTCTGATACAATTAAATGATACTTGCGCATCTCTATATATAAATTTTCATTTTCTTTAGGGTACACAACATCTAGACCACAACCTAATACACCGATAGTGTGTCGATTCATTGTTATGGCTTGTTGATGAGCTAAAGCATCTACACCCTTTGCTAATCCGCTGACAATGGTATATGCTTTGGCAAGATGTCGAATTAATAAAATGGTATTGTTTTTGGCTTGTTCACTATATATACGACTGCCTACTACCCCTACACACTTATCATTTAGTAACTTAATATTTCCTTCATAAAATAAAATCCATGGGCGATAGTTTAACTGTAATAAACATGTGGGGTATTCAGGATCTAAAATAGTGACATAATGACCATTATACTCTATTCGCTCGTATGCCTCATTATTTAAGATTGCTTTAGCAATCTTAGTACAATCACCTTTATATTTTACTGCATAGCTTAAAATTTGTTCTCTCATCTTAACACCCCTTATTCCTTTATTAACAAAACAGTTTGCGTTTCCTAAAAAAAGAAACTGATCTTACTCAGTTTCTTTCCCTAACATTTCTTTTGCCATCGTTAACATACTTGTCATATTTTGCAGTTCACTTGGTACAACTATTTTTGTAGCTTGCCCATCCGCTAGTTTAGTATATGCTTCTAATCCTTTAATGGTTAAAAATGCATGACTTGGATTTGCTTTATTGATAATTTCAATCCCTTCAGCTTGGGCACGATATAAGCGTTCAATCGCTTGTGCTTCTCCTTCTGCTTCGGCAATCATAGATTCTCTTTTCGCATTAGCACGTAAGACCATCGCCTCTTTTTCACCTTCTGCGGTTAAGATAGCACTACGTTTATCTCCTTCAGCACGTAAAATAGCCTCACGACGTTCACGTTCTGCACGCATTTGTTTTTCCATCGCTTCTTGAATATCCCGTGGCGGAATAATATTTTTCACTTCCACGCGACCCACTTTAATTCCCCATGGATCAGTAGCTTCATCTAAAATCGCACGCATCTTAGTATTAATAATATCACGTGAGGTTAATGTTTCATCTAACTCTAAATCTCCAATAATATTTCTTAGCGTAGTGGCTGTTAAGTTTTCAATCGCAGTAATAGGCCCTACGACTCCATACGTATATAACTTAGGATCCGTAATTTGAAAATACACAACCGTATCAATTTGCATTGTTACATTATCTTTTGTGATAACCGGTTGTGGGGGAAAATCCTTTACAACTTCTTTTAACGTTACTTTATTCGCTACACGATCCACAAATGGAATTAAAACATGTATTCCAGTTGCCCAAGTAGAATGATAAGCACCTAAACGTTCTATCACAAATGATTGCGCTTGCGGTACAATACGAACGATATAAAATAGAATACCTCCAACAATTCCAATCGCTATAATCAAAAACAAAAAATTAATAATTCCTGCCATATTTATACCCCCTCCTTAATTTTAGTGACAATTAATTTTGCACCATCAATAGCCAGTACACGTACTTGGCTATTTTCTTTAATGCTATTCCCTTCTTTTTCAATAGCAATCCATGAAATACCTAACACTTTAACTTCTCCTCGTCCATTTGGTGGGACACTTTTAGTGATGGTTCCTACTTCATGAATAAAGCGATCTGCATTAGTTGCCACAGTATTGCCTCTTAAATAAGAACTAGCAAGTGGCCTTGCTACTAATATCATACCAATACTTACTACAAAAAAGCAAATTATTTGTAGTGGTAATGAAATATTCAAGTACGCTAATAATAATGCGACTAATCCTCCTACACTAAACCATACACTAACTAAAGCCGTAGCGGTTGCTATTTCTAATAACACACTTGCTACTATAACAATTATCCAAAATAGTGTCATTTTAATCTCCTTTCATTAGTTTTTTTGATATCCACAATTAAAATGTTTTGTTGGTTATCAAAAATAGCTTCAAATTTTTGCTTGTCGATATCGAAATCACACATTCCTTGAATCTCTTTCATGATTACTTTATTGCTAATTCTTCCATAACTTTTTCCAATTGATATTTTATGTAATTTTTCAATTGGGACTAGTTGCAAGTCTACTTCTTTTTTATTGACTGGTTTAATTGCAATTTGTTTGGTCTCTTGATTCAAACCAATCATTACCCAGCGTACATCTTTAAAATAACTTGCACAGGCACTATTAAGTGTCATATTTGTTTCATACATTGTTACTTGTAACGTAAATACATTCCCTGACGTCCATTCAAACATAAGTACACCTCCTATATTCATTATATTATTTATATTATTTTTTTACAATGTATTCTTGAACATTATAAATTTAACGAACATTTAACTTCTATTTCTTCTAGATATGCCATTATTATTTTACAATGACAGCCTGCAATATTTGATTTTTCTTTTCTACTAGATTTTCATAATCACTTTAAATAGTCACTCACCCCTCTTTTACAAAAAAAGTCGATATTTTTCATATCGACTTTACTTTATCTTCTACGTTTTAATTTAGATACAAACTTTTTGGGTGCGGCACCCTTCATGCCAGGCATAGCCGGCATTCCAGGCATTCCACCTTGTGACATTTTAGCCATTTGTCTCATCATCACTTTTGTTTTCTCAAATTGCGAAATCAATTTATTAATTTCACTTACTTTTGTTCCTGAACCAGCTGCAATTCTATTTTTTCGACTCGCTCTTAAGATAGAAGGATCATTTCGTTCCGCTTTTGTCATACTTAAAATAATGGCTTCACTACGTTTCATTCCTTGATCCGTATCTTGTTCATTTATTTTAGATGCCATATCTCCCATACCAGGAATATGTTTCATAATTTTAGTAATAGACCCCATTTTTTTGACTTGTTGTAATTGTGCTAACATATCTTCTAATGTGAACTCTCCACTCATCATACGTTTGGCACTACGTTCAGCTACATCGATGTCCATTTTCTCTTGCGCTTGCTCGATTAATGTCATCATATCTCCCATACCTAGGATACGCTCTGCCATTCGTTCAGGATAAAAAATATCTAAATCTTCGATTTTTTCTCCTAATCCAGTAAATTTGACAGGTACTTTTGTTATGGCACGTACCGATAAGATACCTCCTCCTCTTGAGTCCCCATCTAATTTTGTCAGTACTAAACCTGTTACATTTAATAATTCATGGAACGATGTTGCTACATTCACAATATCTTGCCCTGTCATTGCATCCACTGTTAGTAACACTTCATTTGGCTGAACGACTTCTTTAAGTTGTCGTAACTCATCCATTAATTCCTCATCAATGTGTAAACGTCCCGCCGTATCAAATAGTACAGTGTCATATCCACGCTCCCGTGCATAGTCTAAAGCTTGTTTTGCAGTATCTAATGCAGATACTTCTAATCCTTTTGTGAACACTTCCGTTTGGATTTGTTTTCCTAAAACTTGCAGTTGTTCAATGGCTGCAGGACGCACGATATCACAAGCTACCAAAAGTACTTTACGACTTTTTTTCTTTTGTAAAACATTTGCAATTTTAGCTGATGCAGTTGTTTTACCAGTCCCTTGTAAACCCACCATCATAATAGTCGTCAATCCACTTGTTGCATACGTTAACTCAGCTTCTTCTCCACCTAATAACTCAACTAACTCATCACGCACTACTTTCACAACCATTTGACTTGGATCTAACGATTGCATTACTTCTACGCCTAACGCTTTTGTTTTCACATTTTCAATAAAGTCTTTTACAACCTTATAGTTTACATCTGCTTCCAGTAAAGACATACGTACTTCACGAAGCATTTCATCCATATTCTTTTCTGATAATTTACCCTTACCAGTAATATTTTTCATCGCTTTACTTAAGCGACTCGTTAATGATTCAAATGCCATTTTAACACTCCTCTATCCTATTTTGTTTAATCTTTAAAATTATACCATACCTATCAAACTTTACAATGCTAAACATTAAATCTCATTACTCAATAAAGTAATAAATTGTTTTGCTGTTCTTGGACTTCGTCCATGATGGCGAATTGCAAAAGCCTCTGCCTTCACATGTAAGGTGTTGGACTCCATATTAATATGATGCAACTTTGCTAATTCATCTACAATTGCTAAGTAAGTAGGTTTATCACATTTAGTAAACGTAATCGTTAATCCAAATCGACTTGATAAACTTAGTGTCTCTTGTATCGTGTCTTGCAAATGAATTTCATCTCCTATTCTTGATTGATGATTTTCTTTCACTAAATGACGACGATTACTAGTTGCATAAATACACACATTATTAGCAATTGCACTTGCACTTCCTTCTAACATAGATTTTAGAGTTGCAAAATTTTCATCATTACATTGAAAACTTAAATCATCAATAAATAAAATAAATTTGACTGGTTGTTTCGCCAATTCACTAATTAAATCACTTAATAAATACAATTGATTTTTCTTAATTTCTACTAAGCGTAATCCCTGTTTGGCATACGTATTTACAATCGCTTTAATTGTACTAGATTTTCCTGTTCCTGCATCTCCATATAATAATAAATGACTGGCTACTTTACCTGCTAATAAAGCTTCCGTATTTTTCACAACACTTGCTCGTTCTCTTTCATATTCATAAAAATCATCTAATGTTTGTGTATCACTACACAAAACGGGAGTAATTTTTTTATTATGAATATAAAACATGTTATATTTTGCATACATCCCATAACCTTTTTTATATATTTGTTTATTTTGTTGGGTTGCTAAACTAATAAAATCAAACGCTGTTGTCTCCCATTCTCCCAATACTACTTGTTCAAAATGAAAATCACTAGATTTTAATAAAGATATTTCTTGTAGAATTAACAATTCTCTTTCCCATTGCTTTTTAAGTAATGCGCTTGGTCTACAATCTATAATACAACGTTTTACATAAGCATTCTCACAGCCCAATGTAGCTTCTAAAATCGCACTACTTAAATTTTCGTTTTCTTCATACAATAAACTTGTTAAATCACTATAGGCTTTAATTCTTTCACTTTCTGTACCAACTTGACTTTTATCTAGTAAATATTGTACTCTTATGAATAATGGTTGTGTATGTAACCGATTAAAAACACTTAAACTTTTTAATTTTAAACTTAATTGATTTAATGAATTCATATTTTCACTTCCTTTAAGAAACATTATACACTATCTGAGTAAAACTTAAAACAGGGGGCTTTAGCGATGGTCAAATTAGACAAGATATATCATGCAGCTTATGCATTACAAGATGTGGTACGGAAAACAGACTTAATACATTCACATGCATTAAGCAAAAAAAACAATGTATATTTAAAAACTGAAAATTTACAAATGACAGGTAGTTTTAAAATTAGAGGTGCCTTTTATAAGATTTCTCAATTAAGTGAGGCAGAAAAGAAAAAAGGAATTATCGCTTGTAGTGCAGGTAACCATGCACAAGGAGTGGCTTTAGCTTCTGCTAGAAACAATATACCTTGTTTAATTTGTATGCCTGACGGAGCCCCTATTTCTAAAGTGGAAGCCACAAAAAATTATGGTGCACAAGTGTGTTTAGTACCGAACACATATGATGATGCTTACAATAAAGCATTGGCATTACAAAAACAAAATGGTAGTACCTTTATTCATCCATTCGATGATGACGATGTCATTGCTGGACAAGGAACAATTGGTCTAGAAATCATTGAACAATTAAAAGATGTTGATGTCATCGTTTGTCCAATTGGTGGTGGAGGCTTAATTAGCGGAGTTGCTATTGCTATTAAATCATTAAAGCCAGATGTTCACATAATAGGTGTACAAGCAGAAGGCGCAAGTAGCATGTATGATTCGATTCATAAAGAACAAGTCATTGAACTTGAGCAAGTGAATACCTTTGCAGATGGAATTGCAGTGAAACAACCAGGTGTAAACACTTATGCAATTATTAGTCAATATGTGGATGAAATCGTAACTGTTTCTGATGATGAAACAGCTGCCGCTATTTTATCACTAATGGAAAGCCATAAGTTAGTCACTGAAGGTGCTGGTGCTGTGAGTGTTGCTGCCTTACTCTTTGATAAAATAAAAGTAAAAAATAAAAATGTAGTTTGCATTTTAAGTGGTGGAAACATTGATGTAAACATTTTAAATCGTGTAATTACACGTGGTTTAATTATGGGTGGCAGAAGAAGTAATATCACTATCGCTTTAGAGGATAAACCAGGACAATTAAGTGGTGTGAGCGATATTATTTCTAGCTGTGGTGGAAATGTAATTGGTGTTCAATATGATAATTCTGATCCGGATATGGGAATCAATTCTTGTTTCTTAAAAATTGATATGGAGACTAAAAACCAAGCACAGATTGATTTAATTCATGATACATTAAAACAAAATGGTTTTTTTATTAAAGCTGTATAAAAAAAAAGGTAAGCCAATTTGGCTTACCTTTTTTTACTTCATTATCGCTCCTTTAGCAGCACTGTCTACTAATGCGGCATAACGCTTTAACCATCCTGTTTTCACGTTTGGTTCTCTTGTTACTAAAGTTTCTCTACGCTTTGCAAATGTCTCTTCATCTACTTGTGCATGAATCGAATAGTTAGGAATATTAATTTCAATTCGATCTCCATCTTGTAATAGGGCAATATTTCCTCCTACTGCTGCTTCTGGACAAACATGACCAATGGAAGCACCACGGCTTGCCCCAGAAAATCTTCCATCTGTAATTAAAGCAACTGATTTATCTAACTTCATACCGGCTAATGCGCTAGTAGGACTTAACATTTCACGCATTCCAGGCCCACCAACTGGACCTTCATAACGAATGACTACTACATCTCCCTCAACTATTTCAGAAGCGTAAATAGCTTGTATGGCATCTTCTTCGCAATCAAAAACACGAGCAGGTCCGCTATGCACTAGCATTTCTGCAGCCACTGCACTTCGTTTAACTACACATCCTTCTTGGGCGATATTTCCAAATAGAACAGCAATTCCACCAGTTTTTGAATAAGGTGTTTCGATTGGACGAATCGTTTGTGGATTGGTATTCTTCTTACCTGCAATATTTTCTTTTAGTGTTTTACCTGTTACCGTTAATACATCTAAATCTAATAATCCTTGTTTTGCTAATTCATTTTGAACTGCTGGGATCCCCCCTGCATTGTTTAAATCATGCATATGGCTTCCACCAGCTGGTGCTAAGTGACATAAGTTAGCTACTTTTTCACTCATTTCATTAAACATCGCTAAATCTAAAGGTACCCCCGCTTCACGTGCTACCGCTAATAAGTGTAAGACACTATTGCTAGAACACCCTAAAGCCATATCACAAGCTAATGCATTTTTAATAGATTTCTCATTAACGATATCTCTAGCTTTAATATCATTTTCTACTAAATGCATAATAGACATTCCTGCTTTTTTAGCTAGTTGAATACGCCCGCTATGTACTGCTGGAATAGTCCCATTACCTGGTAATGCAAACCCTAATGCTTCACTTAAACAGTTCATTGAGTTAGCTGTATACATACCAGAACATGACCCACATCCTGGGCATGTGTTTTTTTCATAGTTATCTAATTGAACATCATCAATTAAACCAGCTTTTTTTGCACCTACTGCTTCAAACATTTTAGACAAAGACGTTTCTTCTCCATCAACTAGTCCAGCCATCATTGGTCCCCCACTACAAACAATCGTAGGGATATTAATACGTAATGCTCCCATCATCATTCCTGGAACGATTTTATCACAATTTGGAACTAAAACTAAACCATCAAAACAATGTGCATTTGCCATTGTTTCCACACTATCCGCAATTAATTCACGACTCGCCAAAGAATAACGCATTCCTGTATGACCCATCGCAATTCCATCACACACGCCAATTGCAGGCACCTCAATAGGCGTTCCCCCTGCCATTCTAATTCCTGCTTTGACAGCTTGTGCAACCTTATCTAAATGAATATGACCTGGTACAATTTCACTGTGTGCACAAACCACTCCAATTAAAGGTCGATCTAATTCTTCTTTTGTATAACCCATCGCATAAAACAAACTACGCATCGGAGCCTTTTCTACCCCTTGTGTTACATGAGCACTTCTTAATTTACTTTTATCCATATTTATTACCTCATTATTTCAAAGAAGAAGGCTTACGCCTTCTTTTTTTTATTTCTTTAACCAACTCATCATTTTTCTTAATTCAGCTCCAACTTTACATAATAAATGTTGGCTTTCGTTTTCACGAGTTTTTAAGAATTTAGCTTGTCCACCAGCTTTGAATTCAGTTATAAATTCACTTGCAAATGTTCCATCTTGAATTTCAGTTAATACTTTTTTCATTTCTTTTCTAGTGTCTTCTGTGATTAAACGTTTTCCCGTTCTATAATCTCCATACTCTGCAGTATTAGAAATTGAGTAACGCATCATATCAAATCCACCGCTGTTAATTAAATCAACAATTAATTTCATTTCATGAATACATTCGAAATACGCCATTTCAGGTTCGTATCCAGCTTCTACTAAAGTATCAAAACCAGCTTTCATTAATTCACAAACACCTCCACAAAGAACCGCCTGTTCACCAAATAAATCTGTTTCTGTTTCTTCTTTAAATGTCGTTTCAAGAATACCAGCACGTCCTCCACCATTTGCACTTGCATATGCTAATGCATAATCTTTTGCTTTTCCAGAAGCATCCTGGTGTACTGCAATTAAACTTGGTACTCCTTTACCTTCTTCATATTGTGAACGTACCGTATGTCCAGGCCCTTTAGGAGCCACCATGATCACATCAATATTGCTAGCTGGTGCGATTTGTTTGTAAATAATGTTGAACCCATGAGCAAACATTAAAACATTTCCTTCCACCATGTGTTGTGCAATTTGTGTTTTATAAATATCAGCTGCTGTTTCATCTGGAACTAACATCATTACGAAATCTCCAGCTTTTGCTGCTTCTTCAATTCCCATAACACATAATCCAGCAGCTTTTGCTTTTTCTACAGAAGCACTAGACTCTCTTAATCCTACTACTACATTCACTCCACTATCTTGTAAGTTTAATGCATGTGCATGACCTTGTGAACCATATCCAATAATAGCTACTGTCTTTCCATCTAATAATCCTAAGTTACAATCTGTGTCATAATATTTTTTAATCATTTTATTTTTCCTCTTTTCCTTTATTAATAATCTGATGATTCGGTATTGCTAGAAGCTCTCGAAATACCTGTAATTCCTGTACGACATGTTTCTATAATATTGTAACAGTTAACCATTTCTAAAAAACCATCTACTTTTTCAGATGCTCCTGTTAACTCAACAATCATACAATCTTTTGATAATGAAATTATCTTACCGCGATAAATATCAACAATTTCTTTTAATACTCCACGGTTTGTTTTATCGCACTCTACTTTTAACAGTAATAATTCACGATATAAACTAGTTTCTCTTTCTAATGTGAAGATATCTTTTACCACTTCCAATTTTCTAGTTTGACTTAGAATTTGTGCAAGTGCTTGAGCATCTCCATTAAATACTACAGTAATTCGACTTAAATTTGGATCATTTGTTGTCGACACTGTCAATGAATCTATGTTGAATCCTCTTCTACCAAATAAGCTCGCAACACGAGTTAATACATTGGCTTGATTATCAACAAAAATACTAATTACTTCTTTCATATTTATAGCCTCCTTAATCGATAATCATATCTTTCAATGTTCCTCCATTAGGAATCATTGGTAAGACTCGCTCATTGCGATGAATTTTACAAGCAATCCACACAGGTCCATTTATTTGTAAAGCTTGTTTATAAGCTTCCTCAAATTCTTCCATTGTACTTGCTTCAAATCCAGTTGCCCCAAACCCTTTTGCTAGTTGTACATAATCTGTACTACGTTCTAAAATTGTTTGAGAGTAGTGTTTTTCATAAAACACAGTTTGCCATTGATAGACCATACCTAATACTTTATTATCAAAAATAATTGTGATAATTGGTAAGTTATACGAAACGGCTGTACAAGCTTCATTTAAGTTCATATGGAATGAACCGTCTCCAGTAAGGTGAACAACGCGTTTATCTGGTGCAGCATATTGAGCTCCAATTGCAGCTCCATATCCAAATCCCATTGTTCCCAATCCTCCACTTGTTAAAAAATTTTCTGCTTTTTTATGTTTAAGATATTGAGCCGCCCACATTTGATGTTGCCCAACATCAGTTACATAGATTGTATCTTTGTCAGCTAGATCGCAAGCTGCATGAATAAGCTGTTTAGGACGAATACTCGCTCCTTCCACTTCCACATTTACCTCTTGTCTAAAATGGCTCACTTCAGCAATCCACTCTTTGTGATCTGCTTGTTCGACTAATGGAAGAAGTGCCGTAATAGCCTCTTTCATATCTGCTACTAATTCATGGTTAATGACCACATTTTTATTCATTTCTCCTTCATCAATATCAATTTGAATAATGGCTGCATGCGGAGCAAAACGATTTGGGTTTAGCGCAACTCGATCCGAGAAACGCGTCCCTAATGCTAATACTAAATCGGCATCATCAATTGCACGATTCGCTGCCATACTACCATGCATCCCTATTAATCCTAAGTTTTTAGGATCTTCATAATCCAGTACGCCAGCAGCCATCATCGTATAGGTAGCTGGTGCATCTATTTTTTGTAGGAATTGTGCAAGTTCTTTGCGAGCACGACTTGCTACCACTCCTCCACCAAAGTAGACAACTGGTTTTTTAGCACTGTTGATGACTTCAGCAATTGTTTTCAATTTTTCTTGGTCAATGACAGGATTCGCTTGTTTTTCAAGTGGTTGACTGGCTATAAATTCGCATAGCATATTAGCTGCTGTTACATCTTTAGTGATATCTACTAATACCGGACCTTTTCTACCTTCATTAGCAATTCGAAATGCATTACGTAAAGAATCGGCTAAATCTTCCACGCGATTAACAAAATAATTATGCTTAGTAATTGGCAAGGTAACTCCTGTAATCGAGATTTCTTGAAAAGCATCTCTACCAATTAAACTATCTGCCACATTACATGTAATGGCAACCATTGGGATGCTATCCATAAATGCGGTTGCAATTCCTGTTACTAAATTTGTTGCACCAGGCCCACTTGTTGCAAACACAACACCTGTTTTACCACACGCTCTAGCATATCCATCTGCAGCATGTGCTGCTCCTTGTTCATGTGCTGTCAAAATGTGAGTTATTTTATCACTATAGTCATATAGAGAATTATAAACATTTAATGCGGCCCCACCTGGATAACCAAATACTGTATCGACACCATGTTCTAATAGGATTTCCATGATGATTTGTGATCCATTTAATTTCATATATCATACATGTAGAATAATTTAAATTCTACTACCCCTTTCTACATTTTGTATACAACTGTATCAATTAATATATGTTATTCATTATTATACTAAAATAAATGTAATAAATCTATATCAATTTACATTTATTTTGTGAAAATTGTTTCATTACTTGCATGCATATACATAAATGATAAAGGATGCTTTACACTCTAATGTTTCTAATGCACATACTCGTTGTATTGCCTCTTGTTTGGAACGATAATAATATGGTGTCATCTTTAATAATTGTATAATATCAGGTTGCTTCAAATGCATTGTAAAAGTAACTTCTTCATGTTTTATTAGTTGCAATTGTGTTGTTTCAATATCGAATACTTCATTTTCATATACTTGCTCATATAGACATTGTTTTAACTCCATTAAATGGAATGCATTAGGATCCACCTTTATTAAAATTCCTTCTTGCTTTAATAAACGTGCATATTCTTCTTGTGCAAAAGGGGCAAATATATTTAACAATACATCTACACTTTGACTGGCAATAGGTAAATCAAAAATGCTACTAATAAAGTAATCGTTTTTGGCATTCGCTTTACTAGCTAACTTAATCGTATCTTTAGATAAATCAAATCCAGTAATTGGCGTACCCAATTTTTTTTGCAACAGATTCGTATAGTACCCTTCTCCACATCCAGCATCTACAATAACATCATGTTTGACTGATCCAATCAATTTATACAAAGCTTCTACCAACGGGGCATAATACCCTTTATTTAAAAACAAATTTCTAGCTTGTACCATCTCTTTATTATCTCCACTATTCTGACTCGATTTTAAAAACAAATTACAATACCCTTGTTTTGCAATATCAAAACTATGTTTATTGATACAAACGTAGACCTTATCTTTCTTTTCTAACATTTCTTTACATACTGGACAAATTAACATACGCATTCCTTCTTTCTTATTTATTATACGTTATTTTAAATAGAAATACACAAAAAAAACTGCACAAGGCAGTTTAAAATAAATCATCTTCTACTTCACTCTTATAATCTGGGTAAATATTTTCAGATATCATTTCTTCAATCGATTGATCGATGAATGATTGGTAATCAAATTTTGCTTCCATCAACTTCGCTTTTTTACTTGTTGGCTTAGTTACTGGTGCCTTAGGAGTAAAAATTGTACAGCAATCTTCGAATGGCTGAATGGAAATTTCATATGTTTTAATACGTTCTGCAATACTAATAATTTCCAATTTATCCATACATACTAAAGGGCGTAAAACAGGCATTGTCACAACTTCATTAATAACGTTCATACTTTCTAATGTTTGAGAAGCAACTTGTCCTAAACATTCTCCATTTACAATCGCTAAACATCTTTGTTTGGCACTAACTTGTTCTGCAATACGATACATCATACGACGCATAATAGTAATTGCATAACTTTCATTACATTGCTTGTAAATCTCAAGTTGCAATGGTGTAAATGGAATGGTGTGTAAACGCACATGACCTTGACAAGTCGCAATGACACTAGCTAATTGTTTCACTTTATCTAATGCTCTTTGTGAAGTATAAGGCGGTGACGCATAGTGAATACATTCAATAGCAACCCCACGTTTCATCGTTTCAAAGCATGCAACTGGTGAATCAATCCCACCACTTAACATCACTAACGCTTTTCCATTCACTCCAACCGGATACCCTCCAGCACCCTTGATTTTATTAGTCATAATATAAGTATGATACTCACGAACTTCAATAGAAATACGTAAATCAGGTTTTTTAACATTTACTTTTAAATCGGTATTAATCAAAATATCAGTTGCACAAGCACGATTAATTTCATCACTTCCATAATAAAATTGTTTATGATGACGGCGTGTATCCATTTTGAAAGTTTCCCCTTCAAATTCTTGTGCAATTTTTAAAGACATTTTTTTCATCAACTCTAAATCACTTTCAATTTTAATAGCTAATGAGAAAGATGAAATCCCAAACACCATTTTGATTTTTTCACAAATCGGCTTGGGGTCTGCTCCATTTAATAATACATACATGCGATCATGTGTTTTTTCAAACGTAATCAAATCAAATGAACGCAGTGCATTTTTTAAATTTTGGTACAAACGGTTAATGAAATCTTTTTTATTTTTACCTTTCGTTGATAATTCGCCGTAGCGAATTAAAATATGATCGTATACTATTTTATCTTGTTTTGTATTCATACACTATTTCCTTTACACTTTCTATAAAATAATCTAATTCATTTATGGTTGTTAAATGAGAAAATGAAATACGAATGGCCCCATAAGTAATTGCATCTTCTAATCGCATAGCCACTAATGTATGTGATGGTTTCTTCATTCTAGAAGAACAAGTACTTTGTGAAGACACACAAATATGTTTAGCATTTAACGCATTCATCATAATCTCACTACCCACTTTTGTACAAGAAAAATTTAAAATACTTGGGCAAGCATCAATTGGACTATTTATCACAATATGTTCTAACTCCATTAGTTTTTCTCTTGCGTAATCATGTAATGTTTGCATATGTGATAGATGTTCACTAGCGTTTTCCATAGCCAATCTCAACGTTTTCGCAAATAAGATACAAGCAGGTGCATTTAAGGTCCCACCTACTAAACTTTTTTCTTGTTGTCCACCATTAATAAGCGCTAATAGCGTTACATTGCTTTTAGCATAGAGTATTCCACATCCCTTTACACCATATAATTTATGACTCGTTATACTCATCATATCGATATTTTCAAGGTTAAATTTTACTTTCGTAATACTTTGCACTGCATCTACATGAAATTTTATTTGTGGATATTGCTTTAATAGAGTTCCTATTTCATCAATGGGTTGTATACTACCAATTTCATTATTGACTCCCATAATAGAAACTAATATGGTTTGCGGTGTAATCGCCTTTTGAATATCTTCTACCCTTACTTTTCCATCTGTATAAACAGGCACATATGTAAGAGTAAACCCGAAATGCTCAACTAATTGTTTTACACTTTCCTTTACACTAGAGTGTTCCATTTCACTCGTAATAATATGTTTCCCCTTATTTTTATTTTGTAAACAATATCCTTTTATCGCCAAACTGTTTGCTTCACTTGCACCTGAGCAAAATAATAAATCTTGCGCCCTTACTTGTAGTAAGCGCGCAATCATGTTTCTACTTTTTTCAACTAATTCATGCACACTAACACCAGCATCATACACAGCTTCAGAATTTATATAATATTTTTCTAATAAGGTTTGGTACGTATTTAGCAAGCTAGGTTCAATTGGGGTACAAGAAGCATAGTCTAAAAATACTTGTTTAGACATGAATTGTTTCTCCTTCATGTTTGTCTTGAATAATTTTTTCATACACACCAGGGTGCAGTTTTTCAATTGCGGAAATAGCAATTTTTAAAGCTCGTGTGTATTGTCCATTGGAGAAGCATAATTCAGCACGAGTCAGTTCAGAATCCATTTCCATATGACTACTTCTATATTTGTTTCCAAATAAGATTGCATGTTCTACCATGGAAGCCATACTGACTAAATTATTAACTGAATTATATAATGTATATATATAATCAATAGCCTCTTTTAATTTGCTATTTAATCGATCTACATCAAGTGGTGTAGCATTTAAAATTTCTTTAATATCAATAATGTATATATTAGCATTGCGCACATCTTCTTCAAATTTTTCATCAACGGAAGGTAACTTATGCTTGACAATATTAATTCTCATTTCATTGACTACCAACTGTAACTTGATTAATTGTTTTTTCGCTCTTTCTTCATCACTAGTTGCTGTTTCTAAACGAACTTGAATCAATTTAATAACTTCTTCAATTGCATAAGATTTATTTTCAATATCATCAATCGTTGCAACCATTGTTGCATATGGTACTTGTTTTTCATTTAAAGTTTGTTCCATCTTAATACGTTGTGCATTTAACTTATCTAAATCCTCATTTAAACTAGCGATGTCACCTTTAAAATAATCAAAACCAAAGCGTTCATACACACGCTCAAATGTATCTTTAATACCCTGTGCATCAACATTTAGTTGTTTAATCACATTAAATAATACAGCTGCTTTACCAAGTACATGATCAAAACTATCTTCTTCCAATTTTATATTAGTGTGTAAAGCTTCAATACGCACCTCTGTATCCTTAATTAAAGTGGGTATCGTTTCTAAATTACAATCCTGTAATTTAATAAGTCCTTCTGTCATACTCGTTTGAACCGTTTCAAAATTACGTTCTAAATCTAAATGTTCTAAGAACACACCTCTTTGTTGGGCACTTTGAGCACTTAGTTTAACTTCTTCTAACAACATAGGTAATACCACACTAATTTTTTCATAGTATGGTGGTACTTGAATTAAAATAATTTGTATTCGCTCTAAAATACCTTTAATTTCTCCGTATTTTTGACTGGCTTTATTGAACTCAGATGCAAACATCCATTCTTCAAAAATAGTGAACATGTTTTCTGTTTGTACAATCAACGTGTCGATATAATCGCAGCTTTGACGATATTCACTACGATGTTCAATGTATTCTTTTTTAATAGTTCTAAAAGACTTCTTCAGTTCATTAATATTATTTCTTTGCGTATTTTCTTCTTCTAAAACTTCATCTAACTTTTCATTTAAAGTAAACAACAACACTTCACATTCTTTTGTAAAAGGGAGTAATTTTTCTAGTGCAGCGACTGCTTTTTTTTGCTTTTTAGAATATACAAAATCATCAATTTCAGCAAGTGATACTCTAAATTCCTTTAATAACTCTTGCGCCTCGTCAAATTCAATTTGTAAAGTTCCTACCGCTTCTACAATACTTTTATTCACTTTTGCTAATGCGTTTGCCTTATTCAGTTTAAAAGATAAGGAAATCGATTTGAATTCAGAGTACTTTAATTCCATTTGTTCCAACTGTTTTTTAATCTGTTTATTACGAACTATTCGGATTGCTATTGTTAGCAATAACACTGCAACAATAATGATTCCACCCATAATTACCATATCTTCACTTACATTTGCTTTTAGTTGATTAAATAATTCTTGCATATGTTCACCTCGTTTCTATTATTGTATCATATTTCCTAGTTAAAATCTTATGTATTTACTCACTTTTATAAATTAATTTCATGTGAAAACACTTATAAAACATGACTTTAGTTATATCTGCAATATCTGTGAGAAACCCTAATGTGATTCACTTTTTTATAATATTCATTGACAATACACATAGTTTTGGTATAATTAATTAGCGTCAAAATGATAGCAGCATACAAAGTTAATGAAACTAGTGTTGATAACGCTTAAGCGGGATATTGAGTAACTCGGCTGCCTATGAGCGAAGGTATCGTATGTATGAACACGTTTCAATAATGATTTGTATTGTACTGTTATTGTTTTACGAAAAGTGAAACAATAAGGAGGACATTTAATTATGGCAAGAATTACTAAACCAGTAAACAAAACTTCACGACGCCTTGGATTCTCAATCTTAGAAACAGGAAAAGAATTCGCTAAAGGTAAACAGCGTCAATACGCACCAGGACAACACGGTCCAACAAAAAGAGTTAAATTAACAAACTACGGATTACAGTTAAGAGAAAAACAAAGAATCCGTTATATGTACGGAGTAAACGAACGTCAATTCTCTAACACATACAAAAAAGCTAACAAAATGAACGGTGTTACAGGTCACAACTTATTATTCTTATTAGAATCAAGATTAGACAATGTAGTATACCGTATGGGATTCGCTACAACTCGTAGACAATCTCGTCAATTAGTTAACCATGGACACTTCACTGTGAACGGGAAAAAAGTGGATATTCCATCTTACACAGTAAAAGCTGGAGATGTAGTAGCAGTGAAAGAAAAGTCATTAAACTTACAATTCATTAACGAAGCATTAGAAGCTACATTAAACACACCTGCATTTGTTGAAGTAGATGCAAAAGCTAAAAAAGGAACGTTCTTACGTACACCTGAAAGAGCTGAATTAAACGCTGAAATCAACGAATTATTAGTAGTAGAATTCTACAACAGATAATTGCAAATTAAAAACAATCCAATTAGGATTGTTTT
>CAYJGK010000007.1:0-14063 GCA_964370065.1 uncultured Erysipelotrichaceae bacterium
TGCGCTGTGTGTGAGAACATGTCTACAGGTACGATTTTTTCTATATTATAATCTTTTTTCAACACAGCTAAGTTTTTAGCTAATGTTGCTGGGTTACAAGAAACGTATACAATAGAATCCATGCGACTTCTTAGAATACAAGCTAGCATAGCATCATCTAATCCGGTACGCGGAGGGTCGACTACTAATACATCAATTTTTTTACGCTTTGAATACTGCATTAATTTTTCAGCAGCATCCCCACATACAAACTTTACATTATCAATGTGATTACGCTGCGCATTTTGATTAGCATTACTCACAGCATCATTAATGTATTCAATCCCTATAATTTCTTTTGCCTTCTTATGTAAAGATAATGAAATAGCACCAATCCCACTATATGCTTCTACAATAAAGTCATTCCCCTCAGGTATCATACCTTCTACTACTTGGTATAATGTTTCAGCTTGTCTTGTGTTTAACTGAAAGAATGATTTAATTGATAAATTTAATTTTAATCCTCTATGTGTAAAAGGTAAAGATCGGTTTCCCCCTAAGTGAACCATTACTTTTCCATATGGTTCAACCATAAATTTATTTAAATGCACACTTTGCCATAATGAATCTAATCCTTCAATAGCCATTAATTCAGAAACCATATTTTCATCAAAACGGTCATTTCCACTTACGATACAACATTGATAGCTACCCTTAAATCCACGTACAATTAAAGTACGTAGACCAAGTTTTTCTTTGAAATCAAATTCTTTCATATTGTATTTATTTAATACTTTCATAATTTCATTACGAATAAATTCTAACCCTTCTTCATGTACTAAACAGGATTCAATAGGCACAAAGTAATTAGAACCAGACATATACAATCCGCACATTAATTGCCCTTTTTCCATTTTTAATGGTAATTTAAAGCTATTACGATAAGCATAAGGCATACTGTTCTTTTTAATTGGTTTAATTAAATTTGGATTCACTTGCGCATATTTAATTAATGATTGTCTTAAAATATCATGTTTATATTCAATTTGTTTTTCATAACGTACATGCATTAATGTACAAGCTCCACACTTTTTATGATACACACATTCTGGTTCTCTACGATCTTTACTCCTTTTCAATACTCTTAGTAGTTTAGCACGCATAAAACGCGGTTGTTTATCTGTTATTTCTACTTCTACTTCTTCACCTTGTAAGGCACCTTCAATAAAGACAGGTTTTTTACGCATATCATATCCGATACCTTCTCCATTAATTCCCATTTTTATTACTTTTAATTTCATCTTATTTCCTCTTAACTACTTTCTTTAATGAATCAATCATTTTTTCTCCTGTACGATAAAATTGTACATTTTTGTATTTCAATTTTTCATTAGGACGTACAAATGCATAGTTCAAACAATATCCAAAATACAATACATTACTAATAACATAAATGGTTAGCATTAATGTCATTAAACTACTAAGTGGTCCATATACACTTTGATAACTCATGTAACGAGAAACAATGTATGAGAATAAAGTTCCCACTAGTAAAATACCTAAACTTGAAAACAGTGCTCCTATTATACCATAAAGTAGTCCTCTTTGTTTAAAAGATAACATACGATATAATACATACATTCCTACAAATGTAGCGATCACACTAGTTAGCGCTAATGTTGCATCTAACATCGTGCAAATCCAAGCACTTAAGGCAATAACAAAAACGGTGGTAACGAATAACAGCATTGATTTTATTCTTATCAAAAATTTATAAGTTATAAATTCTTCTTGTTGAGAAGAGATCAACATTAAAGAATAAAAACTTCGACTCGCCAAGTAACACGTAATTACAAATGAAGTTATTAAAGATGCAAAATTAGATGCTTTTTGCGTGATGATATAATCTATAAAGGGCTCAATTAATTCTTTTGGGAAGAATCGATATAAGGTTGGTAACATAGAATGTATATCTAATACTTCATTTTGAAATAAGTTGACTAATACTATCAAAGTGGGAAACAATGCCATCAATACACAAAAGCTAATCGAATAACGAAATAGACTTCCATCCATTGAGAAAAATTGTTTAACTGCTATTGAAATTTTTTGCATTCAAATTCCTCTCTTTTTCTGTCTTTATTTTACCTTGTTTTAGCTAAACAATAAAGAAATATTAAAAAAAGTAATGAAATTAATCATTACTTCCCCATTCTGGCACTTCATGGCCACGGTATATTATTAAGGCTTTTTGAAACTCTGTTTGATTTAAGAATGACATGACTTCAAAAACTTCTTCTTCATTGCAACCAATGACTAATTTTACTTCGCAATCTTTCTTCAAGATATCAGCACTTATAATAGCTGCTTGTACTTGCATAGATGGCGTTGAACCTTTAAATACATCAACAGGCTGCATATCTGAACCACGCGTATCTTTTAAATATCCATAATCTACAGGATAGATTAAATTTGAATATTTATAGTGTGTACTATTCTTTGGTCGATCAATTTCTAATTTACTTGATAAAAAGATAGTATCTAACTTTTGCCAAAACAAAGCATTGTTTTCTAATTCTTTCATTTCGTTCCTCCTACTATTTATGAAAATTCTTTCTTATCTGAATTATTGTTTCATAAATTTTACTTTATTTTCATTTCTATTACAATTCTAACATATTCCCTAAAAAAAAGAAAGAATAATCAAAGATTATTCAGCCTTTTTATCTAGTTCATGGCGGACTACTAATTGATCAAAATCTGACTCACTCATCGGTCCTACTACTTGATCTTTCACAGTTCCTTCTACAACAAATAAGCTATGTGGAGTCCCAACAAAGTCCTCATAATCTTCTTGTAGTGTATCAAATATTTCCTTCGGTGATTGTTCATTTGTTAGATTTAATTCATATACTGTAATATTATGATCCTCTAAATAAGGTGTTAACACATCTTGTTTAAAAGAAATACATGAACCACAAGTAGTTTGTGATATCATTGCATAAAATGTATCATCGTTTTCTAGTTTAGATTGTAATTGTTCATACGTAATCTCTTCATACGCACCCGGATTTGTATCTCTTATATAATTAGCACCACATGCGCTCATCAACAATACCATCATCGCTAGACCTAACACTTTTATTTTTTTCATAATAAACTCCTTTTTACCTTTTATTATTTTAACTTGTATTAAATAGTATTGCAACTAGTTTGTATTTATAAATAATTAATTATAGTGTATAATCTATGAAAAGGAAGGTATATTTATGGAAGTGTTATTAAAAGAAGTAGATGCATTATTTGTGAACGGTTTTATGCAAGCTATCATTTCTTATGCGATTTTATTTGTCACATTATTTGTTTTAAATATATGCATCAATCGATGGATCAAAAAGAAATATGGTGCACCTAGTCGCACCGTTAAATTATGGAAACGAAATGTTTTAAAAGTGTTTTTTATTTTAGGAGTGGCTGCGCAATTTAAAGCCTTTAGTGTAGTGGCTACCTCATTAATAGCAAGTGGTGGTTTACTAGCAATTATGGTTGGGATGGCTTCACAGGAAGCAGCTAGTAATATAATTAATGGCGCATTCATATTAATGTATAAACCTTATCGCACAAGCGATTATATTTCCATTCCCTCTGAAAACCTAAAAGGCATTGTATTAGAAATTAGTTTACGTCATACAATTATTGAAACAATTGAGAAAACAAGATTGATTATTCCTAATCAAATAATGAATTCAGTAACTATTGAAAACGTGAATACTAAGGAGCAAATCAAAGGAAACCATTTAATCATGACTATTTCTTATGATAGTGATATCGATAAAGCGATTTCCATCATGCAACAATGCGCTATGCAACACCCTTTATTCGTAGATATTAGAAGCGAAGCAGACAAAGATGCTAATGTTGATGCTGTTCCTGTTTTTTGTACAAACTTTCTAGACAGTTCTATTGAACTAAGAGCGACTATTTACACAGCCGATAATGCAACTGGATTTCAGCTACTATCTGATTTAAGAAGACATGTGAAACAAGAATTTGATGCGAATCATATTGATATTCCGTTTCCGCATGTTGTCATCAAACAATAAAACAAAAGGAGCAATTGCTCCTTTTTGTTTATTTTGGTTTATACATCATCCTATTTTCTAATGCGAATAAACGGGGTGTAAATTCCCCTGGTAATGTTTGTGCAAATGCTTTTTCCATAATATTCATTCTAGCATCCATATTATCAATATAATTCAACATTTCCGCTTCTGCTAGCATCGGTAAGACTGGTGAACCATATTCATACTGCCCATGGTGTGATAAAATCATATGGCGTAATAATGTTACTTCTGTTTCTTTGATTCCTAATTGATTTGCTACTTCACTTACTTTTGCTTGCATCATTGAAATATGCCCAAGTAATTTACCTTCCAGAGTATATTCCGTAATGACTGGCCCACTTAGCTCATCTAATTTTCCTACATCATGCAAAATGATTCCACTCATTAATAGGTCAGCATCTAAACTTGGATATAATGTGCATATTGCTTGCCCTAGTTTAATCATACCTAGTACATGTGTGGCCAATCCTCCTACAAAATCATGATGAATGCGACTTGCTGCTGGATAGGTAAAGAAGTCCTTTTCTACTTCTTGAATAATATGTAACGTAATATTGCGATACACTGAATTATTCATTTTTTGAATGACATCATATATTTCATCTTTTAGCACTTGTTTAGAAATAGGACTACTTCTTACATACTGTGCTAAATCTTCTTGCGAACGATCTACCATTTCCATGCTTTGAATACGAATTTGTAATTGCTTATTATGTAATAAAATATCGCAATTAAAAGAACAAATCATACCTGGTTTATACAATTCTAATTCTTGCTCTTTCACACTCCAATACTTGGCATCCATGATTCCTGTTTTATCTTGTAAAACAAAACTTAAATACGGAGCACCTTTATTTGTTACACCTTTGTTAATTTGAGAAATCAACAGTTTTAAAGTTAATTTTTCTCCATCTTGTAACGTATTAATATATCTCATATTCTTGCTCCTTTTGTGTTAATACACATTGAATATCATCATATAAGAAACCTTTATTTAAGCAATAAGCAATTATCTTATTGCGTAACATTTTTCCTTCATACTTACGACTATAATTCTTATATGCTTTTTCCACTGCTTTTCCTACATTCATTGTTTCTTTTAATATATCTTCTTCATAATTCATTTTATTGACAACTAATTTAGCAGTATCACTAGTAAATCCATCATTTACTAACTTCTGAATCATTGTCATTTTTTTATTTTGTAGCGATTTATTCTTAATTGTTAGCATGTACTTAGCTGCTTGTTTTTCTGCTTTTAATTGCTCTTCATCATCATGAATACTCATTAATGATTGTTCTACCATTTTATATGGTAATCCTTTTTCTACTAATTTTTTTAGTATTTTAGATTTCCCAAACGCTTTCCGATTTAAACGATCTATATTCACTATCATATAGGCCTCATCGTTGATATATCCTTTTTCTTCTAACTTATCGATTAAATCATTAATTTCTTTAATTGATAATTGTATTTCTTCTTGATTAATTAAGAAATCATACATTTCCTTACGGGTTCTATCTTTGGCACGTAAAAATTTAATAGCAGACATATTAGCTAATAATAAACGTTCTTTGTCCTTTAAAATCGTAAACATGAATTCTTCAATTACTCCACCTTTTTCAATGTGGTATAACATATAATCATCTATAGAAATAAGTAAGACTTCTTCTGTTTCTAACGCACTATTTTCTAAATAAAGCTTCATGTTATCATTTGTCGCCTTAATCATTTTAATATGATATGCATGATTAAAGTCATATACTGCTTTACGATACACTTCTACTACATTTTTAGCGAATTGGTGTACATCATATTTTTGAACAACTTCCATGCATCTAGCTTGTACAAGTGATTTATCTTCATTTGTTGATATAAAGTGATTAATCTGTGTAGCAAATTGTTTGGCATCTTCAATGAAGTAACCCGTTTGGTATTCAATCACTAGGCCTTCTACACATTCATCATGGCAGGCAAATACAGGCAATCCACTGGCTAAGGCTTCTATGTATGTCATACCTTGTGTTTCACTTGTAGAAGCACTAGCAAAGGCATCACTCATAGCATAATAGTAAGGCACTTCATCACGTGGTACTTTCCCGATGAAAAGAACACGATTTTCAATTCCTAAATCGACTACTTTTTGTTTTAAATCATCTTCACTTGGGCCGGCTCCTACAATCATTAAGATTGTATGTTCATCTTCTACATATTGAAATCCTTCAATTAATAATGTGATGTTTTTTTCAGGTGCAATTCTACCTAAGTAAGTAATCACATGTTTTTCAGGAGTTATATTATATTTTTCTTTTAACCTTTGTATACGTGCTTTATCAATATTATTCGGTTTAAATAAATCTAAATTCAATCCAGTAGGAATAATATGAATAGGACGATGAATTCCATATCCTTCTAATATTTGCTTCGTTTTCTCACTTGGTGCAATAATATTGGCCACACTACTGCACATATACTTACTAAATTTAATCATTAGTTTTTTTGAAGTAGGTTCCATCATATCTAAATTTAAACGATTAATATAATGTGTATAATCTTCATACATAGTATGATATGTGTACACAACAGGAATGTTTAATACCTTCGCAACAATCCGCGCAAAGATTCCCACTCCAAATTCAGTATGTACGTGAACAACATCTAAATTCAGCTTTTCAATTTCTGCTTTAATTGAAAAATGATAAGGTGTACTTAAAATATACCCATATAGCCACTTTAATTCCAATCCTGGCATACGGAACACATTTCCCTCTCTAGTTGCGTGTAGTAATGATTTATGAGAAGTAATCACATACACTTCATGTCCTTGCTCTTCTAATTCATTTTGTAAAGTAATCACTGATGATACGACTCCATTAATATCGGGTGTATATGTATCTGTAAAAATTCCTATTTTCATGTGTGTTCTCCTTCTTCGATATAATCTTTTTTATCTACTTGATGCGTTGGTTTATTACGATTAAATTTATACTTTAATACAATAAATGTAAGCCCACCAATTAAAACAATTAAATGATATGTAGAAAAACGCCATAAAATCATAATTGAGTTCGTGGCGACTGCTCCAAATGTGCTTGTAAAAATGGCCAAAAATGTACCTTCCGTACCTCCACTTCCTCCAGGTACAGGAAAAAACACCATTGATAAATAAACATAGGAAGTCATAGCAATGACATCTATTAAAGGAATATTACTTACTTGTACGCCTAAAAGAATAGCAACAAAATAAGGTAATGAATATAAGATGGTTAGACGCAGTATATTCAGCAATACACACTTTACAACCATTCCTTTTAATTTTTTAATTTTTTTAATTTCACTTGTGAATAAATTTAATTGTATATTCCACGCTTTTATGACGTTTTCTGGTTGCTTAATAATTTTAATTTTCCCTAAAAAAAGTACAATTATTTTAGACAATTTCACATATATTTTAGGAAATAATGCCATTGTGAATAAAAAGAATATAACTGCACTATTCAATAAATACCCAATAATAATTAAAATAAAAAAGTGTGAAAAGTGCGCATAAAAATACGCTCCTCTCAATATCATTAATACGCTTGTATAAGCTAACATTGTACTTTGATATATAATAAAGTCCATCCATAGGATGCTAGCTCCATCACTTAGCTTTACCCCTTGGTTTTTTAAAATATACGCTTGCCCAAATTGTCCTCCTGTAGCACTAGGCGTAACTCCACTGAAAAAAGCACCTACAAATGCTACTTGTAGCCCTTCTTTATACGTATAATTTTTTTTATTTTTTCTTGCCAATATTCGATAAATAGCTCCAATTACACAGTTATAACTTAATCCGTATAATAGAATTGCTAAAAAAGAATACCACTTTAAATTTGATAATAACGCAATAACTTCTTCAAAGTTATCTTTTAATGCAAACCAAAGTCCTAAGCCAGTTAACGTTAGAATCAACAAGAAATTAATAATATAATGTCTTTTTGTCATAAGCTTCCTTTATAGTTTCAATACTTTTTCATAAATTGATTTTAGTTTTTTTCCAATTTCTTCAATACTACGCTCTTCTGCTGTCTGTCTTCCAGCTTGTGTAGTAGAAGGATACTTCTTTTCTACTACCCCTTCAATAATGTCCACAAATTCATCTACGTTTTTTCCTTTATAGCAGTTTTTCCCATTGATTAACCATGGGGAAAATACAGGAATATCTCTAACAATCACATTTTGCTTAGCTGCTAATGCTTCTAATACAACTATTCCTTCTGTTTCTTCTTTGCTTGCAAAGAAGAATGCATCACAAGAATTAAAAGCTCCTTCGATGATTGGACCTTTGATATACCCTGGAAAATAGACATTAGATGGATGATCCCCACTTACAATATCTCTAATATTTTTAGGAATCGAGTAAAGGGCCGTATGCCCAAACCATAAGAAACGATATTGTGGTAAACGTTTTGCTACTTCCACAAAATCAATGATTCCTTTACGATCAAAGTATAATCCAACTGAGATAATGACTTTATCTTCTTCTTGTATACTAAAATATTTTTTAAATGCTTTAACTTTTTCTGCGTTATAATCAAAACGTTCTAGATCTATTCCATTTGATATAGCTTCAATGGGTTGAGTTAACCCATAGCCTTCTAATATTTGTTTTGAATAAGGTGTAGGAGTTAGTATATAATCACCTAACGTATAGACATTTAATATTATCTTTTTAAAAATAGGTGCAACTTGATTACTTAAAACAAATGAATTCTTAAAATCTTCTTCTGTACTATGTGCGTGCACAATTACTTTTTTATTCATTTTTTTTGCCTTTTGAATAACTAAGTTACTATTAATTCCATACGTATTAATATGCAATATGTCATAATCTTCACAATTTGTGTCAGTTGTATAGGCAATGCCTTGGCTTTCTAAGGCAGCAATTTGGTGTTTCATAGCACGACCAATTCCTGAAGTTTTGATCATTTTTTCTGCTTCAAAATATAATAATATTTTCATAAATCCTCCATATATTCAAAACAAATGTTTCCATACATACTCATATTATATAACGAAAACAGCATAATTCATACAAAAAGAGTGCTACAATTATGATTAAGTAATAAAAAAGAGTGAAATAATGCAATTCACTCTTTTGCTTTACATACTTTCTGGTCTGATTTGAATTCTTTCAATATGAGTCGCTTGTTTTGATGTTTCATCAATTTCGACTACTACGGCACTTAATATACCTGGTCCTTCTGCGATGGTAAAGCGTGTTTTTTCATCTGTTGTAAATCGAGTTATAATTTCCTCTATATCTCTTCCAATCACACTGCGATAGGCTCCACACATTCCTACATCCGATATAAAAGCTGTTCCATAACTGACTCTTTCATCTGCCGTTTGTACATGCGTGTGAGTTCCCACAACTACTTGTACATCGCTTTCAAAATAATATGAAAATGCAATTTTTTCACTCGTTGCTTCCGCATGCAAATCTACAAAGTAAATATCTACCTCATCACGGGTATCCATAATAATATCTTCCATACTCATAAACGGAGATTCAGTAGTAGGAATCATAAAGATTTCTCCAATTAAGTTAGTCACACAAATACGTAATCCATTGACTTCAACAATTCGATAACCTTTCCCTTGTTGGCAAGATAAATTGTATGGTCGTACTAATTGGTCTGCTTCCTCTAGGAACGTAAAGATTGTATCTTTTGAATAAGCATGATTTCCAAGAGTTAATAAATCACATCCACCATTAATTAATTGATGATATATTTTTTTTGTTAATCCTTTTCCATGTGCTGCATTTTCTGCATTAGCAATTGTAAAGTCAATACCATATTTTTCTTTTAATTGTGGTAATTGTTCCAATACAATATTTCTACCTACGCTACCAACAATATCTCCAATAAACAATATCTTCATTACTTAGCCACTTCGTTTGCTCTTGTTTCTCTAATGACTGTCACTTTAATTTGCCCTGGGTAGGTCAATTCGTTTTCAATACGTTCTTTAATCTCACGTGCTAATTTCACTGCTTTTAAATCATCAATACGCTCTGGTTTCACCATAACACGAATTTCTCTACCAGCTTGGATGGCATATGTGCTATCCACACCTTCAAATGATTTCGCTAACGTTTCTAACGATTCTAAACGATTAATATAATTTTGCATCGCTTCGTGACGTGCTCCTGGTCTAGCTGCACTTAATGTATCTGCTGCATAGACTAAATTAGAAATTAAGTATTTCGCTTCTACATCACCATGGTGAGATTGAATCGCATTTAATACAACTTCATCTTCTCCATGTTTCTTACAAATACGATATCCTAAATCAACATGACTTCCATCGACTTCGTAATCAATTGCCTTACCAATATCATGCAATAGTCCTGCACGTTTCGCTAATGCTTGATTTAATCCTAATTCAGCAGCCATCATTCCTGTTAAGTTAGCCACTTCCATGCTGTGTTGCAATGCATTTTGACCATAGCTGTAACGGTATTTTAAGCGACCTACTAATTTTACAATTTCACGATCCATTTTCCCAATTCCTAATTTAAAGATTGCATCGTCCCCAGCTTTCATGATTTGGTTATTCATATCATTTTTCACTCGGTTGACTACTTCTTCAATTCTTCCTGGTTGGATTCTTCCATCTTTTACTAAGGTTTCTAATGCAATTCTAGCCACTTCTCTACGAATTGGATCAAAACATGAAAGTTCAATAACTTCAGGTGTGTCATCAATATTTAAATCAACTCCTGTTGCTTGCTCAATCGCTTTAATATTTCTACCTTCACGACCAATAATTCTACCTTTCATTTCATCACTAGGTAAGTTAACAACTGATACTGTACGATCAACCGATTCTTCTTGTGATAACCTTTGAATACTTAAAGCAATGATATTACGTGCTTTTTCATCTGCGATAGCTTTTGCTTCATCTTCACGTTCTTTAATATATCCAATTACTTCTTTTTCCATTCTTTGTTTAGCGATTTCAAATAATTCTTTTTTCGCTTCTGCACTTGTCATTGAGGCAATGCGTTCTAATTCTACGACTTGCACATCTATTTTAGCGTCTAACTCTTTTTCTTTTACTTCTAATTTTGCAATTTTATCAGTTAATTGCGTGTTTTTCTTATCTAATTGTGCTTCTTTTTGAATTAATGTTTCGTCTCTAAAGTTTAAATTATCTTCTCTACGGAATAACTGGTTTTCTTTTTCAGTTAATTCATCTTTTGCTGATTTAATTTCCTTTTCAGCATTGATTTTTAATTCATGAACTTGAGTACGTCCATCTAAAACAGCTTGTTTTACAATTGTGTCACCTTTACTATGTGCTTCTTTTATTAATAGTTCTGCTTCTCTCTTGTTTTTATTTAATTCCATTTTAGATAATACGGTCATAATGATGATCCCTATTATTACTCCAACTACACTAGATAAGAGGATAAGTGTATAATTCATTTTGAATCCTCCTATTTTAACTTGATATGGTTTTAACCCATATATATATAATACTAAATTTTAAAGCATAATACAAACCTTTTATCTTAGGTCCATACATCTTATTTTATTCTTATTTCTAATTCTATCTCTTTTCACTCTTCATTCAAAAAAAGACAAATAATTCTGTATGTGAATTACTTATCTTTTTTTATATTATGATTTCGCTTTTAATTCTTTAATTTGTTTTGCAAGTTCTACTACTACTTCAGGACGCTCCCGTAAGAATGTTTTAACACTCTCTTTTCCTTGTCCAATTTTTTCACCATTATAAGCAAACCAACTTCCGCTTTTTTGAATTAAATCCAAGTCTACACTCACATCGATAATTTCTCCAATATATGAAATTCCTTCTCCATACATAATTTCAATTTGCGCGACTTTAAATGGTGGTGCTACTTTGTTTTTCACAATTTTCACATTCACTTTGTTACCGACAATATCACTACCTACTTTAATAGCTTCACTTTTACGAATATCTAAGCGCACAGATGAATAGAATTTTAAAGCTCTACCTCCTGGTGTTGTTTCTGGGTTTCCATATACAATTCCTACTTTTTCACGTAATTGGTTAATGAAAATGGCAGTACATTCACTTTTGTTCATGACTCCACTCAATTTACGCATTGCTTTAGACATTAAGCGAGCTTGTAATCCCACTTGTAAATCACCCATTTCGCCGTCTAGTTCCGCTTGCGGTACTAATGCAGCTACCGAATCGACAACCACTAAATCAATAGCACCACTACGAATCAACATCTCACAAATTTCAAGAGCTTGCTCTCCACTATCTGGTTGCGATAAGATTAATTCATCAATATCAACACCTAAATTTTTGGCGTACATTGGATCAATTGCATTTTCTGCATCAATAAAAGCAGCACGTCCACCTTTTTTTTGTACTTGCGCAATGGCATGTAAAGCGATGGTTGTTTTCCCACTTGATTCTGGACCATATACTTCAATAATTCTACCTTTTGGGTAACCACCAATTCCTAATGCTTCATCTATTTTTAATGAACCTGAACTAATGGCATCAATATCTAAGGAAGAACGATCACCTAGTTTCATAATTGAACCTTTTCCAAATTGTTTCTCAATCATTGAAATGGTTTCTTTTAATAATTGATTATTATCTTCTACTTTTTTTTCTTTCGCCATAATGTTTCTCCTTTTT
Source organism: uncultured Erysipelotrichaceae bacterium (assembly GCA_964370065.1). GTDB lineage: Bacteria > Bacillota_I > Bacilli_A > Erysipelotrichales > Erysipelotrichaceae > CAMQRS01. The sequence goes on from CAYJGK010000007.1 coordinate 12,799, forward strand.
ATACATATATGTGTATTCTTACTATTTTCCTTGTAGTAAATATATTAATTCTTTTGTTATAAATTGTATACAAGCTTCTCTTATTTGCATTCGATTACCACTAAATACCTGTTCATACGAATAGAGTTCTCCATGTAATAGGATAGCCATGCATACATAACCCACTGGTTGATTTTCCATTGCATCTGGTCCAGCATTGCCTGTAAAAGAAACAACTATATCGGATTGCAATGCTATATACCCTTGCAAGGCCATTTGTTTGGCACACGCTATGCTAACGACTCCATGCTGAGCAATAAATGTATCATCTATATTCAGCATTTTTTTCTTACACTCATTAGTATATGTTATATAGCCTCCCTTAAGCACTTTAGAAGCCTGTGGTATACAAGCAATAGAAGAAGCAAATAATCCTGCTGTTATACTTTCTACACTTGCTATTTGTAAGTTTTTAGAAATTAATACTGTGACTAGTTCTTGCATCTTACATACTTTCCATAATAATTGATTTTGCTTGTATAAAATAAGCGTATCCTGAAATTAAGGATACTAAACAGGCAAGATACACTAGGATTTGATCCATTGGTATGCCTAATACTTCAAATGGAACATTGTGTAAAAAACAAACGCAAATCGCAAGCATTTGGACAACTGTTTTGACTTTACCTGCTAATGTAGCAGCCATCACTTTTCCTTTTGCGGAAGCCATCATGCGAATCGCATCCACAATCGTATCACGACTAATCATAAGCAATACAATAAGGAATGGGATACGATGGTCAAAAGCGAGTAATAAAAAACAAGTATTCACTAATAATTTATCAGCAATCGGATCAATAAATTTTCCAAACGAAGTAATTAATTTATATTTTCTGGCGATGTATCCATCTAAAAAATCCGTGATGGATGCAAACATAAAAATAACCAAACAAATCAATGATGGATAAGGAATGTCAACTCCCATCACATGCATACTTCCTACCTCAATTGAAACACTTGCATAAGGGAATACATATACAAGTACTAAAATAGGTACAAGAGCCATTCGCAACATAGATAATTTGTTTGGTAAATTCATATTATTCTCCTCTTATGGTTTGCAGTGCAAAACTAACTACAGAGCCTTGTGTTTGTAATTGTTCATAATTATATACAAGTTCTACACCATTTATTTTAATTACAGGTTTTGCAGCAGCAAAATTTCCAAGTTTAAATGTTAATACATCATTTGTTTGTAAATTCAATGTTTGAGTAAATGGTTGGGT
>CAYJGK010000007.1:14163-18484 GCA_964370065.1 uncultured Erysipelotrichaceae bacterium
CACACAATCGCAATTAATGATACAAGGGGTAGATCAATTTTTTTCATTCCCCTTTTTGTGTTTTTCATTTGTTGAGAGATAGACGTTCGATCTTTTCTTTCTGGTTTTCTTAGATCCTTTGATGATTTTATAATATTTTGCTCTAACTCTTCACGTTCCGCCATTTTAATCATGTCTAGACTTGTTGTGAAGGCAACCATATGCTCTTCGAATTGACTACGATGATCTTCGTAAGGTATTTGTAAGGCTTTGCAATAGCTGCGTAAATAAAATTTAACAAATGTTAATTCGTTAATGAAAAAATCTAAGTCACCTTCTTCCAATGCCTTAATTTTTTGCTCGTTCAGTTTAGTTAAAGAAGCAACTTGTGCATAGCTTAATTTGCGTTTCACTCGTTCTTCTTTTAATTGTTTCCCGATTTCTTTCATACTATCTCCTTATAATCTATACATACACTTAATTATAACAATTTTCACTCCTCTTGTAAATTGCTACTTATTATTACATCTCCCGTATTGGGTAATACCAGCTGTACGGCTTTTTCCTGAATACGAATAGTCGGATTCTTACGATGTATAATCTCACCATCTACATTTAAAGCTATTTGTTCTTCATCTTCTATTCTATATTCTTTACAAGAAATAACATTCACGTGTTTTTCAAATTGAATGTGTGTTCCTTTTTCATAATGTTTTGCTAATTTAGGTAAATTTAAATGATTCACATTTTGGATAAAGACAACATTCATAATCCCATCATCTATCCTAGCCTTTGGATATGGTTTATAACCACCACCATAATATCCCCCATTACAAGCTACAATAAATGTATAAGCTTGTTCATATTTTTGTTCATTAATAAAAATAGTGTACTTGCGTTTTAAACTAGTTAACATACTATACACTAAAGCAAGTGTATAGGGTATTTGTTCATTTTTGAACTTTTTGTTTTTAAATTTCACTGCATTTTTGGCAACTTGTACATCAAATCCAACAGATACGATATTCATTGCATAATATTCATCACTTATACTTAACACATCTACTTTTTTATATTGAGGATTCACATAGTTTTTCAAATCCAATAAGTCTTGTGCATCAATTTCTAAACTTTTAATAAAATCATTTCCTGTCCCAATCGGAATCACTCCTAACGAAACATTATCATAACCATAAATCCCATTTAATACTTCATTTAAAGTCCCATCTCCACCACATGCATATATGTGCATCACAGCTCCCGTTTGTGCATAACGAGCGGCAATCACACTAGCTTCACATTTTTTAGTAGTGATTTCAATACGTACTTCAAAAGATTTAAAATACTTTTTAATCGATTGAATTAGCGTTTCTACTTGGCCCCCTCTACCAGCATTTGGATTAATAATGAATACTTGCTTCATAATACCCCCTTAATACATATTTATATGTGTCCATTCATTTTTCGTTTCTTTAATAAAACGACGTTTAAATACTAATAATTCTTCTATATCCATTAGAATATGAAATAATTTAACTCTTCCTTCCAATTCTAATTGTGTTTTAGGTAATTCCTCTTTACGGATCGCATCAAACATTGTTTCTAATGTTTCAATTTGTTCATCTGGATCATTCATCTCAAAAATAAACTGATTCATATACTTAATATATCCTGCTACTACATAGGCTTCCGTTGGCATATGGCGAATCGACTTAATATCATAATGTAAATTATGTAATACCTGACACTGTGAGGAACGCATTTCAAAATAATGCACATAATATTTTTTATATGGTTTAAATGAATTATTTTGAAATTCAAATGATTGCTCAATAAAATGCTCAATATAGTGTTCTAATTCAATGACACTATCCCAAACATTACGTTCAATATCTTGTTTCATTAAGTATTTAGTTAAATCTTCTAAAATGGCAACCAACCTTTTTTCAGTAAATTCAATATTATGTAAAATCGTGTTTTCTAATTTATTATTGGGTGTAAAAGCATTAAATAAAATAGCGATACTCACACCAATAAACACTAGCCAAAATTCGTTTAAAATAAATGCCGACGTATAATTTTGAGTCGATAAAAAATGTGTTCCAATTACCGCATTCACTGATATTGTAGCATGCCATCCCATCCAATTTGAAAAATAAACGACTAAAAAGATATAAATACCAAAGGCTAACCATTCACTAAACAAATGTTGTATAAATAGATATGAAATACAAACCGATATAGAAAACGAAATTAGTCGGTATAATGAAAGACGTAGTGTTTCGATTTTTGTTGTTAATAATGTTAATAGAGTAATGATTCCTGCTGAAGTGGCAAACTCTAAGTCCATGGCCATTCCAATAAGAATTGCCAAACTACTTCCGATTGCAATTTTGGCAGCTTGAATAAAATTCTCCCATAATTTAATTTTCATTTTTGCTGTCATATTAAAAACCTCTTCCCTTATAAGAATACCAAAAAACAATGAAAACGTAAAACAAAATATACGTTTTCATTGCTTATTTTATGATTTATTTACATTGACACGCTTTGCGACAAATAAATTCACTAATGATAGAAGAGCTGCCAAAATAAAAATATAATGTGGCCCATACACCATCCATATCATTCCACTTGCATAAGAGCAAATAATTGCTACAATATGGTCTAATGTAATACCTAAAGAGATAGTTGGCAAAATATCACTATCCTCCTTTACAATGCTTTTTAAATAGACACTGCGAATAATTCCCATTTGCGAAGACATACGATCAATTATGAATATGACAAAGGTAGCTATTGCTGCCCAGCCAGTAATAGAAAAATTACCCACATATAAATGGTAAACGATAAACGCAAATGATAAATATACTAGAATAAAAGATAGTGCATCTGCATACAACATCTTCTTAACACCAAAGTGGTCGATGCAATATCCTAAAAAAGGCATGAAGATAATTCCACAAATGGAGCTAATAATTAATAATAAAGCTGTTGTATCGGCTCCCTTTTGTAAAATTTCAATAATGACCCAAGGTGCATACACTAATACAATTTGTTTTTGTACACCATTCATGATCGCTAAAATATAATAATTAGTATATTTCTTTTTAAAGATTAATTTAGGCCGCACCGTAGTGCGTTTTAATGCCTTTGCTTTATTAGCTAAAACAGCCAATAAGAAACTTGCAATACAATATAAAATAGCTGCCGCTATAAACACCCATTTAATAGAAGTTGTAAAAGAAAAAAATCCTTGATTAAACCCGAGCCAAACAATACTCGCTGCAATGAGTGAGAAAAAAGTCATGATTCCTTTAAATTTACCTAGGGCTCTTCCTACTTTACTAGGATCCACAATGCTCATAGCTATGCTATCTGTTAATGGCATGAATATATGCTGTCCCATTGAAAAGAAGAACAACAAGATACACATCACATAAAAATGCGGAGTCGAAATTCCCATTAGGGTAATAGCAATGCAACATAAAAGTTGTGAAATGCATGCGATCTTTATGTCACCAAATCGAGACAATATCGCAATGACAAACATGGCTAAAATACCAGGAGTTTCTCTTGGTATTTCAATAAACCCTCTTTGCTGAGCGCTAATGTGATAGGCGTCATTGAAGTAATTAGAAAAGATGGCGTCACTAAATCCCATAGCTAATGCAACTAGTGAAATCACTAGGATGTATAAGACAATTAATACTTTGTAGTTTTGTTTCATATGTATTCCTTTCTAATCTGTTATGACTAACCAGTTTGCTTTTTTATAATAAATAAAGAAACAAATAGAACTTAGCATCCAGGTAATTGGGTATACCCAATACACAATGGTGATATCTTTTGAAATGCTCATCGCTACACTTAAAATGCTAACACGTATGACACACCAGCATATCATCATAACATACATTGGCACATTAGATTTTCCCGCACCTCTTAAAATGGCACTCACACAATGCGAATAGGCAAGCAAAAAGAAGAAGAAAGCACTGGCTTGTGCGCGTCCTACCCCATATACAATCACATCAGGATTGCTATCAAAGGCACCAATTAACTGAGGGGCAAATAAGAAAGTAATGACTCCTACACTTTCGGCAATACCCATGGCACAGGCGAGCCCAAACTTAGCTCCTTTTTTTACACGATCAAATTTTTTGGCACCTATATTTTGCGAAACAAAGGTTGTTAATGCCATTGCAAAACTAGTGATTGGTAAAAAAGCAAATCCCTCTATTTTAGAATACGCCCCACATCCTGCCATCGCTAAATCACCAAAGGCATTAATATTAGATTGTACGACTACATTCGCAATAGAAATGATAGAGTTTTGTAT
>CAYJGK010000007.1:18584-59342 GCA_964370065.1 uncultured Erysipelotrichaceae bacterium
AAATACGCTAAGGATTCCGGCAATACATTTTCTGGTGTTCCCATCATCTCTAATATAATAGGTGCGCCTAATACTCCTGCAAATGTAAGTATCACACTCGCTATTAATCCAAAAGTGAAAGTAGCATGGACAGCTCTTTCTACATTTTCTTTATCTTTTGCACCAAAGTAGCGAGCAATCATAATTCCTCCCCCGATGGATACTCCTTGAAAGAAACCAACCATTAAAAAAATTAAGTTTCCAGAGGAACTAACAGCTGCTAATGCACTACTTCCTAAAAAATTACCAACTATTAATGAATCTGCGACATTATACAATTGTTGGAATAAGTTTCCTAAAAAGATAGGAACTGCAAAAAACAACATACACTTTGCAATACTACCTTCACTCATTAAACGTACACTATTTTTATTCATTGTTTTTCCCCCTTAAAATTACTTTTCTACTAAAGCAGATTTTTACTGCTCATTAAATTTTTTTATATCTGATAATGGCGTATGCCTATTTTTTCTTTGCATACTATTAAATTCTTTAGTATGTCTTTGCTTCATTTGCATAATTTCTTTATAAAATTGAGCTGCGCTCATACGTATCGCTCCTTGCCCTAATACAATCATTTGCTCCAAAGCATCTGAAGTTGCAACTTGAATTTGATAATCTTTTTTTAACTGCTTGCTACTCATTTCAATATATTGATCTGCCGTTTGTGCTTTCTTAGTATACACAATAGTTATGCTTTGATTATCATATATCTGTTCTCTGTGCTGTTCCACTTTATACGCATCAAAAACAACAATTAATTTACATTTTTTAAACCCTTGGTAATTACTCAACATGTTGATTAATTCATTACGTGCACTCTCTAATTGATAAGTTGCTAATTCATTTAAATAAGGCCAATCAAAAATTAAGTTATACCCATCTACAATAATACAAAGTGGTTTAGCTTGATATACTTGGCTAGATTGATACGATTCCACTTGTTTTTTTACACGTGGTTTACTAATTGTTTTAGGTGATGCAAACACCTTACTCATTACACGATTTAGCTCTTGATTAGAAATAGTATAGGGATTGCGTTTCCATTCTGATTCCACTATTTTATTTTCCTTCCTAAACAAAGGAATATGCATATATTGTTCTACTTCATCATACGGTACATAAAAACCGGCTCCTTGCGCAAAAAAGATAGAGCCGCTAGGATTGTTAACTTCACGAACCGCATCATAATCTATCTGTTTCACAATCTCATCTTGTTCTTTACTAGCATCATAGCCATCATGACTCAATATCATTTTCCCACTACCTTTCGTAATCGATAAAAGTTTAGTTTGATAATGATTCATACTAGATACCCGGGCTTTTCCACTAATAATCACATCTTGTTGTTCATTATAATCAACTGAATAAGTTGCTTGCATCGTATCTAAATCGTATATAATTGTACTTACATAATCACATTCTGTTTCGATTCGAAATTGATAGTAGGGTTCTAATAATTGTGATTCACATTTCATTAACCCTTGATTAATTGCCCTTTGACAAGCTTCTTTCAAATCCATTGGCTGCGTATGCTTTAAATGTGACTTCCCGCCTAACAGTGTAATTTTCACATCACATAATACACCTTTTACCAGCCTTCCATAATGTTCTTTACTTTGCATATATTGCATAATTTGTTGTTGTTCTATCTTAGAAAGCCCTTCTACACACTCATTTTCATATTGCATACCGCTATTTCGAGGTAAAGGCGTCAATAATACATGCACTTCGGCATAATGTCCAATGGGTTCATAATGCCCGACTCCCTCTACTTCATTTATAATGGTTTCCTTATAAATAACTTGTCCTTCATTGAATTGCATACGCACTTGAAAACGTTGTTCTACTTGTTTTTTTAATACTTCAATTTGTATTGCACCCATTAATTGCATCGTGATAACTTGATTTTTCATTTTCACTTGTAATTGTGGCTCTTCATCTTCCATTTGTTTTAAATATTGGAATAATACAACGGGATTCGTATCATCTAAAATTTGTACTTCATAATCCATAAAAGATACTAATTGCGGAACATATTGACTATCACTGCCAATATGTTCCCCACTCAAGAGATGATCTAGTCCTTTTATACAACAGATTTGTCCTGCGTAAGCACTGTCTGCGCGTTTATATTTAGTGCCTGAATAAAACCGAATTTGGTCTATTTTAGAAGGTCCTATTTGTTGTTTTACACGCAAACAACCACCTGTTACAAGTACGTGGACTAAGCGCACCCCCTCGTCTCTTGTCACCTTGAATACTTTTGCACTACATGTTTGTGGGTAGTCTTTAGGAATATGATAAGTATACATTGCTGCTAATAATGCATCACAATTTTTTCTTTTTAAAGCACTTCCAAATAAAACTGGAAAAACTTGTTGTTGGGCAATTGCATTTTGGATTTGTATTTTTTCTATGATTCCGTTTTGCATATAATCATCAAGCATTTCTTCGTTACAATAAGCAATACTCTCGTAGGCTGTTTCAAGTACACTAAAATCAATGCAGTGTGCACTTAGTTTCTTTTGAATATCTTGCATCATTTCTTCTTTTGTATAATAACTAATATCCATTTTATTCACAAATATATAGGTAGGTATTTTATAATATTGTAGTAATTTAAAAATAGTTTCGGTATGTGCCTGCACTTTATCTAACCCACTAATCAATAAAATAGCTGCATCTAATACTTGTAATGTTTTTTCCATTTCCAAAGAAAAGTCAACATGTCCTGGTGTATCTAATAAAGTAAATTGGCAATCTTCCCATTCGAAAATTGCCTGTTTCGCAAAAATTGTAATACCTCGACTTCGCTCTTGCACATCGAAATCTAAAAAAGAATCTTTATGATCGACTCTTCCTAAACTACGAATCGCTTTTGCTTCATATAATAAACTTTCAGATAAAGTTGTTTTTCCAGCATCTACATGTGCTACGATACCAATATTAATTGTTTTCATTTTTACCCCTTTCCTTTCAAATAAAAAAGGGAATGATCCCTTTATTCACTATGACAACCGCAGTTTGACTCATCAAATGCTGTAATTTCTCCTAATAATGCTTTGGCCGCATCACTTCCCGTTTGACTAATGCGATAGTTAATCCATTTTCCATCTTGTCTAGCAATGACAATTTTAGATTCACACAATATTTTCATATGGTAAGACAGGGCTGATTGTGCAATGCCTGTTTCGTCTTTAATATGACAAGCACAGCGCTCTCCTTTACGTAATAAGGCTAAAATAGCTAGCCGTTTAGGATCACATAACGCTTTAAATATTTTTGCTTGTTGTTGGTATTGTCCCATAATTATCCTCACATCAAATTCTTTCAATACTTAAATGATAGCACGTTCTATATCGTTGTCAACTCATTAAAAAAAAAAGATGAATTGCTCCATCTTTTAAAAAGTAATAGTATATAAGCCATGTTCTGTACTTCCTATAAGGAAGTGACAATCATTTATCTACGCAAATTGCGTCTTTATCCAGTTTCGTTTCACTTTCAAAAGTTCCCCTACCAAATTTGGGTTTCTCGCTTGTGGGGTTTACCCGTTCCACCTATTCTATTTCTAGAATAGCTCGTCTCTGTGGCACTTTTAAAGATGCTCTCCTTAGTTGCCCTTAGGAGTTAATCAGCCGTTAGTTAATACTACCTAGACTTATTTTTTCGTCTAGCACAAACACTACAGTCATCACAGACTGTGCGAGCATGGACTTTCCTCTAACTACAATAGCCAGCGATTGTCCTACGATTACTTGTTTTTAAATACTTCCTGTTCCAAATTAGATAACCTTTTTAATACATCTAATTGATCCACTTGTTGAGTGGTTTGTTTTACACTTTCATTTTGTACAGCTAACGCTTGTACTTGATTACGTAAATTTGCATTTTCTGTCTCATATTGCTTAATCGTATTTGTTAGCACTTGTAACACTTCATCATATTTTTGATAATCAGAAATAACTAAATCTAAAAACTTATCTACTTCATGGGCATTGTACCCTTTGATATCGACATGGAATTCTTTATTTAATATTTGATTTACATTTAATTCGAACCTTTTTTCCATACAATTTCCTCACTCAATAAACACATTTTACCAAATTCCACAAAAAAAGAAAGAGTAAATCTTTCTTTTTATAAAGTTAGTGGAAAATATTAATAAAATTAGTTATAATAACAGGTAGGTGATAAGAATGATTAATTATCCAAATAAAAAGAAAACCCAAATTTCTTCTAGTTTAAATTATGCTAGAGGAATGAATTTGGAAAAAGATTTAAATGATAGCAATACTTTTTATAATAGTATCGGACGCGGTTTAATTTATAAGAAACCAACTCCTATTCAAATTGTGAAAGTGGACTATCCAAGCCGTAAGCATGCAAAGATATCTGAGGCCTATTATCAAGTACCTAGTACAACTGACTATAACGGTGTCTATCGAGGTAAATACATTGATTTTGAAGCAAAAGAAACAAAATCAAAAGCTTCCTTTACGTTTCAAAATATCCACCCTCATCAAATTAAACATTTGAAAGGTGTAATTGAACAAGGAGGAATCGCTTTTGTAATCATTCGTTTTAATGCTTATAATGAAACGTATTTAATCGATGCGAACGATGTCATTCACGCTTATGAGAAAGATGATAAAAAATCTTTAACATATAAAGAAATCAATCAATTTGCACATTTAATCGCAGAAGGGTTTACACCACGTTTAAAATATTTAGATATCGTGGATACGGTATATTTCTAGGAGGAATATTATGAAGAATTTATTTAAGAAAAAAAATAGTGTAGAGGCAAAAGCAAAAGCAGCAGAAAAAACTGTTTTATCTGCACAAAACAAAAAAGCAAAGAGAAGAAAAATTATTAATACGATTTGTATTATTTATTTGTGTATTGCCATGATAGGAAGTGTAACGGCCTTTGTATTAGTTCAAAATATCCTTGATAAGTCAACTTTACCAACTGGTATAGATGGTTTAGCAAGTGAACAATCAACCGTTCTATACGATCGTAATGGAGAAGAAATCACAACCTTATCGATTGATAGTGGAGTGCGTGAAAACGTTGAATATAATGATTTGCCACAAGTGGTAATCGATGCTTTTATCGCTGCTGAAGATTCACGTTTCTTTCAACATAGTGGATTTGACTTACCTCGGTTCATTAGTTCGGGATTAGCTAATATCCAAGCTTCTGGTATCGTACAAGGTGGTTCTACTTTAACGATGCAGTTAGTCGATGTTGCTTATTTCCACGAAACTTCTTCACTAGATGATTCCATCCAAGTAAAATTAGAACAAAAAGTTGTAGAAGTCTTTAAATCAATGGAAATTGAAAATTTACAAACAAAAGAAGAAATCATTGAAAATTATTTAAACAAAATTAACTTCGGTTATTCGGCAAGAGGAATTCAAAAAGGGGCTGAATACTACTTTGGTAAAGATGCTACTGCTCTGACATTGAGCGAAGCTGCTTATTTAGCAGGAGTGGTAAATGCACCTGCAAGTTATAATGCCTACAATGGAAATTATGAATACGCAGTTGAACGTAGAAATGTTATTTTAAATTTAATGCTTTATCATGGATACATCACGCAAGAAGAACATGACTTAGCCGTTAGTGTAGATTTAAGTAAACAATTAGCCGGGGCGCAAGTATTTGAAACACAACAATATCAAAGTTTTATTGATTATGTTGTAGAAGAAACAATTGCAGTAACGGGAGAAAATCCAATGGAAGTTCCTATGCGAATTTATACAACAATGGATCGTGGTGCTCAAGAATTAGCCGATTCTTTAATGAATGGTGAAGGGGTTAGTTTCCCAGATGACTTATTCCAAACTGGATTTTCAGCTATTAATAATCAAACAGGTGAAATCTATGCATTAGGTGGAGGACGTGGCTATAGCTCAGATGACAACACCCGCATTAACCGTGCATATGGAGATGTCCATCAAGTCGGTTCCACTTCCAAACCATTAACAAGTTATGCTTATGCATTTGAATACCTGGGGTATTCAACAGAAACGGTAATTGAAGATGGACCCGTTGATAACTATACAAGTGATGGTGGTACAATGTACAACGCCGACCGTAGTTTTAGAGGAGATGTTACATTAAAAGAAGCGATTGGATTATCGTTAAACATTCCTTCTTATACAACATTCTTGCGTGTCATTGACACCATTGGCCAACCTGAATATATGAAAATTATGCATAGTATGGGACTATTAGAGGATTATGATTCAGTAAGTGGTTCGGTATCAATTGGAGGAGCTGAGTTTACAGCAAGTCCACTACAATTAGCAGGTGCTTATCAAGTATTTGCCAATAAAGGATATTATCAAGAACCTTATGCAGTGACTAAAATTGAATTCTTATCAACGGAAGAGAAACGCGATGATTACGTTGCACAAAGTGAAAAAATAAAAGTATTCTCAGAAGAGACAGCTTACTTAACATCTATTCTATTAAAGGATGCAGTAGAAAATCAATCGTATCAAACACTTGTCAACACATTAGCGACAAACTTCCCAGTCTATGGTAAATCAGGAACAACTGATTACCAAGAAGAAGCTACTCAATATGGAATTCCAGTAGGAGCCGGTAAAGATAAATGGATGGTTGGTTATACAAGTAACTTTACAGTCGCATGCTGGGCTGGTTATGATAAAGCCATTGCAGGTATGAATACTTATTTAGATAACGATAAAATTTGGGCTAATGTAGAGGGGACTATTGTAAGTGCTATGTTAGCTGACTTAACTGGTAAATATGGAGCAACTGAAATTGCAAGACCAAGTGGTGTAGTAAATATTTCTCACATTTTAGGTTTATTCCCTTTATCCACTGCAACAGAAGGTAATGAGCAGTACATGGTAGATGCCTTAATCAACAAAAAATTCGATACTTTACAAACAGTAGAAGCTGATGATTTAGAATCTTTAAGTGATCTTACAATCACATTAAAAAATAATTTATTAAACTTAAACTTCACATCTTATCCAGATGCTGATAAAACAGTTGCTGCATCCGATACAAAAACCATGACGGCGGGTGGAGTCAGTGTCACTGGTAAATTATTATTTGATAAATCATTCTTATTTGGACCTGTTCAATACATGTGGAATATCTATATTAATGATGTCTTAATTACAAGTGGCTCTGGTGGTTCTAATGTAGACTCCGTTGCTTTAAACACTGTAAATGGAGATACAGTAAAAGTATGTGGATATTATGGGTATCCAAATTCTACTAAAAAAAGTAATGAAGTATGTAAAGAAGTAAAAAGCGATGCACAAAGCGCTTATGTAGTCGATCCAAGCTTTGAAAACTTATTCCTTGATACTGATTCTTACGAAGAAGCAAAAGAAGCAGTCAATAATTATATTTCTACTTACCTACCAGTTATTAATGTGCAATTCATTCAAAACTCTGCTTTTGAAAGCGGAAAATACGATAAAGAAAATTCGACATTGAAACCAGGAATGGATGTAGAAGAAGGCAATACATATATTGTTGCCATTGGGACAAAAGAATAATATAAATTGTACCCATTCCAATTATATTTAAACTAGTATAATACAATAATTTTGAAGCGAACCCCAAAAGTTGGACACCCAATGATTAGGAGGTTCGTTTTTATATGGAATGACTCCAAAACAATATAGATTTGATACTGAAAATCATAAGGATACAATAAAACTTATTATTATATAAAGTAATCATTTTAAAGAAAAGTATGTAGGATACTTCTCAAAGAACTATGACAAAAAAAGAATGACTCCTATGCAGTATAGAAACCATTCCTGAACATGTTAATTCATTGTCCAACAAAGTGGAACACATTATTTATCTCTCTTCTTTTCAATTAATTTATTAGGCTGTTCTACAAAATAATACTCCGCTTTTTGCACGCCATATCTTTCTTTAATTAAATGATATACATCACTCAATTTAATATAACGAGGGGCAAAGCAATGGTGTGCATCACTTGCAATAAAATCTACACTATTGTCATCCAACATTTTAAAAGCTAAACGCTGTGCAAAAGAAACCCGTTCACTACCGATTAAACTAGTACGATTAATCTGCATTAAAGCTCCCATAGCACGCCATTTATGAATGAGTCCATAATCTTTCTCTACCCATTCATATCGTTCGGGATGCGCAATGATAGGTGTGTATCCCGCCTGTATAATCATTTCAATATAGGTATCTAAATGATCATAACTATTAATTGTCCAAGCAAACTCAATGAGCATATACGATGTATTCCCATATGTCATAAATTCTTGCTTCTCTAATTTGTGAATAGAATGTGCGCCTACATAATTTTCTGCTCCCAACACAAGTTTAATATCCATGTTGTGTAGTTTAACTTGTTCACATAAAACCTGAAAACTAGTTTCTAATTTTTCTCTTGTTTGAAAAAAATGAGGCTCTTTAATATGCGGTGTCGCACATATACATGTCACGCCATCTTGTATCGCTAAACGAATCATATCTAAGCTTTGCGATACACTAGTAGGTCCATCATCAATATTCCATAAGATGTGACTATGTATATCAATCATGATATGCACCTAACTTAGTTAATAAGCGTGCATGTGTTTCAATCGCATTTAATAAATGTTTTTCATCAAAATTAAATTTACAGTTATGAATATTTACCTTGTGCATAACATCCCCCACCCCTGTAAAATAAAATAAACCAGGTACCTGTTTTTGGTAAAATGAAAAGTCTTCAGCTGTCATCTTAGGTACTTGCACAACATAATCATCTTGTAGTACTTCTTGTAACATTCGATCTAAGTTTGCGTCATTTTCTACTGCATAATAATAATCTTCAATGTGCAACTCTACTTTTACACCATATGATAAACTCACACCTTGCGCCACTTCATGCATACGTTGTTTCATTAAATCAAAACTATCATCATGGAAAGAACGAATCGTACCTAACATATGCATATGATCACATATTTGATTTCTAGCTTGTCCACCATTTAATTTACCAACGCTAATAACGGTTGATTTCAATGGATCAATGCTCCTAGAAACTATGCTTTGAAATTGTTGGATTAATGCACTGGCTGCTACAATGGCATCTTTTCCTTCATAGGCTTGCGCCCCATGTGCACTCATTCCATATACATCCACTTCAAATTCACCATTGCGTGCCATAATCGGACCTGCACAACAAGCTATTTTTCCACCTTCAACATCGGCCATTAAATGGGTACCAATTATAACTTCCATCGGATAATTTTTAAACAATCCTTCTTCAATCATTATTTGTGCCCCACCTGGACCTTCTTCAGCTGGTTGAAAGATGAGTGTAATATTTTTAGTTAATTTATGTTTATTATCACTTAAAAAGGCAGCTAAACCAAGGACAATTGCCATATGTCCATCATGTCCACAAGCATGCGACTTTCCAACATGAGTCGAAATAAAGTCAACTTCGTTCTCTTCTAAAATAGGTAAAGCATCCATATCGCATCGAAATCCAATGCTATTCATTTCATCATTCACATGCAAGTGAGCGACTAATCCATTTTCAGCATAACCCTCTTGAATTATAAAGCAAGGATAATTTTTTAAATATTCTATTATATATGCTTTTGTTTTAACGGTGTCTAAACCTACTTCAGGAATTTGATGTAATGCCCTTCTAACTCTTGTTACTTCCTGTAATAATTGTTTGATTTCTTCTCTGACTTGTATCATAAAAACCTCTTTCTACTTTAAATAGTTTTCCATCCAGTTCGTAATTTCTTGTAATCTTTTTATTCTATGTAATGGTAACCCACCACGACTTAATTCATGATTCTCTTTTTTAAACATCACAAATTTACTTTCTACACCTAAATCAACTAATGCAGTATAAAACTGTAATCCTTGTTCTAAAGGACATCTAAAGTCTTCATCACTATGAATCATTAGCGTTGGGGTCTGTACATTCTTCACGTATTTTAATGGTGAATGATCCCATAGTTTTTCGACTGAATCAAAAATATTTCCTCTAATCTGGTCTTGTGCAAAATGGAATCCAATATCACTTGTTCCATAAAATGACACCCAGTTACTAATACTACGCTGACTAGCTGCACATTTAAAACGGTTTGTGTGCGAAACAATCCAGTTTGTCATAAATCCACCATAACTCCCACCAGTCACACCTACTCGATTTACATCAATTGCATACTGTTGTAATACTACATCTGTAAATTTCATTAAATCACTGTAATCAATACTTCCATATTGACCAAAAATATCCATAAAGTCATTCCCTCTACCATCGCTTCCTCTAGGATTAGTAAAAAATACAATGTATCCTAAATTTGCCCAATACTGCATTTCATGATAGTACACACTACCATATACGGTTTTAGGTCCTCCATGAATATCTAAAATTGCAGGGTATGATTTACTAGAATCATAGTTTTCAGGCAATAATACCCAACCTTTAAATGGAATACCATCATTCTCAAATAAAACTTCATTACATTTGGCTACATATTTTGTATCTAATGTATCATTATGATGCGTTAGCGCTAAAATAGTACTGTCTGCACAGTATACTTCTTGCAAAGCAACACCTTGTAATCCCACGAATAAAATGACATCATCTACTACATCAAAGCAGTCTACACTTCCATTCATTTCAATTTCTAATTGTAATTCACCTGCTGCATTTAAAGTGTATAAATGGGCATGCTCCTCTACCGTCGAAACAAAATATAAAGTGTCATTTACTACTTTTGCACTTTGGCCTCCACCAAAGCGCACATCACTACCCACGCTATTATAAGCACTATATGGGTAATCATAAAATAAAGTAATCTCTTTTGTTTGTGGATTCAGTAAAAAGAAGCGTCCATTTTCATTGTTCCCGTGTTTTACCTCTTTATTACCAATGAATAAAATTTGGTTATTAAAATAAAACGCTTGTGATAATGCGTATTCTTTTTCTTCAATCAATGTCGTCGTTATTTGTGTTTTTACTTCATATTCATATAAACCAGTTTTTAAAGTTGGTCTTTTGACATTATATCTAGCCGTATATAACACTTTATCCCTTTGCTCTGATACTGTAACATCACCTACACTTACACTATTATCACTTATCGCAATTAATTCATTAGTACTAACGGTATAGATAAATAATTTTTGAATTTTTTCACCTAAATACCCTACACCATTAAAATAAAATGGTATTTTTGTGAATTCTTCATAATCCAATCCATCCTTTTTTTCTTTTAAAATAGCTGCTTTATCTTCTAATTCATACATAGAAGAATAGCGTAAATCATAACTTACATTTAATACTAACTGGTCTTCATTTAACACTTTATAATCACTGACTTGTAAAGGAATGCGGCAAAATTCACTCGCTTCTCCTCCACGTAATGAAATGGAATAGAACACACTCAGTTCTTCTCCATTTTTAATGGTTTGCGTATCTTTCTCATCCCGTATGCTTTTAAATAAAACCGTATCATCATTTAAGAACACAAAGTTACTTTCTTTATTGCCATTCGTTAATGGTGTCACTTTTCCATCTTTCAAAAAAACTAAACGACTGTCATAACTATTGTTTTCTACATTTGCTTTTGTTTCTACATACACACATTCCTTATTATTATTCATCTTTAATTGACTTAAAAATGAAAATTTTGTGAAATCATCTAATTGTATTTTTTCCATCTATTGTCCCTCACTTTTTGCATGTTAAAATTATACACTTTTTTCTGAAAGAAATGTAATAATTTGATTAATTATTTCCTTTCTTTTTACTTCGTGTATCAATTCATGTCTTAAACCTGTATATAAAGTTGTTTTTATATTTTGATAGCCTTGTTGATTCAAAAAAAGCTTTGTATTCATAAATTTTTGAATCGATTGAATAACTGGGTCTTCACTTCCTGCCATCATCCATATATATAAATTTGGTTGTGTCACCTGATAATCTTTTTGATAACATGCTTGCATCATACTAATTAGACTTACAAAACCATCTACTTTAAATAGGAATCCTGCTTTAGGATGTTTGGCATATAACTCTACTTGCTTAGGATCACTACTTAACCAGTCTAATCCATATGGATTATTAAATTTTTTATTGTAGTTTGCAAAAATCAATGTATGCAATAATCTGCTTGTATAACTGCCGCCTTTTAATTTCCACAATAGTTGACTCATCCATACCCCCATTCTAGCTAAACTATTTTGAGTAGGTGGCCCACATAAGATTAACTTTTCAATTTGATTATCATGTTGTTTTAAATCCATTCTGGCTACTAAGGTACCCATACTATGCGCAAACACATATAATGGCAAGACACTTGAAACTTGCTCACGTATCACCTCTCTTACCACTTGTACATCCTCTACAATGGCATATTTCTCTCCATTTTCATAATGGCCAAATATTTTTGATGCGCCTAAACTATCACCATGCCCCCTATGATCATGAATGACACAAGTAAAGCCAGCTTCATTTAATGCTTCCATAAAGGGAATGTATCGTTCTTTATATTCAGCCATTCCATGAATAATTTGCACAATTCCTTTGGCTTGCTTCGCTTCATAAACTGCTATACTCAATATAAATTTTTGATCTCTACTTGGTTGGTTAATCAAATACATTTTATTCTCCTTTCATTTGTTTAAATAAACGTACATAACGTTCTTGTTGAATACTGTTTTTTAAATAGATAAAATGCATGGCATGTTTAATGCTAAAATGTTGAATCGATAACTTTACCAATCCATCGTGTTTTTCTACTGTATTTTGATACATAAAACTGATTGCATTTTCATTTTTTAATAGTTGCTTAATGAGTTTTATACTTCCCATTTCATAGTATTGTACAAATTGCGTGATATCAATATTATACAGTTCTAGATGCCGTTGCAATATTTTACGTGTACCAGAACCTTCTTCTCTTATTAATAATGGATAATCAAGTAAGTCATTTATTTGGCATCTTTGTTTTAATAAAGGGTGATCAGGTGTGACAAATGCACACATATCTTCTTCTAAAAACAAGTGCGAATCATAAATGTTTTGATTAAATTCTCCTTCAATAAAAGCACAATGTAAACTGCCCTCTTGTAAATTTTCTAATAATTGTTCCGTATTATACACTTGTACTTGTAGTTGGTATTTTTGAAATAAATCGCTTGTAAACATATCTTGTAAATAGTAATCAGCAATCGATAACGTCGCTCCAATACATAATGTTTGTTTACTATTTTTTAATTTTAATTCAAATAAATGATCATTTTGTAACAGTAAATTAGCGTACTGATACACTTGTACACCTTGTTTTGTTAGTTGAAATATTTTATTATTATGTTCAATTAATTTATATCCATAATAATTTTCCAATGCTTTCATATGTTGTGAAATAGCAGGTTGACTTAAATGTAAAGCTTGTGCAGCTTTCGTATAACTTTTATGCTTAACCACTTCAATAAATGTAATCAATTTAGTATCAATCATAACTCCTCCATAACAAATAATAATTAATTATAAGTTATTATAATTATAACTTATAATTAATGTATGATACAATACTCATTGAGGAGATTTATTATGAAAAAATTATATGCTTTATTACCTGGTGTTGCACTAGCCTGCATCATTGCATTATTAGCTACTTGGATTGAACAATTACTACCTATTCATATGATCGGAGGTAGTGTCATCGCCCTATTTATTGGAATTGTATTAAATCATTTTGGCTTTGTCCCTAGATTAACTATTCCTGGTGTTCGATTCACTTCTAAAAAATTATTACGTTTTGCTATTATTTTACTAGGTGCATCACTTAGTATTTCAACAATTTTAAATGTAGGTAAAATGTCTTTAATCGTCATGTTTTTTACTTTATTAACTTGTTTTGGTGGCGGCTATTTTATTGGAAAATGGTTAGGTTTAGATTGGAAGTTATCAAATATGATTTCCGCCGGAACAGGGATTTGTGGAGGCTCAGCAATAGCTGCTATGGCACCTGTTATTGATGCAGAAGATAAAGATATCGCTTATGCTATGTCAGCTACCTTCTTATTTGACATGTTTATGATTGTTGCCTTTCCAATTGCTGGTGTTGCACTGGGGTTAAGCGATGTGGCTTATGGTTTATGGACGGGTACTGCCGTTAATGATACCAGTAGTGTGGTAGCGGCTGGCTATGCTTTCTCAGAACAAGCTGGTGATTTTGCCACAATGGTAAAATTAACACGCACATTATCCATTATTCCAACTGTCATCGTATTCTCATTAATTAACGCTTCCATCAAACACAAAAATCATATTGGAAATGATAAACCAAAAGTAGAATTGACTTCCTTATTCCCTTACTTTATTTTAGCGTTTTTAGGAATGTCTATTTTAAATAGTATAGGATTGATTCCGCTACCACTTGCCGAAGCTCTAAAAACAATATCTAAGTTTTTAATGGTTGCTGCTTTAGCGGCTATAGGGTTAAATACTAGTTTCATGGAAATGAAAAAATCTGGATTCAATCCAATGATTCATGGATTCATCATTTCTGCTTTAGTTGTCATTGTTGCTTATATTGTAGAAGTGGCAATGGGATTAATTTAAAAAGGTTGTTTATACAGCTTTTTTATTAATAAGTCATAAGGCACTATTCGTAATTAGAATTATATTGAATCACTTGTATTGAAGTTGTCATAATCATTTCTAAAATCATAATTTATCTATAAAAAAGCCTAAAACATTGAGTTTTAGGCTTATATTATTGTTATGCACCACTTGTTTCGATACATCCATATCCTGTATCTGTGCGTTTATACACCACTGCAATCTCTTTAGTATCCTCATCCGTATAAATAAAGAATGCATGTCCAATCATTTCCATTCTCATGATTGCTTCTTCTAAATCCATTTCTTCTGGAACAATCGTTTTTGTACGTACAACTTGTTCTTCCTCTTCTTTTGCTTCCTCTTCCATAAAGATAGTTGATAACCCTTCTTTTCCTTTACGTGATAACCTTGTTTTTTGTCTACGAATTTGATCTTCTAATTTATCAATAACTAAATCAATTGCTGCATATAAATCATCGTGTGTAACTTCTGCTCTTAATAATGCTAATTTAGTTGGGATTGTGACCTCAATTTTTTGTCCTTTTGGATGGTATACTCTTACTACTACATTGGCTATGACATCATCACCAATAATTATATATTTATCTAAAACTTTTAATTTACTTTCTACTTTTTCTTGGATTCCTGCACTAACTGTAATATTTTTTCCATAAATTTGTACTTTCATAATCAGTACCTCCTCTGCTTACATTTATTGTACGCCTTGTAGGTTTAAAAAATAAGTCTTTTAATAAAGTTTATTTATGTTATAATCAAAATGTAAGGGCTTGCTACATGAATGGCAAACCCTCTTTTTTATTGTATGCTAGTTTTGATGGTTAGATAAAACTGATCTCCACACTATCTATTATTTTATTCTGAAAATTAACTTCATTCATCCTTATTTTGGTAAATTACTTATTTATTAATTAGGCTCTATCTGGTCAAGCAAAGATATTATTTATAAATGATATCTTCATAAAGCATTTTTCTATGCGCTTCTAATCCAGTTGTATAAGTAGCGTGGTTTAAGATACGTAAGAATGCACTGGCATCATTTATTTTAATGCAGTGCATTAAAATAGGGATGCCCTTTAATGCCCTTTGCTTCGCCTTTTCAAACAATTCTAATACCCCTTCTTGACTGGCTTCCTTGGTAACAGGGTGATACCATGTTTGTCCATTTAAATTTAATATATCATGTTTAGTATCGATTTTTGTTGTTACTACATTTCCTGTTACTAACCATGGCTTAGCAATTGTCTTCTCTACTATTTTTGCTAATTTATATTTAACCATGTAAGGGTCATATAATAGTTTTTGTACTTGTTGCCAGTCGTGTAACGCACGTTTAATGTCCTCTCGTGTGATTTTTTGCTGTAGGCTAGCTTGTACACTTGGTATATAAATTTTCGTAATACTATCAATGATTAAATCATTATGAGCACATACTTGATACGTCTTAAATTGCTTTGTACTTTGTTGATTAAAATGCCTAAGTAACATAGTATCCATCATGGATTCAAAACGATAATGATTATATTTATATTCTTTCTTAGAGAAACCTGTGTGGTAAAAAACATAAGGGTGCATAACAGAATCTAATTGCCAATGTAAATAGTGACCAATTAAATATGAAATCATACAAGACTTAAGAAATGTCTCTTCTTTTGCACAAGTTAAAATAGCTGTTTCATAAAATTCATGAATGTAATCATCATGTAGTTGGACACCTATTTTCGCAATCTTGGATTCCCCTTTCTTGAATAATTTATGAAAAAACAAGAAATCAGGTCCATTACTTCCTATTCGATAGGCTTGTCGATTGTTTAAAATTGTATATGTCTGGGGTAGATTTTTAAAGACTTCTTGACAAAATAAATCATGAGTAATAATGTTTGGCATAATTTCACCTCCTAAATTGTTTATATTCTTTTTGTATTTCATTTAAAATAAAGTGATAAATCAAATACTCTGCATAAGTATCCATTGCACAATACGCTAACAATTGTTTAAGCTCCCATTCCTGCTCTTCAGTTGCTTCATCCATCATACGATATGCTTTTACAGCATCCATCCCATGCGATATATCTAAATCGGCATAGTTATAATCTGTAAAAATAGAAACTAATGTTTTCAAGTTGTAAGTACCGGCCATTTTATTATCATAGATTAACCCAGAACTAAACGGAATTGATAAATCAATCATTCGCTCCCATATTTGTTTTAACTCTGTTTTATATTGAGGAAATTGGTCTGCTAACTGCGTTAAACGTAACTTCTCAGCACCATCTACATTAAAACACATAATACTTCCTTGTTTAGGAACATCTTGTATAAGGCGTTCAATGAATTCAACACGACAATCTCTTCTACCCAAATATTCCTTATGAACTAGTGTATGCTCACTTGATTCAATATGAAGGGAGTATTGAAACGTCAAAACATCATATGGTTTCATCCCCACATAAGGTGGGTATGCATAGGCTTCCCACTCAAAGTCTAAGTAAGAAATAGGATATGTCACATCTTTAAAAAAGGATTCAACAGCAAAGGTATCAAAAACAAGTTCATTGCTTTGTGCAGCAATAATTTGTGCTAGTTGATGACGAGTTCCTTCAATGGTTGTAATATCCACATCTTTAATATCCATAATACCGGATTCATACATTTGAAACTTACTTGAGCAAGACACCAAATTTAGAATAGAAGTATCTTGTTCTTCAATTTGAAAACAAGTATTAAAATAATTACACTTATTTCTTCTTGTGCATACACTCGTTCTTTTTTTATTGATTTCTTCTAAGTTCATTGTTTCAGTCATCTTGTTTAATACGGGCGTACAATCTCTATAAAAAGTACGAATCAAATGAGCAATGCTTCTTCCTTTGTGGTTTTTTTCATTGAATAAATGATCATTTATTATTAATAATTCATCTACATCTAGCTGTTTTTTTCGTACATATTGGGCATCTAAATGAATGGCATACACATCTTCTACATGAATACCTAAATTATTTAATACCCATAAAGTATCAGCAAAGCATTGCGCCTCTCCTTCTTTAGGTCGGCAGGAAGAAAATAAAAAATATATACGATACCCTTTCTCACCCTTTAGCATAATAGGAACTTTAACACGTAATGTATGAAATTCAAATCTTACATTAATGAATGAATCATATGCTTGTTCATGAGCAAAAAACGCATCATTGCCTTCATTCCTACTTCCTTCAAAATAATTAGAAATACGCAATAATTGTTTACTTAGATCATATATATTTTCGTTTAAAAAAATGTAAGGTACAAATTTTTGAGGTTGTTTTTTACTTAACCACATTAATTTATTGCATCTTTCAAATTTTTTAATATCACTTACATGCCACATAAATAAATACCTCTCAATTTATTTATTATAGCATATATTCTATTTATTTATTTGTAATTCTTCATTATCCTCAACATGATCTGCTACAACTGTTGTATTTTCACTTTGGTAAGTTGCAATAATAGATTGTTGCGTATCAATTGCAGAGGTAAAGAAATGATTTTGCCACATATTTCCAACTAAAGAAAGACAGGCAACAAAGCTAATAAATAGGATATAGCAGTTTTTATAGTTAAGTGTACGTTTTGTTTGTATTTTCATATTTGGTCCCTCTTTTCCTATGTTGACGTTTTGTCTACACGATTATTCTAATCTTTTGTTGACGTTTTGTCAACACTTTGTTGACATTTTGTCTACTTAAGATATAATTGAGTTAGAAATGGAGGAATTACATGAGCCAAATTGGAGACAAAATTAAACAACGTCGTGAACAACTAGGTTTATCACAAGATGAATTAGCAAAAGAATTAGGATACAAATCTCGCTCTTCTATTAATAAAATAGAAAATAATGAACGCAGTGTGCCACAAAATAAAATTCAATTACTTGCTTCACTATTACAAGTAGATACCGATTATTTAATGGGATGGTCAACAACCCCTCAAACCCCAACTTATGAACATGTATTAGAGATACCTGTTTATGACGCTTTATCTTGTGGGATAGGTGGCTATGTAGATGCTTATGTAGAAGAATATATTCCTTTACCAAAAGCAATGTTGAAACCAAATAAACAATATTTTGCTAATTATGCAAGTGGAGACAGCATGGTTGATGAACACATCTTTGATCGTGATTTATTAATCTTTGAGCAAGCGGATGTATTGCGGGTTGGCGATGTAGGTAGTTTTCATATTAATAATGAAGAATCTACTTGTAAGATTTTTACACAAGATAAACAAACAAAACAAATTTGTTTACAACCTGCTAATCCAGCTTATGAACCAATCTATATTGAAGACATGAGCCAATTTAGAATTATTGGAAAACTAGCATTAGTCATTAATAATCGTCAGTCTTAAGAGGACCTAGTCCTCTTTTTTTAATATCGCTGCAACGCTTTTAATAATTCACTTTTAATTTCCACTTGCAAAGACTGTGGATACAACACTTTACACTCACTTCCTAATGATAGAATAAAGGATAATAAACGATACTTTCCTTCCATCATAAAATGAAGATAAAGTTTTTGTTTCGTATATGTTTTTTCAATTACATTATTTAATTGTTTTTCATTTAGCCATATGGCTTGTTTTCCATACACTTCCATTTTAACTTCATGTAAATCTTTAAATAACCCACTTTGTCCTATATAATCTTCTATTTTAAATGCTTTATCTTTATTATATTTATGTTCTAATAAATGGATTTCACTCATTCTTGATTCGATAATCTTAAATATCTTATACATCTTTTCCTTGTTTTCACTTATATCATAACCTAACAAGTATGCCCCACTTTCATTCATGATAATTGCGTATGGCTGCACCTTTCTAATTCTTGTTTGTTCGCTAGACAAAGAAGTATACATAAAAGATATGGTTTGTGATTTTTCCTTTGCGTATTGAATCGTATGAATCATCAACTTTGTTTCCTCACTATAGTGCGTATTGACTGCATTTAAATACATCGTATCATTGCTTACATTTCTATTTTTAGTAGTGGATTTCATTTTATCAATCGCTTGTTTAAAATCTGCGTAAGAAAGAAAATCTTGTTTCACTTCTAAATAATTCAATGCTTCATTGACCGCCTCAACTTCTTTTATTTCTAAGTTTAGCGCAGGAAAGATGCTTTTTTCATCTAATACATAGCCTCCATATTTACCACTTGTTGATAAAATATGATACCCTGCAATTTCTAATTCTTTTTTAAATTCAGCAATATTACGAACATTCGTATCTAATAATTTTGCTAATTCGATCCGTGAAATCGGTTTTGAATTCCCATATAAAATTTGTAACATTTTAATACATAATCCGCTTCGGTTCATCCTGTTCTCCTTTTGACTCAGTACCTCCTTTTCTGGTACCATCTTATCTCATATTATAACATTATTTATGTGATAAATAAAAACAGAATAAAAAAGAACACAATTTTATAATTGTGCTCTTTCACTTTGATTATTAGAATAGAGATAATTGATTTTCATCTTGTAAATCGTTTAATACACCTAATTCCTCTAATTTTTTAATATTTGTGCCATTCAATGATGTCCTATTTGATAAATCTTGTTTTGAAATAAATGCCCCTTGTTTACGTGCGCTAATGATACTCAATGCAACGTTTTCTCCTAATCCATCAATGCTTGTAAAAGGAGGGATTATGCGCTCTGGATCTCTAGGGTCAGGCATAAACTGTAAAGCATCAGAGTACATAATGTCGATGTTACTAAACTTATACCCTCGTAAATTCATTTCTAATGCAACTTCTAAGGTAGAAAAAGTATCTAGTTCCTTTTTTGTGACATCTTTTTTTGTTTCATAACTTTTTAATTTCGCCTGAATTGTTGACATTTTAGCGCGCATTGCGCCTTCCCCTTTAATCATGGCGTCAATATCATAAGCATCACAACGCAAAGAGAAAAACATACAATAATAATAAATTGGTTTGTGCACCTTAAACCAAGCGATACGCACAGCCATCATTACATAGGCTACTGCATGTGCTTTGGGGAACATATATTTAATCTTACGACAAGATTCAATATAGTAATCTTCTACTCCGCATTCTTTCATTGGTGCAACCCATTCATCGCGTAGCCCTTTTCCTTTACGAACACTCTCCATGATCGTGAAGGCAAGTTTAGGATCAAGTCCTTTATGCATTAAATACACCATGATGTCATCACGACAACCAATAACTTCTTTTAAGGTACAAATATTGGCATCGATTAAATCTTTTGCATTATTTAGCCATACATCTGTACCATGTGATAAACCTGATATTTTTAATAATTCATCAAATGTGGTAGGTTTTGTTTGTTCTAACATACCTCGTACAAAACTAGTTCCAAATTCAGGAATTCCTGCTGCTCCTGTTTTTTCTGTATTTTTAGTCGTATCGATTTGTAAACTATCAACGCCAGAAAAAATAGCCATTGTCGCTTCATCATTCATCGGTATTTTACGTACATCTAAGCCACTCAATTGCTCTAACATCTTCATTGCAGTAGGATCTACATGCCCTAAGATATCAAATTTTAAAACATTATCATGAATACGATGAAAATCAAAATGAGTTGTTTTCCATTCACTTGTTGCATCATTTGCAGGATATTGAATAGGGGTAAAATCATGCACATCCATATCATTTGGAATCACAATAATTCCACCTGGATGTTGTCCACTTCCACGTTTGACTCCTGCACATTGACTAGCTAAATACATTGTTTTCGCATTGCTCATATCTTCTATTTCACGATCCTCGCAATATCCTTTAATGTATCCAAAAGCTGTTTTGTCTGCTACCGTACCGATGGTTCCCGCTCGAAACACATACTCTTCCCCAAATACCTCTTTTGTGTAAGCATGGGCACGAGCTTGATAATCACCAGAGAAGTTCAAATCAATATCTGGTACTTTATCCCCTTCAAAACCTAAGAAAGTTTCAAAAGGAATATCTTGTCCATCTACATTCATCATTGTTTGACAATGAGGGCAATTTTTATCTTTTAAATCATAGCCACTAGCCACACTTCCATCTTCAAAAAATTCACTGTATTGACAATTTGGGCAAACATAATGTGGTGCTAGTGGATTAACTTCTGTAATTTCAGACATAGTGGCTGCAAAACTAGACCCTACTGAACCACGAGATCCAACTAAGTATCCATCATCTAAAGACTTCTTAACTAGTAAGTGTGATACATAGTAAACAACCTCAAATCCATTCCCAATGATGCTATCTAATTCTTTTTTTAGTCTTTTTTCTACGATGGTAGGCAATACTTTTCCATATATTTTATGCGCTGTTTGATAACAAATATCGCTTAACATTTGCGCACACCCATCAATATGAGGAGGATATAACTTATCTTTTACTGGATACATCGCTTCAATTTGATCTTTTATTTTATTCGTATTTGTGACTACAAATGCATAGGCATCCTCTTCCCCTAAATAAGCGAAATCCTGCAACATTTCATCTGTTGTTTTTAAATGTTGACTAGGGGCTTGTGTATGTAATCGATTCCCATTATTTTTACGTAAGAATAAAGGATGAGTAAATCCTCCTACTGCTTGCGCTGAAATATACACATCACGTAATTGCTTTTGCTTTGGATCATTATAGTGCACATCCCCAGTTGCCACAATTAGTTTATTCGCTTGCTTAGCAAGTTTAATAATTGTAACAATCATTTCTTTTAGACGTTGCTCATCAGGAATCGCTCCTCTAGCAATGAGATTACTATAACAATCTAATGGTTGTATTTCAATGTAATCATAATAAGAAATCACTTTTGCTAATTGTGCATCTCCTCTTGTTTGTGCTGTTTCAAACACTTCATTATTTTGACAACTACTTCCCACTAAAAAATTATTATTTACTCTTAACTTATCTATTTCTGCTCGCGTAATACGTGGCTCTGCAACAACTGTATTCCCACTCTTCCCTTTAGGCGATAAATAATCGATATGACTTAAAGAAACTAGTTTGAATATTTCTTTCATCCCTGCTGCATTTTTTGCTAGTAGGGTTACATGGCTTGGAAATACTTTTGTGAAACAGGAAGCATCATAATGTTTAGAAAGCTGCTCTAAAGTCTTTATTTCAGGCATCTCATTTAACATATGTAAAAATACATCTACTAATACATTGGCATCATAATCCGCTCTATGAGCACCGCCTTGTTCATATTTAATACCATAGAAACGAGCGACTGCTCCTAAGTTACTTACTTTTTTCTCAGCGTGAATACTACGATATAAATCTAAGGTATCAATGATTGGGTTACTTAGAGGTTCTCTACCATTTTTCACTAATAATTCATTTAAAAAGGCTATATCAAAACTAGCATTATGTGCAACTAATACGCGGTCACCAATAAATTCTAATAGTTCATCAATACAGTCTTCCACTCGTGGTGCATATTCTAAATCACTTTCTTTAATACCTGTTAACTCTGTCGTAAAGTTAGATAGTGTAACAGGGGGATTAAAAAACATTTGTTTAGAAGCACTCGCTGTACGATTTTCTACAATCTGTGCTCCAAACTCAATAATGTGATCATATTTACAAGATAATCCTGTTGTCTCTAAATCGAATACACAATAGCCTGTTTCTTCTAAATTGCGATTTTGTACATTACGTACAATTTGTAAATGTGGGTCCACCATATTCATTTCCACACCATAAATCATCGTAAATGGCTTTTCACGATTGCGATTAATATTCGCTACTTCTTCTTGTGCAAAAGGATATGCTTGTACTACACAATGATCTGTGACAGCAATTGCATCATGTCCCCATGCTGCAGCTTGTTTAATATATTCTTTTACATCACATAATCCATCCATTTCTGAATATTTAGTATGCGTATGTAATTCCACTCTTTTTTCTTTTGCATAATCCATTCTTTGACTTTCTTTTATTTTGTCAATTTGTATCGGTTTAAAAACATTATCTCTTACATAGGTGTTGTATTCTACACTACCATACGCAACAATATAATCTCCTTTATTAATTTCATCTAATACATCTTTAGTCAAATTCCCTCTTTCAAAGCGTTGAATCATAATCGCTTCATCATAATCAGTAATATATAATGTCTGCCTAATTTTCCCATTACGCATTTCATTATTTTCTTTAAAGAATACTTTACCTTCTATCTTTACATCATATAAACCTTCTGTCAAATCGCTCATTTTAGTCATTGTATAATCATCTACTTTTTTTCTAGTAAATGATTTCTTATCTTGTTTGTACACTTCAATAGGTGCATGACTGGCAGGCATTACCATTGCTTTAACAACCTGTACTTCTTCACTTACTTCTAATTGACTCACTTGAATAGGTAGTACAATTCCATATTGCTTCAATTGTTCCTGCAAACTATCCATTTTCGCTTTTGCTTGCTGAATTTGAGGTAAATTTGCATAGCGATAACTTAATACACCATCTACAATGATTGGAAAAGCCTCCATAAAGATAGTTAAATCATGATTGCTTTCACAAATATGTTTAACGTATTTGTTGATTTCTACTACATCCAAACTTTGATTTTCACAAGTCATTGTTAGCATTAACTCACTCTTTAATACCCGCATCAATTTCATACTGAACACATGAAAAACAGTATAAGGCAATACTTGTTTTAACAAGATATGCATTTCTACACAATCTCTATTTTTATGAAAAATAGGGGTTGTGATAAAACTGGCCCCTTTCATATAATTTAATTCTAATTCATTCATTTTTATTTTTTTCGCTACACTATATACTGGCATCTAATCACTCATTTCTTTTCCTATTATAGCATACAACCTAGTTTATTTTTTCCACATCTTTTGCTTTTTTGGGTTAAAAAAAGAATTAGAATGACTAATTCCTATTTCACTAATTTTTCAAAAGCATCTTTCGCAGCAGCTTGCTCTGCTTTCTTTTTAGAATGCCCATCACCTGTTCCTAAAATGATTTCATCTACACTTACACTGACCACAAAGGTTGGATTATTACTTGGTCCACTACTTTCAATCACCTGGTATACTATCGTATTTCTTCGATCTGCTTGCACATATTCTTGTAATCTTGTTTTATAATCAATCACAAGTTCATCTTGGTTTTTTTCTAAATGAACAAGTAATACAGTATCTAAAATAGAAGCAATCACATCATATCCACAATCAATATATAATGCGCCAATTAAAGCTTCAAACATATCAGCTAACAAGGAGTTACGATTTCTTCCTCCACTGCGTTCTTCTCCCACTCCTAATAAAATAAATTCCTGCCATCCTAATTGCCTTGCATATAACGCTAACGCTTCCTCTCTTACTAGTTGCGAACGAAGGCGCGTCATATCCCCTTCACTTAAGATGGGATCTCTTGCGAATAAAACATTTGTTGAATAAAGTTGTAATACGGCATCTCCCATGAATTCTAAACGTTCATTGTCCCCCTTTTCTTGTTTATGTTCATTTAAGAAAGATGTATGAATACATGCTTGCTTAATAATTTCTTTATTTTTATAAGGAATTTTCTTTTTGTCTAACCAACTAAAAATATCTTTCATAATAACCTCATTTCTTTTCTATTATAGCACAAATCAATCAAAATATTCATTCATCTGTACGCTTTGTAAGTAAGAGACAACACTTGGATACTGCATTTGTGCCTGTAATAAGTGTTTAGCATCTTCTCTAGCTACTTCTAAAATAGCTAAATCTTTAAAAACATCGGCCACAACAAAACTAGGTAATCCACTTTGTCTGACACCTAATAAATCGCCACTTCCACGTAAACTTAAATCTGCTTTTGCGATTTCAAAACCATCACTACAAGAGGCCACTAATTGTAATCGTTCAATTGCTTGTTCATCTTTTGTGCCGCTTAATAAATAACAATAACCTTGTTGATTCCCTCTTCCTACTCGCCCTCTTAATTGATGTAATTGACTCATCCCAAAGCGATGGGCATCATAAATAACCATAATATTTGCATTTATTACATCGACTCCTACTTCAACAACCGTAGTTGTAATTAAAATATCAAATTCGTGATGTTTAAAACTTTGCATAACATCTTCTTTTTCTTGTGCACTCATTTTTCCATGCAATAAAGCAATACGGTATTTTTTAGGTAATGCTTTCGTCATTCCTGCATAGAGTTGTTTCACATTCCGCATAGCATAGTCTTCATTTTCTTGAATAGCCGGGCATACTACATACATCTGTACGCCTTCATCAATTTGTTGTAAAATATCATAAATAAAAGATTGCATGCTATCTTCATTCACAAATTGTGTCACAATACTTTTTCTACCAGTAGGTAATTGTTGAATTGTACTCACATCCATATCATTGAATAAACTGGCTGCTAAAGTTCTAGGGATAGGGGTAGCAGACATGAATAAAAAATCTACACTTTTCCCTTTTTCTAATAATTGACGACGTTGGTGCACTCCAAAACGATGCTGTTCATCTGTGATGACAAACCCTAAATTGGCATAGTGAACACTACTTTGAAATAAAGAGTGCGTGCCAATAATGATATGGATTTCATGATCTTGCAATTGTTGCAAAATACGTTTGCGTTCACTTGCTTTATTGCTTGATGTCAATAAAGCAACATGAATATTCAATGGCGCAAATAATTGTTGCATATTCAAATAATGTTGGCGTGCTAATATTTCAGTAGGCGCCATCATAGCACATTGTTGATTGGCTAATACACTTGCATACATGGCAATGCTCGCTACAATTGTTTTACCACACCCTACATCGCCTTGTAGTAAACGATACATTGTTTGAGGGGCACATAAATCTTGTAGAATTTCATCTACAGCTTCTCTTTGTCCAACCGTTAAAACAAACGGTAATTGCTTGATTAACATTTCCACTTGATTCATAGAAAACAACTTAGATTTCCCTACAAATTGATTCATTGTTTGTTTACGAATTTGCATTTGCAGTTGAAATTTTAAAAATTCTTCATATTTTAAATAGCGCAAACTTTGTTTTAAATGCGCTTCACTTTTAGGATTATGAATATTTATTAGTGCCACCTGTTTATTGCTTAGGCGATATCGATTTCGATATTCACTGGGAATCATATCTTCCATTACATATACGTTTAACGCCCGTGTAATGTATTTTTGCAAGTCTTTACTGGTAATTCCTTGCTTCGTATTATACACAGGAATCCATCCTAGATGCTGTTCGATAGGAGTAAAACTATAAGAGCTACAACTCACTTTCTCTCCCCCCTCATAACGCCCCATTATTGTAATGCTTTTTCCTTGCACAAAGGCACTTGTCCAAGGACGATTAAATAAAGTAATCGTTAAGATATGATCGTCTACATTCACTTGAAACTTAGTCGCACTTTTTTTATGTCCATATCGAGTGACGCGTGCTTGCGAAACGATAATGCCCATAAAACACACTTTTTGTTTCCCTGTCCAATCTTCTACCTTAGACTCTTCATTATGGTCATAACGAAAAGGATAGTGGCCAAGTAAATCTTGTACACTATAAATTCGCATCTGATTAAGTATTGCTAATTTCTTATCACTTATTTTTAATTGCTTTAAATCCATGACATTATTATAGCATAAAAAAAAGCATACGCCACAATGTGGTGTATGCACAGTTAGGGTTATTCGTTATCGCAATGAGCCCCTAATTGTTTATATGCTGTTAGCAGTGTATCTAATTCAATTTTTTTGTCTTCATTTAATAAACTTTCAATATTGGCATCTAATTGAGAAATAGCATCCATATCTAATACTTCATAGTCAATAGACACAGTGGCTTTTAAGTATGTTCCATCTATTTCAAATTCTGCATCATACCCTTCTAATTCATCCAACGCGCCATATGCTTTTTCCAACAATTCTGCTGTGCTTTCAAACGTTTCTTGATCAGCAATTGTCATTTCTTCTATAGTGTGTACACTCGTAACGATTTCGCCAGTGTATGTGACTTCATAAGTTGAAAATAATTCAAAGCTTTCTTCTTGAATTGTTAATTCACAAGTCACTTTTTCTGACTTTTCTTCTTTTGCACTGCATCCAGTGAATAATAATACCACTAGCAATGCTCCTGCTAATTTTTTCATAATTTCCTCTTTTTCTATTTCTTTATTTAAAAGTCATAAATACAGTATACCTACAATGCCTATAAAATACAAATAAATATTGGTCGTGCAAGAAAAAAACGAGGTTTTAACCTCGTCTTCTTTTTAATCTGCACATTCATCAAATTGTGAATTATATAATGATTCATAGAATCCTTTTCGTTCTAATAAATCTACATGGTTTCCTACTTCTACAATGTCTCCATCTTTTAATACAATAATTAAATCTGCATTTTTAATCGTAGATAAGCGATGAGCAATTACAAAGCTGGTTCTACCTTTCATTAAGGCATCCATACCTTCTTGAATTAATACTTCCGTACGAGTATCAATATTACTTGTTGCTTCATCTAAAATTAATACTTTAGGATCGGCTAGGAAAGCTCTAGCAATTGTCAACAATTGCTTTTGTCCAGATGATACATTGCTAGAATCTTCATTTAATTGTGTTTGATATCCCTCTTCTAATGTACGTACAAAGTGATCGACGTGTGCAACTTTTGCAGCATGAATCACTTCTTCATCCGTTGCATCTAATTTGGAATAACGTAAGTTATCCATAATGCTTCCACTAAATAAACATGTATCTTGTAGTACCATACCAAATAAAGACCGTAAGTCTTTACGCGAATAATCTTTGATATTATGACCACCAACATAAATAGCTCCACTATTTAACTCATAGAAACGCATTAACAATTTAACAATTGTTGTTTTCCCTGCACCAGTAGGTCCAACAATCGCAATTTTTTGACCATCTTTTACATGCATTGAGAAATCATTAATGACAATTTTGTCTTCTGTATAACCAAAATGAACATTTTCAAAGGTTACTGTTCCTGCTACATTTTCTACTGATTGTGGTTGGCTAGTTTCTTTTACTTCTTCTTGCTCTTCTAAAAATTCAAATACACGTTCACTTGCAGCAGCAGTACTTTGCAGCATATTCATCACTTGTGCAGCTTGTGCAATCGGTTGGTTGAATTGTCTTACATATTGAATGAAAGCTTGAATATCTCCAATACTAATTCCCACTCCTGTCACAACTATTCCAAAAAATGAGAACGATGGATTAATAGCTAAGTATCCTCCTACTAAACAAACTAATACATAACCAATATTTCCAGCAAATTGCGATAAAGGCATCATTAGCCCACTTAAGTATTGTGACTTATAGGCTGATTCAAATAAGGCATCATTATATTGATCAAATGTTGCAACACTTTTTTCTTCTCTATTGAACGCTTTAATAATAATATGACCTCCATACATTTCTTCAATATGCCCATTTACTAGTGCTAAAGATTCTTGTTGTGCACTAAAGTGTTTTTGTGAACGCTTCGTTACAAATACAATTAACATCAATGATAATGGAATAACAATACAAGCCACGATTGTCATAACCCACGAAATAGAAATCATCATATAACCAATCCCAATTACTTGAACAATACTTGTTAATACTTGTGGTAAGGATTGTTGTAATGAGGTTGCAATCGTATCGACATCATTGGTTATACGACTTAATACATCTCCATGAGTGGTTTTATCATAGTAACTTAATGGTAAAGCATTCATTTTGATTGATAGATCATCGCGTAAACGATAAGAAATAATTTGTGATACTTTAGCCATTATAAATCCTTGTAGATAACTAAAGATACTACTTACTATATATAACCCTAGTAATAAAGTCATTATTTCTAGTATTTTAGAAAAATTAATTTCCCCTGTACCCATGGCTTTTTCTTGTAATCCATTTGCTAATTCTGTTGTTGCATTTCCTAATAACTTAGGACCTACAATTGCAAAACATGTACCACCAATCGTGAAAATAATCGCTAAAAAGATTAACCACTTATAAGGGCCAAAATATGCAATTAGCTTTTTCATCGTCCCTTTAAAATCTTTTGCTTTTTCAGTTGGTGCACCTAAGTTATTACCACCCGGTCCATTGCCAATTGGACCTTGTCTTTTAATCGTTTTATTTTTACTCATGTCCAAGTTCCTCCTTACTCAATTGTGAATAAGCTATTTCTTGATAAACAACACATGATTTCATTAATTGTTCATGGGTTCCTTTTCCTGCAATTTTACCTTCTTCTAATACGATTATTTGATCAGCATGCATAATAGAGGCAACTCGCTGCCCAACTAATAATATCGAACTATTCGTTTTCTTACATAAA
Organism: uncultured Erysipelotrichaceae bacterium; assembly: GCA_964370065.1. Lineage (GTDB taxonomy): Bacteria > Bacillota_I > Bacilli_A > Erysipelotrichales > Erysipelotrichaceae > CAMQRS01. The sequence continues at coordinate 48,635 of CAYJGK010000007.1, forward strand.
GTATTTAACGCCTCTCTTAACTTAGCATCTGTTTTAAAATCTAGTGCCGAGAAACTGTCATCAAAAATAAAGATTTCAGGGTTTTTGGCAATCGCTCTAGCAATCGATAACCTTTGTTTTTGCCCCCCGCTTACATTACTTCCTCCTTGTGCAATGCTTTCATTATAGTGTTCCTTTTTTTCTTCAATGAAATCTGTTGCTTGAGCAACTTGAGCAGCCAACTTCATTTGCTCATCATTCATTTGCTCATCGCTATATTTTATGTTGGATTCAATCGTCCCAGAGAATAACACCCCTTTTTGTGGAACTAAACCAATTTTAGAACGCAATTCTTGCTGTGTAACTTTCGTAATATCCACTCCATTAATTTCAATGCTTCCACTTGTGCAATCAAAGAACCTTGGAATTAAGTTAATTAAAGTTGATTTTCCACATCCAGTTCCACCAATAATAGCTGTTGTTTGCCCTGCAAAACTTTCAAAACTAATATCACATAATGTATTTTCTTCTGCATTAGGATATGCAAAGTTTACATTTTTAAATGTGATATGTCCCTTTTCTTCATTTGTGAAAGATATCGGTTGTTTGGGATCATGAATAGTCAATGGTGTATCCATAACTTCCCAGAAACGTTTGGCTGATACACTTCCTCTAGATACAAAAATAGTCACCATAGCAATCATCATAAACGCCATGATAATTTGCATTGCATATTGAATAAATGCCATCATTTCACCAATTTGAAGGCTGCCCGCATCAACTTGATGTCCTCCTACCCATACAATTAATAAAGAGGAAACATTCATTACTAGCATAATAACTGGCATTAATAATGACATTAACCGTCCTACAAATAAACCTGTTTTTAAAATATCTTGATTTGCTTTTTCAAATTTTTCTTCTTCATAATGTTCTCTACCAAAAGCACGAACAACTAACATTCCACCTAAAGATTCACGACCTACTAAATTTAATTTATCGGTCAATTTTTGCATGACTTTAAACTTAGGCATTCCTAATATCATGATAATAATGATGAATACCATCATCGCTAATACTGTACCAACGATAATATATAACATTGTGACATCGGCATCCAATACTAATAAAACAGCTCCAAAACCTAAAATTGGCGCATATAATACTATTTTTAGTATCATCATCAATGACATTTGAATTTGTTGAATATCATTTGTTGTACGGGTAATTAATGAAGCAGTTGAAAATTGATTAAATTCATATACTGAGAATGATTCAATTTTTTTGAATAGGTCACTACGCATTTTACGAGCAATATTAGCAGCTACTTTACTTGCAAAATAACCTGCAGCGATTGCACAAATCACACCTGCTAAGGAAATCAGTAGCATCATGGTTCCTGCATTATAAATATAGTTGTTTTGAATTTGTTGCGTATCAATTCCCATCGCGGCATATTCTTGTTTCACAGCATCAGCAGCCACAATAACTAGTGTGGATTCTCCTAATGCACTAAAACTTTCATTCATTTTCGATACAAATTCTTCTTTTTGTGATTCTGGCATGTGTGGATAGACATCAAAAAATGTCATTCCTGCTGGTATACTTGCAAGCATCTCTTCTAATTCTGGGCTATCTATTTCCCCTTCTCCACTCATCGCTGCTTCAATGCTAGAAGCAATAACTAATGGTTGTGTAAATTTGGATTCTAATGAATCAAACTCTTTTTGACTCACTTCTTGCAATTCATATACACCTGGAATAGTCGTTTCTAAATCGGGGTTAATCACATAGTCAAAACTAGTATCACTATCTTTTAATTCGTAATGTGAGAGTACCTCTTCTTGACTTGCTTCATCCATAAATAACAAAGCCTGTTCCATGGATTCCTTACTGATTAAATCTGGAACGCTGCTTTCGACTCCTCCACCTTGAATTCCATTACTTACAATTTTACTTAAGTAATCTGGTAAAGCCAGTTCAAACTGCGCACGTGAATATAGTAATACTAAAATTAATAGCACACTGATAATAAATGGTTTAAAATATTTCTTTAATCTAAACATGTTGTATCCTCCTCTTCTTTTCTAGTATACAAGGGCGATTTTTTTAAGATACGCAACAATGTTTTCGCATCTTCCTCCCCTATTTCTTCAATAAATCGAATTAACTTCTTATTAATGTGTGTAAAAGCACGTTGTGTTTCTTTTTCACCAAGATCTGTTAATTTAATGTATACACTTCTACGATCATTTTCTTGTACGATGCGTTGAATGTAGTCATGTTTTTCAAACTTACGCATAAACTGTGAAACAGCGGAAGGACTAATATTAAAATGATTGGCTATTTGATTCATTTTAATTGGTTGCCCATTTCCTAATACATGAATCGAACGTAATACGATTACATCATTTTTAGATAAATTGAAAGGTTTTTTTGATTTTCTAAGTAGATCTGCTTTTCCAAAGTGATATAATAATTCACCATACTCATCCACTATATTTGACATGGCATCTCCTTCCTTAATAATTAAGTAACTTAACTATTAATACACTTAACTATATCACAACGATGATTATTGTCAACAAAAAAAGAAGAGGTTACTCTTCTAATTCTACAGCTTCTATTTTTTCAAATCTTTGTTGTATTTTATTCGCACTAATTAATACAGCATTCATTTCTTTATATACTTTTTCATAATCCTTTTGCACTAGTTGATAGCGGTTATGAAAACGTTCAAATTCAATCGATAATTTACTTAATTCTAATTGAATGTCTTGCATCTTCTCATTTTTCTTTTGGTCTAAATACAGTGCTTTTATAGCTGTAATATAAGCCATTAATGTCGTTGGTGAAACTAAATATACTTTTTGTTCATAAGAATATTGGATAATTTCAATTAGATTTGCATGTACATAAGAAAAGATTGCTTCTGCTGGTATAAACATATAAGCAAAAGGACTTGTTTCATCTGTAATTATATATTTACTAGAGATGCTTTGAATATGTTTTTTTAAATCGTTTTTAAATTCATTTGCAAGTTGTTGTTTTTGAGTGGTCGTCAACGTTGCATTTTGTAATCGATTATAGTTTTCTAATGGAAACTTAGAATCAATAGGAATCATCCCTAATGTTTCATTTCCATATAACACGGCATCTACTACACAGCCATTGCTTAACTTATATTGTTTTTTAAACTGTTCGCCATATGCACTCTCTAGTAGTGTATACAGTTCTATTTCACCATATATTCCTCTTGTTTTTTTATCATTAAAAATAGTGTGCAGTGATGTAATATCATTTTTCAACATTTCTAAATAGGCAGAAGATTCATGTAATCGATTAATTTGATGCATTACTTCTTGAAAGACAACACCATTGCTTTGAAATCCTTTATTTAATTGTTCATGTACATGATGCTCCATCTTATATAATCGATCATTAGTCGTTTCGCTAAAGTGATGTATATCTTGTCTTAACATTTGACTAATATTGTTTTGAAAAGTTAATAATTCTTGGTTCATTTGATCGTTTGGTTTACTTTTTGTGTTTATTTTTTGCGTAATTAACAAAAACATGATAACAAGTAATAAACTAATAATAATTAATAATTCTATTTGCATTTTTATCACCCTGTTTAAGTATACTATACATATTCAATAAATTCACAAATTCTTTTACATCGATTTAACTGTACCCGTAAACTTCTCATGGAAATGTATAAGTTGACATCTACACTATCATTTAAGCAAACATGTGCACAACCATGTAAATCTTGGTAGACACGTGTAATATAGTAATAATTAACCCAAATGCATTGCGGATCCTTTGTTCCTGTTGTAGGAAATAAAATACAACTATGATGGATATATAAAGGTATTTTATTTTTTATTCGCAGTAATTGTCGACTAAATTTTTGCTTGGACAAACGATGATGTCCACTCTTAAAACAAAGCATATCTAAAAATTGCATGAGTGGAATAGATATACATTTCATTTGTTTTTTTCGTTCATATACTTTAACAACTTGATCTTCTTGGTATACATATAGAATTTGACTCATAATAACCCCGTTTATATATTTGCATTGTATAATATATTTCCTAAATAAATGAAAATATGCATTATTAATATGGCTGTTCCTATTCAACAGATAAGTGCGTATCATATTTCCTATTCATACAAGTGTGAGTTTCTTTTACATTTTTCAAAAAAACTTCTCTTTGCCAACAATGACTGGGGGTGTGCAATCTTATGCTATTTCTCTAATATCTGCACATAAATATCATATTGCTTGTGAATAAGTGGAAGTTTCACTTGTGGATCTATTTTATAATGAATAAAGCCACATTTTTCCTGTATTTTTCTTGATTTTTCATTGTGTGAAAAATATGCACACCATAAACGTTTTGCATGTAGTGACTCCCATGCATAATGAATGATACATTGAACTGCCTCTTGCATAATTCCTCTTTTCCAATAAGTTTGTCCTAACCAATACCCCACTTCATATTCACCATCGTTTGCGTACGTACTCTTTGTATGATTCAATAACGAAATACATCCCACAACAACCTGTTCTTCTTTTAATATAATGGCATAGGTTTCTTCAACTTGTAATATATTTTTTAATACAAAATTGCTTTCTTCTATATTTTTATGCGGCATCCACCCACAATTTGGCCCTACATTCTCATCTTTAGCCAATTCATACAATTGTTTTACATCCATGTCTAACCATGGTCGTAATAGTAATCGCTTTGTTTCTATCATCAAAATTCTCCTTTTGAAATAGTATAACATAAAAAAGAAGTGAAACCGCTCAGATTTCACTTCTTAATTTTATAAAATTATTTGTTTCCTTTGTAAGCTTTAACTAAGATTTCTTCCATATCTTTAACTAATGGTAATCTTGGGTTAGCTGGAGAACATTGATCTTCAAATGCGTTCATTGCGATATAGTGAATTGATTCATTCCATGCTTTTTCATCAATTCCTTGCGCTTCAAAGTTCATGTTAATTCCAATTTCTCTTGCTAAATCTTCTACTGCTTTAGCGAAACATTCCACACCTTCTTCAACTGTTTTGAATTTATATCCTAACATTTGAGCACATTCAGCATATAATGCGTCGGCTCTGAAGTAGTTGTATTTTGGCCAAGTAGCCGTTTTGTTTGGTTTTTGACCATTGTAACGAATTACGTGTGGTAATAAAATTGCGTTAGCACGTCCATGTGGTACGTGGTGAACTGCTCCTACTTTATGTGCCATAGAGTGGTTCATTCCTAAGAATGCATTGGCGAATGCCATACCAGCCATAGCTGATGCATTGTGCATTTTTTCTCTAGCTAGTGCATCGTTTTTTCCATCTTTAACCGCTCTTGGTAAGTATTCAAATACCATTTTAATAGCTCTTGACGCGAATGAATCCGTGTAATCACTTGCTAAAGTTGCAACTAATGCTTCTACTGCATGTGTTAATACGTCCATTCCTGTATCGGCAGTAATTGATGCTGGTAAAGTCATTGTGAATGATGGGTCAATGATCGCTACGTTTGGTGTTAATACGTAATCTGCTAATGGGTATTTTTTGTTGTTTGCTTTATCAGAAATAACAGCGAATGGAGTCACCTCAGATCCTGTTCCTGATGTAGTTGGAATACATACTAAACGAGCTTTGTTTCCTAACTCTGGGTAAGGGAATGCACGTTTACGAATATCCATGAATTTTTGTTTTAAGTCATCGAATACTACTTCTGGGTGTTCGTAGAATAACCACATACCTTTAGCAGCATCCATAGATGAACCTCCACCTAATGCAATAATTACATCTGGTGCAAAACTTCTCATTGCTGCAGCACCTTTTTCTACTGTAGTGATATCTGGATCTGGTTCAACGTCACAGAATAATTGATACTGTACATTGTTCTCTCTTAAGCCTAATTGTTTAGTTACTTTGTCTAAGTACCCTAAATCAACCATTGATCTATCTGTAACGATGAAGACACGGTTAACATCTGGCATTTGTTTTAAATAGCTAATTGAATCTCTTTCAAAATAAATTTTTGGTGGAATTTTGAACCATTGCATATTGTTTTTACGTCTCCCTACTCTTTTAATATTAATTAAGTTTACTGCTCCTACGTTATTACTTACTGAGTTTCTTCCGTATGATCCACAACCTAAAGTTAATGAAGGTAAGAATGAGTTATAAACATCACCGATTCCTCCAAAAGTTGATGGAGAGTTCCAAATTACACGGATCGCTTTCATTTGTTTACCAAATTCAATTGATAATTCTTCATTAGAAGTATGGATTGCAGCCGAGTGACCTAATCCTCCAAATTCTAACATTGCTTCTGATAAGTCTAATCCTTCTTTTGTAGAGTTAGCTTTAAGTACAGCTAATACTGGAGATAATTTTTCTTTTGTTAAGATTTCCTTTGGTCCAACTTCTTTACACTCCACACAAATAATGTTAGTTCTTGCTGGCACTTTGAATCCTGCTTGTTCAGCAATCCAAGCAGCTGGTTTACCAACTACATTAGCATTTAATGCTCCTGTTTCAGAGAACATGTATTTTTCTAACATTGTTTTTTCTTTAGCGTTTGCGAAATATGCATGGTATTGCTTCATTTCTTCGCACATTTCAACATATACTTCTTTATCAATAATTACTGCTTGTTCAGATGCACAAATCATTCCATTATCGAATGCTTTAGACATAATAATATCGTGCGCAGCTTGTTTAATGTTAGCAGTTTTTTCTACGTATGCAGGTACATTCCCAGCACCTACTCCTAATGCAGGTTTTCCACAAGAGTAAGCAGCTCTAACCATTGCATTACCACCAGTTGCAAGAATTGTACTAATTCCATCATGGTTCATTAATGCGTTAGTTCCTTCCATTGAAGGTTTAACTACCCATTGAATACAATCTTTTGGTGCTCCAGCTGCTACAGCTGCATCATATACAACTTTTGCTGCTTGGATTGAACAACTAATTGCACTTGGGTGGAATGAGAAAATAATTGGATTTCTTGTTTTTAAACAAATTAATGATTTAAAAATTGCTGTAGATGTTGGGTTTGTTGTTGGTACTAATCCACATACTACTCCAACTGGATCTGCGATTTCAACAATTCCTGCTTCGTCATCTTTGTTGATTACTCCACAAGTTTTTAAGTCTCTCATACTGTTTACTACATGTTCACATGCAAATAAGTTTTTAGTCGCTTTGTCTTCAAATACTCCACGTCCAGTTTCATTTACTGCAGCCTCTGCTAATACACCATGTTGGTCTAAAGCAGCTACACTTGCTTTTGCAACAATGTAATCTACTTGTTCTTGGTCTAACTTTCTAAACTCTTCAAGAGCAACTAGCCCTTTTTCAACTAATGAATTAACTTCAGCTACTGCTGGGCTAACTTCAATAATTTCTTCTACTACGATTTCTTTTGCCATAATGCCTCCTATTTAAACAACTTGTGAAATATTTCACTTGTTTTTACAATTACAATAATAGCATACTCAACAAAGTTGTGCAACAACTTTGTTTATAATTTATTGACACAAATAAATTGACATTTTTAAATACATTGACATTGATTTTTCATTACTATATTATTTAAACATAACAACAAGGGGACAATATGCATTTAATCAACAAAACTATACTTGAACTTTATCAAGCACGCAAAACAAAAAAGCAAAAAAAGGCATTTAGAGACTACTTAACACAGCAATTGGATTTAGAAAAAATACCATATAGCATTGAAAAAAACGGAAAGATATTTCAATCACATAATATTGTGATCGGTGATAAAGAAAAAGCAACTTTATTCTTGAGTGCCCATTATGACACAGCACCTATATTACCTTTTCCTAATTTAATCTATCCATTAAACCTTGGATCTTCGATACTTGTACAAACACCTATTCTAATTATATTCTTTATTTTTTTCAGTATTATTTACCCATTGATAAACGATGTATTAAAATCATATATACTAACTATAGAACCTGGTATCTTTCGTTTTATCGCTATTACTTTTGGTGCAATCTGTGTATTTTTTATTCCATTTATTCCCTTCTACATATTATTTTTTGGGAAAACAAACAAGCACACTGCTAATGATAATACCTCTGGTATTATCACTTTATTAGAATGCATATTAACTCATAACATTGATTTAACTCACACTTGCATTATATTATTAGATCACGAAGAAACAGGGCTAAATGGATCGGCTCGCTTTATTAGAGAGAACCCTATTTTAAAAGATAAGTTAGTATTAAATTATGACTGTGTAAGTGATGGAGATACCATCTATTTCAAAGTATCTAAAAAAACAAATGATGAAATTATGAAACAACTGCATACCAGTTTTGTAAGTACTGAGCAAAAAACAATTCTAATCACAAAAAAAGGAATGTATCCTTCAGATAATATCAATTTTCCAATCTCATGTGGAATTGCAGCCCTACGTACTGGTAAGTTGGGTCTTCATATTCCAAACTTACATACTGCTAAGGATACAGCGTTTGATATCACTAATATTGAATACTTATCGAAACACACCGTACAATTTAGTGAATACATAAAAAAAGAGCTTTAACTCTTTTTTTATTTTAGTATTTAATCTTAAATTAACTTATGTTTTGATTTTATGAAAATCATGTAATATAGAATACCACGCGACTAGTGAAAATATGACTCTTCTTGTATACAATGTTATACATCTTCTTTTTTAGTATTCTTTTTAGGGTGATGAGGATTCATATAAGCTGAGTAAGTATTTAATTTATAAAAAAATGAAATACCTACAGTTAAAATAAAAGCGGTAACAAAGCAATCTGAAACAAAGTATAAAAGGTATTCTTTTCCTCCTCCTAAATTTTGATAGTCAATAAAGTCAAAAATCACTTTAACAATCGCAATTGGAATAACTAACAACCACAAATAACTTAATTTACTTTTCACTACTAATTCAACTGATGATTTTTTCATATAAGTACTCTCTTTCTATCAATGTGTTAATATTACTTAGGAACAATATTTTGATAAAGATATTATATCATTAAAAACAAATATCTATATATAACAATGGACAACTCGGTATAAAAAATGGACTAATCGGTAGACAATACAATTATAAAAAACCAACTATTTCTAGTTGGTTTACTTATCTAACTGGCAGGGGCGGCAGGAATTGAACCCGCATCAGCGGTTTTGGAGACCGTTATACTACCATTGTACTACGCCCCTAGTTGTTAGGACTGCCATAATATAATAGCACAATGAAATTATAATTTCAATAAAAACATGAAATTCATAAAGAAAAAATAGATGTTTCGTTCATTATCATTATTCACCCTTTTCTTCACTCGTTTCTTCTTCTAAAAATACCCACTCAATTTCATAATCAATGCCTGCAGCATTTCCAATATTTTCAACATAGTCCTCTAATAAAGTTTGGGTTCTTTGCTGTGCATTCGCAAGCAATGTCGTATCAGCAGCAGCCACTACTTCCATGTCTTCTTGTGCTTTTGCTAATGCTAACACTTGATCATCTGCATCTATCTTTGCAGTATTATCTTTAAATAAGAATGAATCTTCAGTTAAACTCGCTTCGTCTACCCAACTATCTAATACTTTCGCATTAGGGATTGTAATTTTCACTTTGTTTTTAGAAACGCTCATTTCAATTAATGAAGCGTCTACTCCCAAGCGAACCACTCCACTATATTCAATCCAAAACTGTTTATCCTTAGTCCAAAACAACATTCCTTCTGCATCTTTTTCTTCATATTTAGCCACATTATTAAAATAACAATCAACAGTTGCTAATTCAGTAATCGTTCGTAATCTAGCTTCTTTTGGTTCTACAATAGGTTTGCTATTTTTATAGTCTTGCCAAAAGCGAATACCAATGAAACCAATAGCAATTAAAAATAATATTTGTGTGAATGAAATTCTGAATTTTTTAAGTCTCATTTTGTTGCTCCCCCTTTACAATTACATTAATGGTATACTCTTCATCAAATTCATTTACGAATGGCTCAATTAATGCAATCATTGTATTCTTCGCATTTTGTTCTGCTAGTTCATAAATAATTTCATTGTTTTTTGTCGCTTCTTCTACATCTAAGATAGCTTCATTATACGCCTCTTCTGAAACTGTAGCAGTATTAGCTTCATTATCAATGAATAAAAAATCTAGTGATGCGATATCAACATTTACATCAATAATTTTCGTTTCTGGTAAAATAATTGTTACAACTTTTTCATCCTGATCAATATCAATCTCTATTTCTTCAATATTAATGCCTGCTTTAATGCGTGAATTATATGTTACATGATAGTCTACTTCCTTGTCATCTTCTTCATCATAGACTGTTACAATTCCATTGTATATAGATTGAAATGTTGATAAGTCACTCACATTGATAATTTTTTCAAGCCCTTGAATGCTAACGATATTCGGTTTATTAAATATCTTTTTTATTCCTACAAATGCAATGTTTACAACGATTAGAATCACGATAATGCTTAACACATTTCTGAAACCCTTACTATTTAAAATTGAACTTAAACTCGCTTTCTCTAAATTTTCCTCTTGATCCTTACCTTTTCCCAACATTTTGATTCCCCCTTTTACTTTATAGTATAGCAAAAAAAAACCTTGTTTTCAAACAAGGCTTTTTTTACATATCTAATAAGTAAGCAA
>CAYJGK010000008.1:0-56601 GCA_964370065.1 uncultured Erysipelotrichaceae bacterium
AAAAAATAGAAAGCGAAAGCTTTCTATTTTTTATAGTACTGAATTAAAGCTTGCGTTCCTAGATGTTCATAGCCTTGTTCAGCAAGTTTTTTATACATTTCTAGTACTGTGTTCAACATTTGTAAGGAAGTATTTTTATCCGTCATTTCCTGTTGGGCAATTTGCATGTCCTTGATGAAATGTTTGATGAAAAATCCAGGATCGAAATCACTTTGTAAAACGCGGGGAGCCATATTATTGATTTGCCAACTCCCTGCTGCACCACTTGCAATAGCTTGTAGCATGAGTTGTGGATCAAGGTCATTAGCTTGCGCATATACTAAGGCCTCGCTATAAGCAGCGCTTGCGCCTGCAACTGCAATTTGATTACACATTTTACAATGTTGACCCATACCCGCTTCTCCCATATAAGTGATGTTAGTGCCTAATAAAGAAAGTATGGGAAGCATGGCTTCATAGGACTTTTCTTCACCACCTACCATGATGGATAATGTCGCATTTCTAGCGCCGCTATCTCCGCCCGAGACAGGGGCATCTAAGACATGAAATGAATGAGCATATGCTGCGATACGTTTTGCTAATTGTGGAGAAGAAGTTGTCATGTCAATTAAATAAGCACCTTTTTTAGCGTATTCCAATATGCCATGCTTAGAAAAATATACTTCTTCTACATCGTATGGAAAAGCAACCATAGTAAATATTACATCACAATCTTGTATACATGTTGCAATATCATTACAAACTTGTATTTGTTTTTTTTCTTTTATTTTTGATGGTGTTCTAGTATAAACACTTACTTTATGTTCTTTTGCTAAGTGGGCATACATAGATTGTCCCATCACACCTGCACCAATCCATCCTATTTTCATTTTTATCACCTCACATAATATTATAATTAAAATTTAAAGTAATTACCATGTTAAGTTCATATTGTATTCACAAAACAGAATTATAATTTCAACATAGAAAGAAGGTGTACTTATGAATGAAAACAAAGATATAAATGAAAATGTAGTAAAGGAAGAAGAATATAACTGTATTTCAGATGATGAAAGCATGGAAATGACAGAAAATATTGAAGAAGAGGTTGTGGAAGTTGAATTTATAGAAGAGGTTAAACATGGTCAGACAACTAAGAAAAGTAAAAATTCTATTCAAGTAAATCAGTTATGTAAAAAAGTAGGAATTTCAGCGATTTCTTTAGGATTAATATTTGGAGTAGCTTTTGGTGGTGGTTATTTAGGACAACAAACTGCGCAACAAAATACTAATATACCCGTCACGCAAACGAGTGCGATTAAAGTGGAAACAACAGATGTTTCTGTTGTTGCACAAACTGCTTCAAGCAGTGTTGTTGCCATCACAACAGAATCTGTATCAACAGGTTCATTTATGAATCAATATGTGAGTGAAGGAGCAGGAAGCGGTGTTATCATTAGTGAAGATGGATACATTATTACAAATCACCATGTGATCAGTGATGCATCAAGCATTCAGGTTACCTTAAGTGATGATAAAGTGTATGAAGCTCAATTAGTAGGGTATGATGAAAGTGTAGATATTGCTGTATTAAAAATAGAGGCTAATAATTTAACAGTCGCTGCAATAGGTGACTCGGATGATATACAAGTAGGAGAAAGTGTTGTTGCTATCGGAAACCCACTAGGAGAATTAGGTGGTACAGTGAGTGAAGGAATTATTAGTGCTAGTAGCCGAACGTTAACGATTGAAAACCAAGAGATGACATTATTGCAAACCACTGCAGCAATTAATCCAGGGAATTCAGGAGGTGGTTTATTTAATTTGAGTGGTGAGTTAATTGGTGTTGTGAATGCAAAAAGTTCGGGTGAAGATATTGAAGGAATTGGGTTTGCTATTCCAAGTAATACGGCTATTGACGTAGCCAATCAAATTATTGAAAAACAAGGAAATGTGAGTACCAATACGAACTATACATTAGGTGTGCAACTATTAGAAATAATAGATGAAGAAGATTTAAAGAAATATAACGTTGAAAAACAAGGTGTTTATATTTATGATGTCATGGCACAAAGTGATGCACAACAACTTGGGTTACAAAGTGGAGATTTAATTAAAAATATTAATGGAGAAGATATTACAAGTGTAGAACAAATGCAAGAAATTATTAAAGACTTGGAAGAAGATGATAAATTAACAATTGTGATAGAAAGAAATGGTAGAGAGTATACGCTGTCAATGCGAATTACTTTATAAAAACGTTGTGTATAATAGTAAAGTATGATATTATATTAACGGTTTTAATCTAGGTTTGTGGAAACCTCAACCGATTACTTGGATTAAAATGTCAATAAATAGGAGGAAATTAAAATGATTTCAAAAGCAAAAAAACAAGCGATTATGGCTGAATACGCAGTACACGAAGGAGATACAGGATCTCCAGAAGTACAAGTTGCTGTATTAACAGAACAAATTAATGTATTAACAGTACACATGAAAGAACACAAACATGACTTTCACTCTCAACGTGGATTAATGAAAATGGTAGGAACTCGTCGTAACTTATTAAAATACTTAAAAGGAAAAGACTTAAACCGTTACCAAAGTTTAATTAAACGTTTAGGATTAAGAAAATAATCGGACAAAAGCGAAGCAATTCGCTTTTTTTTATGTTTCTTAATATGTGGATGTATGATATGATTGATTGTGAAATGTAAAGAGGTGATATAATATGGCGAAAGAGGTATTTCGTTTAGATTTTCACGGTCGTGGGATCGTAGTAGAAACAGGAGAAATCGCAAAACAAGCAGGTGGTTCAGTTTTAGTAAGATATGAAGATACAGCAGTTTTAAGTGCAGCAACATCAAGTTCACAAGCTAAAATGGACATCGATTTTTTTCCGTTAACAGTAACGTACGAAGAAAAATTATATTCAGTAGGGAAAATTCCTGGAGGATTTTTAAGAAGAGAAGGTAGACCTGGAGAAAATGCGACATTAACAGCTCGTATGATTGACAGACCAATCCGTCCTTTGTTTGCTGAAGGATTTAGAAATGAAGTGCAGATTGTGAATACTGTTTTATCAGTTGATCAAGATTGTACGCCGACTATGACAGCAATGTTTGGAGCATCATTAGCGTTATGTGTTTCAGATATTCCATTTAACGGACCAATTGCTGGGGTAAATGTAGGGTATATTGATGGACAATACATCATTAATCCAACACCTGCACAATGTGAGGTAAGTGAAATTAACTTAGCAGTAGCAGGAACAAAATACGCTGTAAACATGGTTGAATCAAGTGCTAGTGAAGTAAGTGAAGAAGCAATGTTGGAAGCTATTTTATTTGGTCATGAAGCAATTAAGCAATTAGTTGCCTTCCAAGAAGAGATTATGGCTAAAGTAGGAAAAAGTAAAAAAGAAATTCAATTATATGAAATCAATGCTGAAGTAGATGTAGAAGTAAGAAGTAATTTTGAAACAGCAATGCGTGCAGCGGTCTCTATTGAGAAAAAATTAGAACGGTATGGAAAAATTGATGAAATTACAGAGGAAGCAGTAGCATTCTTTGAAGTGAAACAATTTGAAAATGAAAAAGAAAAAGAACGTACCTTGAAACAAGTAAAACAAATTTGTCACAGTATTGAGGCTGATGAAGTGCGTCGTTTAATTATTGAAGATAAAGTACGCCCAGATGGACGTAAAATTGATGAATTAAGAGCCTTGAATTCTCAAGTTGATTTATTACCAAGAGTACATGGTAGTGCTTTATTTACTCGTGGAGAAACACAAGTATTAAGTGTCACTACATTAGGTACATTAAATGATAATCAAATCATTGATGACTTAAGTGAAGTGGATACAAAGCGCTTCATGCATCACTATAACTTCCCACCTTATTCAGTAGGGGAGTGTGGAAGAATGGGTACACCAGGGCGTAGAGAAATCGGTCATGGAGCGTTAGGTGAAAAAGCATTAAGTCAAGTATTGCCTACTATTGAAGAGTTTCCATATACAATCCGTACAGTTGCAGAAGTGTTAGAATCAAATGGTTCTAGTTCACAAGCATCAATTTGTGCAGGATCAATGTCATTAATGGCAGCAGGAGTTCCCATTAAAGCGCCTGTAGCAGGTATTGCTATGGGATTAATTATGGATGAAGCAAACAATAAATACACAGTGTTAACTGATATCCAAGGTATGGAAGATCATTTTGGAGATATGGACTTTAAAGTAGCTGGGACAGCTGCTGGGATTACTGCTCTTCAAATGGATATTAAAGTAAATGGAATTACACGTGAAATTTTTGAAGAAGCATTAGCACAAGCTAAAGTAGCACGCCAAGATATTTTAGAAAACATGAATAACACGATTGCGATGGTTCGTGATGATGTGTCTAAATATGCACCAAAAACAGACACAATGAAAATTAGTGTAGATAAAATTAAAGATGTTATTGGGCCTGGTGGTAAAAAAATTAATCAAATTATCGAAGAGTGCGATCAAGTAAAAATTGATATTGACGAAGATGGGACAGTTATTGTTTACCATATGAACCGCGAATCGATTAATAAAGCATTAGCTATGATTAACGATATTTGTAGAGTTGCAAAAGTTGATGATATTTACGAAGCTAAAGTTGTTCGTATTGAAAAATTTGGAGCGTTTGTTAATTTATTTGGGCAATGTGATGGATTGTTACATATTTCTAAAATCAAACATGAAAGACTTGAAAAAGTTGAAGATGTATTAAAAATTGGAGATGTAGTGAAAGTTAAAGTTATGGAAGTTGATGAAAAAGGACGTGTAAACGTTTCTGCTAAAGCATTGATTGAAAAACCGGCGAAAGAAGAAGTTAAATAGTGCAGTGAGAACCACAATAAGTGGTTCTTTTTTCTATGTGATTTTGCAATAAACTGGTAACATTAATGATCCACTTAATTTTAAATTATCATCATTCTATTTTATGCAGTAATGTATTTGTATCATGTATATTTGAATAAATGACCCGATACAATTGCATGAAGTTATTTAGACATCTTTTTATTTTGCGAAGTGAAATAAAAGACAATTACATAAAAAAATGCATTCTGTTAGAACCATAGTAGCTTAGTCTATGAATATATATTACATTTCTCACTTATTGCATATATTTCTTTCATTTTGTTTCATAAACGTTGGAAAATATGTTACAATATAAGTGAGAAAATTTATATAAGTGAGGTTATTATGAAATATTTAGATATAGTTAAAAAATATGAAAAATCATTTATAAATGATTTAAAAGATATGATTGCCATTCCATCATTAAGAAATGATGCTGAGGCAAAACCATTAGCACCTTTTGGAGATGGATGTAGAAAAGCATTGGATTATATGCTAGCTTTAGGTGAAAAAGAAGGCTTTACTGTGCGTGATTACAACGGTTATGCTGGAGTGATTGAATATGGCGAAGGGGAAGAAAGTGTCGGTATTTTAGGACATTTGGACATCGTACCATTAGGAGTAGGTTGGACAAAAGACCCATTTGCTGGAGAAATTCAAGATGGTTATATTTTTGGACGTGGAGTATTAGATGATAAAGGTCCTACACTATGTGGTTTTTATGCCATGAAAATGTTGAAAGATTTAAATATAAAATTAAATAAAAAAATTATGCTGATCATGGGATGTGATGAGGAAAGTGGTATGGAGTGCATGAACTACTACAAAAAACATGGAGAAATTCCTACTTTAGGATTCACGCCAGATGCTGATTTCCCATTAATCTATGGTGAAAAGGGTATCTTAAACTATCGTATTCAAGGTACATATGAAGGTGTAATTAAAAGTATGAACGCTGGAGAAAGAGCAAATATCGTAATTGGGGAGGCGAGTGTTACATTACATACATTGAGTAAAGAAGAAGAAATGTTATTTCACTATTATTTAACGACTCATCAATTAACAGGTCGTGTCGTTCGTCAAGAAAATGATGTAGTTTTAGAAATGGACGGGGTGTATGCCCATTCAGCATATAGTGCAAACGGTGTAAATGCAGCGTTACATTTATTGAATTTTGTTGGTTCCACATTTAGTGATGATGCAGCGAATCACTTATATAGTTTATTACATGATTGGAAAGGAAGCGGGTCAAATGTATTTATGGAGGGTGCCTACATGGGTTACTTAACAATGAATGCAGGTATCGTAAACATTCAAGATGGCCAAATAGATGTATTAGTTGATGTACGATACCCAAATGATACGCATGCTCAGCAAATTATTGAAACAGTTAAAGAAGTGATTCAAGAAAAGGGAATGGCATTTGAAATCGTAGAGATTCGTGATTCTAAACCATTATTCGTTGACCCAAAATCACAATTAATTCAAACGTTAGAAGCGAGCTACCGCGCTTATACAAAGGATACCTTTACACCAATTAAAACAGTAGGTGGAGGGACATATGCTCGTAAATTTGATAATTTTGTTGCGTTTGGACCTGAATTTCCAACACAAGAAAAAACACCTTTCTTTGTAGGGGGTCCACACGAAAAAGATGAAGGTATGAAAATCGAATCATTATTAGTTGCAACAGCTATTTATGCAGATGCAATTGAAAAATTAGGAGAATAGATGAGAGTTAGAAAGTTAAAATGGGCTGAAGAATTTTTAGAATCAGCAAACTGTGTTGTACAACAACCAGAATTATTTAAAAATAAATGGAATGCACATACAAAGCAAGAATGCATTCATTTAGAAATTGGAAGTGGGAAAGGAGATTATTGGATTAAAATGTCTGCTCTTTACCCTAATATTGCATGGATTGGAATGGAAAAGAATGAAAGTGTGGCAGCCTATGCAGTAAAGAAGAATGAAAAAGAATTGGAGAATAGGTTTTTTATTCAAAATGATGCAAAGCATTTATTAGAATATTTTGGGAAAGAAATTGATGTTATTCATTTAAATTTTTCTGATCCATGGCCTAAAAAAAGAACCACAAAGAGAAGATTATCACATGAGAATTTTACAAGTATTTATAAACAAATCTTAAAAGCAGATGGAGAAATTCAAATGAAAACAGATAATGCGTCTTTATTTGAATATTCATTAGTTAATTTTCTAAAAGAAGGGTTTTATCTAGAAGATGTAAGCGTAGATTTTAGAAGAGATATTCATGATGAGGATGCAATAAGTGAGTATGAGCAAAAGTTCATGAATAAAGGAAATCCAATTTATCGTGGTGTATTTAAAATGAAAGAGGAGGAATAATAAAGTGAAAACAATGATGAACGTATTAGAAAAAGTAGAAGATTTAGAAGTAGTCTTTAATGAAAATGAAGTTACTGTATTGGTGTTTAGTGCTGACTGGTGCCCTGATTGTTTATTTATTAAACCGTTCTTACCAAAATTAATAGATAAATACAAACACTATAAATTCTTATACATTGACACAGGAGTCTTTCCACGATTAGTAAAAGAATACGATGTAATGGGAATACCATCATTTGTAATTGTGAAAGAGGGAAAAGAAGTAAGTCGATTTGTATCAAAATTAAGAAAAACAGAAAAAGAAATTGATGCTTTCTTAGGAGATGTTGCATGATTTTAAGAGTATATTATAATGCCTTGGCTTTTGATGAAACGGTAATGATTAAAATTAATGGATCAAATAAAGATGTACATAGAGTAGAAACAAAAAATCGTGTCACTTGTATGTATGATGCACAAGAAGAAATAGTCGCATATAATATTCACATGAGAATTGAAACGGATCATAATGGATACCAGGAAATGACACCAACATTATTAGAAGCAATTAATGCTATCTTACAAGAAGATGTACAACGCAGTGTGACCCATGACTTTACTAATTACTTTGTCATCGGGCAAGTTAAAACATGTGTATCGCATCCAGATAGCGATCATTTACATGTTTGCGAAGTCGATGTACAAGATGAATTACTACAAATTGTATGTGGAGCTTCCAATGTGAAAGAAGGAATAAAAGTAGTCGTTGCGAAAATCAATGCGGTCATGCCAAATGGGTTATTGATTCAACCCAATAAACTAAGAGGAGTAGCATCAAGTGGCATGTTATGTAGTGCTTATGAATTAGGATTAATTACAGACAAGAAAAAAGGAATCTTAATTGTGGAAGAATGCATACCAGTTGGGAAACCTTTTGAAAAAGGAGAGTTTCAATGTTAGACAAATTAAAAAAATTTATCTTTGCTGAAGACGATGAAGAGGAATATGTTGTATATGAAGAATCAAGAAAAAAAGAAGAGAAAACAGTTAGTTTAGAAGACATTCATGAAATTGTGAAAGAAGAAAAAATAACTGTTTCGAAAAAAGAAGCAGAGAACAATACAACAATGGGAAAAATTAATGTGGATATTGAAGTGGAACCAGTTGTAGAAGAAAAGAAAGTAAAATTAAAACCAATAAAAAAAGAGGATTACAATTATACAATTCAACCAGTTATATCTCCGTTTTTTGGTTCTTCAGAAGTTGAAGTTACACACGAAGAAACAGGGAAAGTGATTACTAAACCAGCAGTAAAGAAAGAAAAATACAATCATGTGATTTCACCAATTTATGGAATTAATGAAGTAAAGCCGATTGCTGTTTTACACAATGAAAAAAAAGAAGAAAATTTCAAATTTTCTACAATAAATCCGATATTGGAAGAAGACGTGGATAATATTGCATTAGATGAAATTGTAAGCATTCAAGATATAGGACAAGATGATTTGGTACAATGTTCATTGTTTGGTGAAGAACAACCTCTTGTACAATCTAGTTTTGAAAATGATGAAGTGCAATCAGTAACTGATGACACTTTGCCATTTTAGAGGATTCGAGTATGTATCATTTTATAGGAATTAAAGGGTCAGGAATGGCTTCTTTAGCATGCATTTTAAAAGACCAAGGAAATGATGTAACGGGTTCAGATATTGAAAAGTTTATTTTTACTCAAACAGCATTGGAAGAAAAGAAAATTCCCTTTACAACATTCGATAAAGAAAATATTAAAGATGGCAGCATTGTTATCATTGGAAATTCATTTGATGAAAGTAATGAAGAAGTAAAAGAAGCGAAGCAAAATCCAAAAGTTACAAGCTATACATACCCTGAATTTTTAGGTCATTTACTAGAGGGTTATCATTCTATTTGTGTATGTGGTACACATGGTAAGACAAATACAACAGGGATGTTAGCACAAGTGTATAATCATGTTTCACCAACGGGTTATTTAATAGGAGATGGGACTGGATACATGCCGGTAGGAGCGAAAAACTTTATACTAGAATCTTGTGAATATAAACGTAATTTTTTAGCGTATCGCCCAGATTTTGCTATTCTATTAAATATTGAATTAGACCATGTTGATTATTATGCAGATTTAGACGATTATATGGATGCCTTTGAAACATTTTGTGGACAAGTGAAAAATGGAATTGCAATATTTGGTGATGAACTAAATACACGAAAATTAAACCTAATCACACCACATTTATATTATGGAATCAAAGAAAACAATGATGTATATGCAACCAATATTGTGGAAGATCAATATGGTGTATCTTTTGATTGTATGTTTAAAGGTGTTTTCTATGCTCATTATCAATTACCAATTTTTGGAAAACATTTATTATGGAACGCATTAGGAGTCATTACAATTGGGATTATGAATAATTTAGAGGCAAGTGTAGTTCAACGTGCATTAACCCATTATGATGGTGTGAAACGTCGTTTTAGTGTTGAAGAACAAGGAGAAAATGTATACATTGATGATTATGCACATCATCCTACAGCAATTGAATTAACGATTCAGGCGGCGAAACAAAAATATCCGAATCATAAATTAATTGCATTTTTTAAACCAGATCGTTATTCAAGAATTGCTCGATTTATGCCTATGTTTACGCATGCATTTGATGGGGCTGATGAAGTATATATTTTTGATTTTCCAGATAATGCACAGCGTGAAGAAGGAATAGTAATAACAATCGATGATTTAGTTAATCAAGTAGAGAAAGCAATATTATTAGATGAAAATGAACAAACAGCTAAGTGGGTTGCTCAAAAACAACCAGCCTGTTATTTATTTATGAGTAGCAAGGATATTTATAAATTTAAGGATGTTGTAAAAAAGTTTCAATAATATTGTAAATGGTTACAAAATGTTATAAAATAAATGAGAGGTAAATTATGACAACACAAGATTTTATTGATATGCTCCATAATGTGAGCGAGGATATATTGCCAATTGTAACTGTAATATTACTTATTTTCTTAATTGTATTTGTAAAAAAATTATTAGATACAATGAAAAAGGTGAATGATACAATTGATAAAACAAATGCTTTAATTGAAGATTGCGATGCACAAGTAAAGAAACTAGATGCACCACTAGCTACAATTGAAGAGTTATCACACACAGTAGATGAAGTCCATGCTACAACCAAGACAGTAGTCAATAAAGTGGGAAGTATCGCAGTGGATACAATGACATCACTTGCCAATCATTTAAGTGATAAATTAAGTCCAGACAAACCTAAAACAGCTTATGATGAAGAGGGATTGGAGGTGTAATGATGGAAATAAACAAAGAATTAAATGACTTTGAAGAAGAGACTAAAATACAGTTAATGCAATTTGAACACGATGCAGATAACTCAAAAATTAAAATTATTATTGAAAGAATCTCTAATGAACTAGAGCGTTTGTTTAATGAAACAAAGCGCTTTGTTTCACAACACAGTGATCTGCAAAGAAATGAGCAAGTTGTGGCTCGATTAAAAAAATCAACACAATCTGCTATTGTTTTTATTAAAACACAAGTTTATGCATTAAAAGAAGATGAAAAAATACAAGAGATGACTTTACAAGTCATGAATAAATGTAAAGAAACAATAGATTATCTTCAAGAACATGATACCTTTATTAAGGTGAAAGATAATGTAAATGAAACCATTTTACAAGTAAAAAACGATGAACGAGTAAAAGAAGGGATTCATAAAGCGAAAACAAAAACGTTAGCCATTACTAGAAAAGCACTCTTGAAAGTAGAGGAAGCTTTAAAAAATGATGATGATAAAATTGTCATTCATAAAATTAATTACAAGGAAGATACAGAGGAATAAATTATGAAAAGAATCACTATATATGATGTGGCAAAAGAAGCGGATGTTTCACTAGCTACAGTGTCACGTGTGATTAATGGATCAGAAGTGGTTCGTGAAGATACGCGTGCTAAAGTACAAGAGGCAATTGAAAAGTTAGGATATAAACCCAATGCTATTGCACAAGGATTAGCTTTACAAAAAACAACAACAATAGCACTAGTTGTGCCAGAAGCTAGTTTTTATTATACGGGACAGATTATTAATGGATTAATAGATGTTGCAAAAATTTATAACTATAATATTGTTTTGCATACAACAACAGAAGGAATTAGTAAAACAAATGATATAATAGAAACTATTATAAAATCAAGAGTAGATGGAGTAATTATCTTCAATGACAAATTAGATAAAAATGATTTAACAGTATTAACTAATTATCAAGTACCAATTGTGGTGATTGGTAATAGAATGATTGCTGATAACATTTGCTCAGTTTATGTAAATTATGCGAAATTAATTTACGATTATGCAGATAAATACATTAAAAAAGGAAAAACAAATATTGCATTAGTAGAGGATAGAAAAAACCCTGCTATGATTAAGCAATTAAACGAGGGATTAACTAAAGCATTTGAAGACAATGGTTTAAAATTTGAAGGATATATTCAAATTCCAAAAGAATATCGTTCTTCTTATACGTATTTAAAAGAATATTTTAAATTATTCTCTCATGATTTAATTGTCACATACCGTGATTCACAAGCGATGGCAGTATTAAATACTGTGCAAGAAGTGGGTAAAAAAATTCCTGAAGATATGGAATTAGTTTGCGTTTTAGATAGTAAATATAACGCTATGGCTCGTCCTCAAATCTCAGGATTTAAAATCCCTGACTATGACTTAGGGGCTGTGTCAATGCGTGTAATGACTAAGATGTTACATGATGATAGTGAAGATAGTTATAATCGTGAGACAGAATTAAGTTATATCTATACACCAAGAAAAACAACAAAATAAAACTGTGTTAGGACAGAGTAATAAAACACTTACAGCGTAGAGAATTGGTGGGAGCTGAAAACCATGTGTAAATTTTATGAATACACCTATAAACAACACATCGTATTTCTGCGATAAAGATATTGAGGGCATATATTTTATATGAACTAAGGTGGCAACGCGTATATTACGTCCTTAGATATAAGGACGTTTTTTTATGGAGAGGGAATAAAATGAAAATTTATGATGAATTAGTATGGCGTGGATTGATTAAAGAGTGCAGTTCACCAAAAATAGAAGAAATGTTAAATAATGATTCAATTACTTTTTATATTGGAACAGATCCTACAGGAAGTAGTTTGCATATTGGGCATTATTCTTCGTTCTTAATTTCAAAAAGGTTGAAAAATGCAGGTCATAAACCTATTCTGTTAGTAGGGGGTGGAACAGGATTAATTGGAGATCCTAGACCAAGTGCAGAACGTGCAATGATTTCTAAAGAAGAAGTTGATCATAACTTTGAATGTTTAAAGAAACAAGCTATTTCTATTTTTGGATTTGAAGTAGTGAATAATTATGATTGGATTAAAGACATTAATATTTTAGATTTCTTACGTGATTATGGAAAGTACTTTAATATTAACTATATGTTAAGTAAAGATATTGTCTCAAGAAGATTAAATGATGGAATTACTTATACAGAGTTTTCATATATGATTTTACAAGCTTTAGACTTTATGCATTTATATGAAAGCAGAGATTGTATATTACAAGTTGCTGGGCAAGATCAATGGGGAAATATTACTTCAGGAATTGAATTAACTCGTAAAAAATTAGGAAAAGAAGTATATGGATTTACCATGCCTTTGGTGACAAAAGCGGATGGTACAAAATTTGGTAAAAGCGAAGGAAAGGCTATTTGGTTAGATAAAACTCAAACTTCTTCATATGAAATGTACCAATTTTTAGTGAATAGTGAAGACAGTAAAGTTATTGACTACTTAAAAACATTAACATTCTTAACAAAAGAAGAAATTGAAGCATTAGAAATCAGCGCTAAAGATGCGCCATTTAAAAGAGAAGCACAAAAAGCATTGGCGAAAGCAGTTGTGAGCGATCTTCATGGAGAAGTTGAATTAGAGAAAGCACTTAAGATTAGTGCCGCTTTATTCAAAGGTGATTTTAGTACTCTAAATAAAGATGAATTAAGTGATGCATTACAAGGGTTTGAAGTATTAGAAACAGCTGATTCATTGACTTTATGTGATGTGTTAGTACAAAATAAAATTGCTGCTAGCAAAAGAGAAGCAAGAGAATGGATTCAAGCGGGAAGTATTCAAGTGAATGCTGTCAAAGTTATGGACCCAGAATTCGTTGTGGAAAAATCAAATGCAATTTTTGAAAATAAAACAATTATTAAAAGAGGTAAGCGTAATTACTATGTGATGGCACAATAAAAGGCTCAATTATGAGCCTTTTTTACTTGCCGCTTATCAAATGGTATAAAAACATTTTAGATTGTGATATAATTTTGAAGAGGTGTATACATGATGAAAAAACTATTGATTTTATTTGTGTTCTGTTTTACCCTGGTTGGGTGCAGTAGTAATAATCTATTAGAAGAACAACAAAAAGTTTATAATGGATTCAAAGAATCCTTAACTAATAATGGGGAACTAATCTCGAAAGAGATTCCTTTTCAATATGGCATAGAAATTGAACAAGTAAATGGTAAATATATTTATAAAGTAAAAATTGATGATCCTTTAGTGGTCATGACTTCAATACAAATGCTAGTATTAAATCCAAATGATTTAACAAATGACTACGTATCGAGTACGAAAGGTATTTTTGACGAACAAGTTTATAATATGGTACCTAACCAACAAAATATTGAAAGTGGGTATGTGAATGAAATTATTTTAGAAGGAGTATCAGATGAACCTTCATTTAAATTGTATACAATGGTCGTGTTTAAAGATCGTAACCAATTAACGCAAAAGCAAATTTTCTTTTCATTCAACATTGTAGATGGAGAAAATGTAAAGGGGAGCATAAATGAATAATAAAAAACAAACAATTTTGTCTGGAGGTCTAATTTCAAGTGCAGGTTTGCTTATTTCTAAAGTATTATCAGTGCTGTATTTAGTCCCTTTTTATGCCATTATGGGAAGTACAATTAACCGCGCTTATTATACTGCGAGTTATAACATATATGCTTATGTATTATTAATAGCAACAGCAGGATTACCTTTTGCAGTATCTACTTTAGTAGCACGTTATGCTTCTAGAGATGATTATAAAATGTGTTTATTAGTAAAAAAAATATCTTTGATTGCAATGGGAACTTTAGGATTTATTGCAATGCTTATTATGATGTTATTATCTTCGACAATTGCACAAGCAATTGTACCACAAGATGGGGATGTAAAAATTATGCAGATAACAATTATCATCTTATCTATTGCCATCTTTATTATTCCTATTCTTTCTTCCATACGTGGGTTTTATAATGGTTTGAAGCAATTAGAAATTTATAGTATTTCACAAGTTCTCGAACAATTGGTTCGTATTGTATTTTTATTAGGTGCAGGAGCTATTGCAGTTTATGTATTTAAAGTTGACCGTATTTGGTCGGTTTATTTTAGTGTATTCGCTGCAACAATTGCAGGGGCTACAACGATTCTTTATTTCATAAAAAGTGGAAAAGGAAAACTGTTAGAAGTTAAAAAATTAGCCGCTGAGCAAGGTGAAGAGTACACGCATGATGCCAAGTTTGTGTTACAGCAATTAATTATTATCGCAATTCCGTTCTTTTTAAATGCAGTTTTTGGATATTGTGATTCAATTATTAATCAATTTGATTTAAAACCTGGATTAGATGCTTATGGTCAAATGGCTTATAGTAGTGAAGTGGTAGCAGGGTATGGGCAAGCATTAAAAGTCATTGCGATCCCTATGACACTTGTTCCCGGATTTAGTGCTGCTATTATTCCTTATATTACAATTGCATTAGAACAAAACAAAGTTAGATTAATGCGTAAATATGTAATGGATTGTTTTGATACAGTTGTCTATATTGCATTACCTTTAAGTTTGGCAATTTTCTTCTTTGCTCAACCCATTACAGTTGTTTTATTTGGTGCAGATGAGTATTTAGGTTTATATACTTTCATTTTAAAGTGGCATGCATTAGAAGCATTATGCGCAACGATTTGTCCGATTTTTGCGACAATTGGACTAGCGCTACAAGAAAGAAATAAAGTAGTTTTCTATACGATTGTATTCTTTTTTATCAAACTATTAACAAATCGATTCTTAATTGCACAATTTGGAATTGGTGGAATGATTATCTCTAGTTTGATAGCCTATACAGCATTTGCTTTATTAAATGTGTATACAATAAAAAAGAAAATCAATTTTAATTTTAAATATTCAATTCGTAAATTATACTTTATGGCTATTGGGTTATTAGGATTTAGTATATTAGCTATGATTTATCAAGTAACTGGCATGATTGCCTATGATGAACATAGAGTGATTACTTTACTATTATTAGGATTCATGGGTGTAACAACATGTGGTGTATATTTTATAATTACAGCACTGTTTCAAGTTCCTCAGTCTATTTTGAAATTAGATTTAAGTAAAATCACTAGCAAATTAAGAGGTAGTAAATAAAATGATGAGATTAGATAAATATTTAGCGCACGCTAAATTAGGAACAAGAAGAGAAGTTAAAAAATTAATTAGAAGTGGCTCCGTCTTTGTAAATGATGAATTATGCCGTAATGATGACTTTAAAATTGATGAGCAAACCGTAGTAGTGCGTGTGCATGATCAAGTTGTAGCGTACGCTAAAAACCATTATATTATGCTACACAAACCACAAGGCTATGTCAGCGCTAGTATTGATAACATCTATCCAACTGTGTTAGATTTAATATATGAAGATTATGCATTAGATTTATTTTGTGTAGGCCGTTTAGATGTCGATACAGAAGGTTTAATTATTTTGTGTGATGATGGAGCTATGTCGCATCAATTACTATCACCAAAAAAACATGTTGAAAAAGAATATTATGTTGAATTAGAAAAATCATTTAGTGATGCAAATATCAATGTGTTAGAAAGTGGGATTCAAATCAGTGATGATGAAGTTTGTAAACCAGCAAAAGTGACTCGAATGAGTGAAACAAGTTTGAATTTAATTATTACAGAAGGAAAGTTTCATCAAATAAAAAGAATGATGCATGCAATCGATAATGAAGTTACATACTTAAAAAGAATACGAATGAACCATTTATATTTGGATGAAACATTAGAACTAGGTGATTATAAAGTGTTAAGTGAAGAAGAACTGAAACAGTTGAAGGGAGAGATTTAATGAAAACGTATTTAGATTTATGTGCACACATTTTAGAACATGGTGAAAATCGCGATGATCGTACTGGTACAGGAACACGTTCTGTTTTTGGGTACCAAGCTCGATATGACTTAAGAGATGGGTTTCCTTTGTTAACAACAAAGAAAATGTTTTTAAGACCAATTGCTGAAGAGTTATTATGGTTTATAAAGGGTGATACCAATATTAAATATTTAGTCGATCGCAATGTACGCATTTGGAATGAATGGCCTTATGCCGATTTTATGAAGCATGAAGATTATAATAACGAATCATTAGATGAATTTGTAGATAAAATTAAAACGGATGATGCTTTCGCTAAAAAACATGGAAATTTAGGGCCTGTTTACGGAGCACAATGGCGTAATTTCAATAACGAAGGAGTGGATCAGCTAGTTAAATTAGTGGATAGCTTGCAAAACAATCCATTTAGCCGTCGTCATATTATAAGTGCTTGGAATCCTGTACAAGTCGATGATATGGCATTACCTCCTTGCCATTCTTTCTTGCAATTTTATGTGAGTCCTGACAAAAAATATTTAAGCTGCCAGTTATATCAAAGAAGTGCGGATACTTTTTTAGGTGTGCCTTTCAACATTGCATCGTATGCATTAATGACAGAGATGCTAGCACAAGTATGCGGATATGAAGCAAAGGAATTTGTTCACACGATGGGAGATGCACATATTTATTTGGATCACTTTGATGTAGTCAAAGAACAAATTAGTAGAGAACCATTACAAAAATGTAAATTGGTATTGAATAAAGAAGTGAAAAATATTTTTGATTTCACAATTGACGATATAAAAATTGAAGATTATGTATCGCATCCTAAGTTAGTTGGAAAGGTTAGTGTTTAATTATGATTATTATGGTTGTTGCACATGGCGATAATTTAGTCATTGGAAAAAATGGTTGGATGCCTTGGGATTTACCAGAAGATTTAAAAATGTTTAGAAACATTACGCTTAATCATAAAATTTGCATGGGTAGAACTACATTTGAAGTAATGAAAAAACCTTTACCAAAAAGGCATACGTATGTGATTACCAATCAAAAAAACTATTTTTACGAGCATAAAGATGTTAGTATTGTGAATGATTTTGATGCCTTATTAAGTGAGTATAAGAACAGTGATGAAAATTTATATGTATGTGGTGGTGCTAAAATATACACACATGCTTTAGCAATGGCTGATGAAATGTATGTATCTTTGGTAGATGCGCATTATGAGGGAGATACCTTTTTTCCAAAATATGAACATGCAGGATTTATTGTAAAAACCAAACAAAAAAAAGAAGGATTCACACTTATTCATTTTATAAAAAAATAACAAAAAGATGGAAGCTACCATCTTTTTTTATGTATGATTATACAAAGTGTGCTATAGTGAATTTAGTGAGGTATGAATATGACTATATTTCAAATAATAGAAAAAAAGGCGAATCAGCAGGCGTTGGATGCAAGTGAAATTAAAATGATGGTGGATGGCTTTGTAATAGGAACAGTAAAAGATTATCAAATGAGCAGTTTTATGATGGCAATTTATTGTAATGGGTTAAATGATGATGAATTATATTACTTATGTGAGGCTATGATACAAAGCGGTGCACAAATTGATTTGCGCACAATCGGTTTGTATTGCGTGGATAAACATTCAACAGGTGGAGTAGGAGATAAAGTTAGTTTGGTGTTAGGTGGAATGCTTGCTGCCAATGGATTAGGTTTTGCGAAAATGTCAGGAAGAGGACTCGGGCATACAGGCGGAACGATTGATAAATTAGAATCGATTAGTGGGTTTGATGTTGAATTAGATGAAGATGCATTAAAAAAACAAGTGCAAAAAATTGGCTTAGCCATTATTGGGCAAAGTCAAGAAATGGTTATTGCAGATAAATTGATGTACGCATTACGTGATGTTAGTGCCACAATTAGTAGTATACCTTTAATTGCAAGTTCAATAATGTCGAAAAAAATAGCAGCTGGGGCATCTTCTATCCTATTAGATGTGAAATATGGAGATGGTGCATTTATGAGTACTCCATCTCAAGCGATACATTTAGCACAAGTTATGATTCGATTGGGAGCTCGTTTTAATCGTAAAGTCAGTGCAGAAATTAGCAGTATGCAACAACCACTAGGATACTGCATAGGGAATGCCTTAGAGGTGGAAGAGGCAATACAAACGTTGCAAGGAAATGGGCCAGATGACTTAGAAGAAATATGTGTCCAATCTTGCGCAAAATTAATGGTTATGGCTAATGTAGAAGTAGATTTAGAAATAGCTAAAGAAAAAGCGAAGCTAAGTTTAATGAATCAAACTGCATACCATAAATTTATGCAAATGGTAAATGCACAAAAAGGAAGTGAGTGTGCCATTGAGAAATTAAAGTTACGTCTTCAAGAATCATCGAAAATACAAGTATATGCTGAAAAAAGTGGATACATTGAAAAGATATATTGTAAAAAATTAGGAGAATTAGCAACGCAGATTAAAGCAGGTAGAATTTATAAAGATGATTCACTTGATTATTACGCAGGATTTAGATTGCATAAAAAAGTGGGTGATTTTATTGAAGCACGACAATTGCTTTGTAGTATATATAGTAATCAATCCACAAACATGATGCAAGAAGTATTAGATTGTTTTGTCATAACAAAAGAAAAGGTTGAAAAACCATTGCTTCTGTATCGTATGATTGATGAATAAAGGAAAGTAAACAAACGCAATTGTATTATGTTATAATACATACATTGAGGTGATTAGATGAAAATAGTAATGGCACAAATGAATGTACAAGCAGGAAAAGTAGAACATAATTTTGCTTTTATGCAGCAAACTATTTTACAGGCAAAAGAGGATGGAGCAGATATGGTTGTTTTTCCGGAGATGTGTGTAAGTGGTTACGTCTTACAAGATAAATGGTTAGATGATGATTTTTGTTCATACATTCATTCTTTTAATGAAAAAATAAAAAATCTAAGTGAGGGGATTGCAATTGTTTATGGTAACTTATATTATGGACAATTATTAAATAGCAAAGTAGGTAGGGATGGAAGAATAAGTCGTTTTAATTGTGCTTTTTTTGCTTATAATAAACAATGGGTGAAAAAACAGAATGGGTTATTAGATGGTATTCATATTAAACATTTAAATCCAGACTATCGTATCTTTGATGATTCACGTTATTTTTTATCGGCTATTGAAGTAGCTATCGCAAATGATATGGAAAAACATGAATTAATTTCACCTTTTATATGGCAACTCAATGGTGAAATATGTTCTATTGGATTAGAAGTATGTGAAGACTTATGGAGCAATGATTATAGTGTAAATGTAAGTGAACAATACGTATTACAAGATGTATCCTTTATCATTAATGTTTCAAGTAGTCCTTATACAATTAATAAAGAATTATCACGAGATAAAAGAATTAAGCAACATAAACAATTGCTACAAGATAAAATGGTTAAAATCATCTATGTTAATGCTTGTGGGATGCAAAACACTGGAAAAAACTTTGTTGTCTTTGATGGTGGAAGTTGCGTATATGATGAAGCAGGAAATCGTATTTATAGTTTAAATGATTCCTTTAGTGAACAAGTAGCAACATACGATTTTGTTGAACAAGTAAATATTAAATCTTCTACTAATAAAGTAATGCAAGCGCTATGCTGTGCATTACGAGAAGTAGATAAACAAATGTTTCATTCGTCAATGAAATGGATTATTGGATTGTCAGGAGGGATTGACTCTTGTATTAATGCGGCTTTGTTAGTAATGGCTTTAGGAAATGAGCGTGTTATTGGATATAATATGGCAACTCATTATAATTCTGTTACTACTAAAAATAATGCACGAACATTAGCAGAGAAACTGGGAATAGAACTACGTGAAGGCAGTATTGAGCAATTGAACTCAGCCTCTATTGATACGATTCAAGCATATGGGTACCAAGCAGAATACAATTCATTAGTGTATGAAAATATACAAGCTCGCATTAGAGGTCATTTATTAAGTACTTTTGCTTCAATTGAAGGTGGAATCATTATGAATAATGCGAATAAAGTAGAAGTTGCATTAGGATACTGTACTCTTTATGGAGATTGTATTGGAGCAATTTCATTAATTGGTGATTTAACGAAAGTGCAATGTTTTGAAGTAGCAAAAGCGTGTAATGACTAC
Source organism: uncultured Erysipelotrichaceae bacterium (assembly GCA_964370065.1). Lineage (GTDB taxonomy): Bacteria > Bacillota_I > Bacilli_A > Erysipelotrichales > Erysipelotrichaceae > CAMQRS01. Next base: position 20,682 of record CAYJGK010000008.1, read on the forward strand.
TTTCAAGATGAAATTATCTCAAACACTTTAATTCCTGAAGAACAGGAAGGAGGGATTAAATGGGAGATGCCACCTTCAGCAGAATTAAAAGATGCACAGGTTGATCCAATGAAGTGGTATTATCATGATTATTTAGTCAGTTATTTAAGTGAATATCCAAGTGGTCGTATTGAAAGTTTTATGCAATCGTATTTAGATAATAGTATCTATGATACACCAATTGGAAAATGGATCACTTATTACAAGTTAAATGATGGATATGCATTTATTGAAGATTTGGAGTGGTTTTTGAAAACTCTTTATTTTGCAGTATTTAAACGGATACAAATGCCACCTATTTTGTTATTATCTAGAGGCGCATTTGGAAATGATTATCGTGAAAGTCAATTAGGATTTATCCAAACTCAAATGTATCAAGATTTAAAACAAGCTATTCTTGCAGCTAGCAATCAAAAAAACAATTAACAATTTATGCGAACTTGTGTGTATAAATTGCTATTAAAAATAATAAATTAAATGCGATTTTATGTTAAATTCAGTACATATTCACAAACTTTAAAACAATATAGTAAAAAAAAAGCAAATATTTGCTTTTTTTTAAATTTAAGCGTACTAATTTATGTGAAAATGCTTTATAATATAAATTATGCATGAAAGGAAGTATTTATGGGTAATAATGAAATAATCGCTACTAATGAATTTAAATTAGCTGTCTTTTTAAAAATAAAACAGTTAAGACGAAATGAATTAGCAACATTAACATATTCTCATGTTTTGGATGTACTTCATTTCTTAAAGTGGAAAAAGAAACCCCCTCAAAGTATACATGAGGCAATTAATGATTTAATGGATTTAAGTATTGGGGAAATTATCGCAACCTTACATACTTTAGCTTTAATCAATGGGGCGCAGATGGAAAAGAATGCAATAGAAGAGTGTTGGAGGAAATTAAATGATTAAAAGAAGATTGGTTATTTTTGGATGTACAATTCTAGTATTATTAGGTTTTGTAGCTGGATTTTCTAATAATGCAGTGAAAAACATGAATTTAGGATTAGATTTACAAGGTGGATTCGAAATATTATACGAAGTGAAACCTTTAGATACTGCTGAAAATAAAGATGTAGACATGGCAGCCGTTGTAAGTGCTGTTCGTAAAAGAGTAGACGTGCTAGGTGTTAGTGAACCTGATATTAGTGTTGAAGGAGATCGTATCCGTGTACAATTAGCAGGTGTTGAGGATAGCGATTCAGCACGTGATGTAATTAGTAGCTCGGCGGTATTAACGTTTAGAGATACAAGCGATAACTTATTAATGGATGCAACCGTATTAAAAGAAGGTGGAGCAAGCCTTGGATACAATAACGGTAGTCCAGTCGTGTATTTAGCTATTGCAGACCAAGCTAAATTCGCTGAAGTAACAGGTCAACTAGCGACATCAAGTGATCGCTTATTAGTGACTTGGTTAGATTATGAAACTGGGCAAAGCTATTTAAATGAAGTAGGGGAAGAGCACCCTGCATACATTAGTTCTGCTACTGTAAATGAAGCTTTAAATTCAGATTCAGTATTTATTGAAGGTGGATTTAGTGAAGAAGAAGCACAACAATTAGTAGATTTATTAAATTCAGGATCTTTAAATTTCCAAATGACTGAAATTTACTCAAATGTAGTAAGTGCAGATTTAGGGAGTGGAGCATTTGATGTGACAATCTTTGCTGGATTAATTGGTATTATTGGAATCATTATCTTTATGGTTGCTATATACCGTGTACCTGGGATTATTTCAGCTGTAACTATTGCGGCGTATACATTAGTTACATTAATGTTATATAACTTACTTGGTGGAGTATTCACATTAAGTGGAATTGCTGGGTTAGTTTTAGGAGTGGGTATGGCTGTCGATTCAAGTGTTATTACATTTGAACGTATTAAAGATGGGTTATTCCAAGGTAGAAGTGTGCAATTAGCTTATAAAGAAGGAGTTAAGAAATCGTTTGTGACAATCTTTGATAGTCAAATCACAACACTGATTTCAGCTGTTATCTTATATACTTTCGGAACAGGTTCAGTAAAAGGATTTGCGACAATGTTATTGGTTTCTACAGTAGTAACGGTACTATTCAATGTGACAATTGTGCGTTTCTTATTAGGACAAATTGTTAAGTCAGGATATTTAGATGATAAAAAATCTTGGTTTGCTGTAAAAGAATCAAATATTCCAAACTTAAATAAAGGAGAAGAACAAAAATACTTTGGTCCTCTTGCTAAGTTTGACTTTATTAAAAATGCGAAATACTTTATTGCAGGTTCTATTGCAATCTTTATTGCCGCTGTTGTAATGATGGGTGTCAATTTATCAACAAATGGGACAGCTCTAAACTTAGGGATTGACTTCTCAAGTGGAACGCGTGTAACTGTAACATCTAATGAAACAATTGATTCAGATTCTTTAGAAAAAGGGATTGAAGCATTAGGGGTAGATGTTGATAGTGTTAAATTATCTGGATCGGATAATAGCGTGGCAACTATTTCAATTAAAAAAGCGATAAATGAAGAAGAGAGACAATCAATCTATGATTATGTACTTGCAGAATATGAAACTGAAGCAAGTGATGCTACTGTTTCTCCTGTAGTTGGTCAAGAATTAGTTAAGAATGCATTTTTAATGTCAATCTTATCTTGGTTGGCAATATTAGTATATATTAGTGTGCGCTTTAAATGGGATTATGCAATTGCAGCTATTGTAGCATTAGTACATGATGTTTTAATTATTTTAGCTGTCTTTGCAATCTTAGGGTTTGAGATTACAACAGATATTATTGCTGTATTATTAGCAATTATTGGGTATTCAATCAATGATACAATTGTAGGATTTGATCGTATCCGAGAAAATGAAAATAATAAAAAAGCAATGAAAAAAGAATTAACAAATACTGATTACAACCAAATTGTTAATGAATCATTACGTGAAACAATTGTGCGTTCAATTATCACAACAATGACTACATTAATTCCAGTTTGTTGTTTATTATTCTTAGGTAGTCCATCTATCTTTACATTTAACTTCGCTTTATTAATTGGATTAATTGCTGGTGCAAATTCATCAATTAATATCGCTGCACAATTGTGGTATCACATTAGATGTAATCATAAGCCAAAGCATAAAGTGAAGAAAAAACATAAAAAAGTGGATGAAGTAGAAGAATACATCGTTCCAGGAATCAATGATTAAACGCTCGTAAGAGCGTTTTTCTAATGAGGTAACACATATGAAAATTAATGTATTAAAAACAAGTCAATGCCAACATATCATGAATACATTTCATGTGTCTAATTTAGCTGCTCAAGTATTGGCGGCGAAACAATTAGAAGATTGCGAAATTGCTGCACTACTAGAAGTTGATTATGATTTGCAAACTTTAGATTTGACATTTATGAATGATATCGTCTCTCGTATTCGAAGTGCGAAACAAAATGATGAAAAGGTAATGATTTGTGGCGATTATGATTGTGATGGAATTTGTGCAACAACAATCTTGTATGACACATTGCAAATGATGGGTATTGAAGTTGGTTACTACATTCCCAATCGTTTTATGGATGGGTATGGTGTAAGTGAACAGACTGTCCAAAAAGCATATGATAAAGGGTATACTTTATTAATTACTGTAGATAATGGAGTGGGGGCAAAAACGGCACTACAAAAGGCTAAGCAGTTAGGGATGGATGTTATCTTAAGTGATCACCATTCTTACGAATCTTCTAGTTTGGTGTATGACTATTTTCTCCATCCTGCCATCCTTCCTGCACAATATGCTGGAATGTGTGGAGCAGGGATGGCGTTGCTGATGTCGCTTGCTTGTGTAGGTGTACAAGAAAAACATTTAATCTTAGCGGGGATTGCCACAATCGCTGATATTGTACCACTACTTCAATTAAATCGAAGTTTAGTGCATCAAACAATTACTTTATTAAACCAAAATCATTTACCAGCTATTCAAATGTTGGCAAATGATAAAAATAAATGGGATACTATGAAAATAGCGTTTCAAGTCGTACCCAAAATTAATTGTGTAGGGCGTTTAGCAGATATAGCAAATGTGAATCAAATTGTAAAATTTTTGTTACATTCTGACCAAACATTACAATTACAATATGCCAAACAATTGAATGAGCTAAATGAAAAACGAAAACACATTAGTGAAGTCATGACTACACAAGCACTCTCTCAAATGGGAGATGACCCTTTCTTAGTTTTATACGATGAACGCTTTCATGAAGGTATCAATGGTATAGTTGCAAGTAAAATCGCTAAACAAACAGGAAAACCAACGATGGTTTTATCATTGAATAAAGGACATTTAAAAGGTTCTATTCGTAGTGATTCAATTGATTTAACAACATATTTTGAGAGATGTGATTGTTTGAATAGTTATGGAGGGCATAAAGAGGCTGCTGGTATTAGCTTTGATGTCGCACATTTGGCACAAGTCAAACAATATGCGAATGGGAATATGGAAGATAATATGCAGACATCTATCGATGTCATTTCATTGGATGGAGAAAAAGCATCGGTAGAAGAAGTATCTTCATTAACGAAGTTAGCACCATTTGGGTGTGGATTCAGTGCTCCTATTTTTATGATAAGTACGACAATTAACAAAGTAACATTATTGAGTGATGGAAAACATGTAAAATATAATGCGCAATCAATTGAATTTTTAAAATTCAATTGTAATGAACAAGAAAAATCTATAAAAGTAGGTCAAAACGTACAATTTATTGGTACTTTACTTGTTAATGAATTTAGATATAAAAAAACAGTGAATATGTTAGTGGACTATATTGTGACTTAATATTATAATAGATGCGTACAGTGGAGGATTTTATGAAATTAGAAAATTATATTACAAGTATACAAGACTATCCTATTGAAGGCGTGTTATTTAGAGATATCACAACTTTAATTCAAGATGGAAAAGCATTCGCTTATGCTTGCGAGCAAATAAAGCAATTTGCATTACAAGTTGGTGCAGATGTAATCGTGGGTCCTGAATCAAGAGGTTTTATTTTTGGATGCCCAGTTGCTACACAATTAGAAATTGGTTTTGTGCCAGTACGTAAACCAAACAAGTTACCTAGAGAAACAGAAAGTGTTACTTATGATTTGGAATATGGAAGTAATGAATTACATATTCATAAAGATGCGATTAAACAAGGACAAAAAGTATTAATTGTTGATGATTTATTAGCAACAGGTGGTACGATTGCGGGAAGTATTAAACTTGTTGAAAAATTAGGTGGGGAAGTTGTTGGATGTAGCTTCTTAATTGAATTACAAGATCTAAATGGTAGAGAAAATTTAAAAGGATATGAAATTCAAAGTTTAATTTCATATGAATAAATGAAAGTGTAGTCAAAGTTGACTGCACTTTTTGTATATTAGATGAAAATACTATGTATTAGAAATGAAGTATGATATAATTTTAACTATCTAAATGTTGAGGAGGTGTGCTAGATGAATCAAGACAAAATACATTTCAAACAAATTCAAGATGAAGTTAGTTTGTACATTGAGAAACAAGAAAATATTGATTTAATCAACAAGGCATTTGAATATGCTGAACAAAAACACCACGGACAGTTTAGGAAGAGTGGAGATCCCTATATAATCCATGCCTTAAATGTAGGGTTAATATTAGCACAATTGAGAACAGGTCCTTCAACAATCGCCGCAGGGTTATTACACGATGTTATTGAGGATTGTGAAGTATGCGAAGATGAGTTCAAAGAGTTATTTGGTGATGAAGTTTATAACTTGGTTAAAGCAGTAACTAAAATAGGTAATTTAAAATTTACGGATGAGAAAGAATACTTAGCTGCGAATCACCGTAAAATATTCATTGCGATGGCAAAAGATGTTCGTGTTATCTTAATTAAGTTAGTGGATCGCTTACATAATATGCGAACATTACAATTCATGAAACCTGAAAAGCAAAAAAAGATAGCATCAGAAACACTTGATGTATATGCACCTATTGCACATCGCTTAGGGATTAGTGAAATTAAAAATGAATTAGAAGATTTAAGTTTCCATTATTTAAAACCAGAACAATACTATGAAATAGCGGCATTAGTTGAAAAAAGAAAAAGTGAGAGAGATTCACAAGTGCAGCAAATGATTCAAGAAATTTCTGGTTTATTAGATAAAAATGATATTCAATTCCGCATTTTTGGTAGAAGTAAACATCTATATAGTATTTATAAAAAAATGGTCACTAAAAATAAGCGATTTGAAGAAATATTAGATTTGTTAGCCATTCGAATTATTAGCGATACAGAAGTATCTTGTTATGAAATATTAGGGCATATTCATGCTTGTTATCGTCCTATTCCAGGACGTTTTAAAGACTATATCGCTATGCCTAAAATGAATATGTATCAATCGTTACACACAACGATTGTGGCAGATGAAGGAAATATTTTTGAAGTACAAATTCGTACTGAATTAATGGATGATATTGCAGAGCGAGGGATTGCTGCACATTGGCGATATAAAGAAAATAGCTATCATAAAGAACAACAACAAAAAGAAATTGAAGAACAATTACATTGGTTTAAAGATTTTTCATTAATGAGTGAAGAAAGTAATGCAGATGCATTAGCATTTATGGATACTTTAACAAGGGATATATTTGAAGCTAATGTGTATGTAATGTCACCTAAAGGTAGAGTCATTGATTTACCTAATGGTTCTACACCTTTAGACTTTGCATATCGTATTCATACTGAGGTAGGTCATCAAACAATAGGTGCGATGATTAATGGAGTCCTTTCTCCATTAAATACAATTTTAAAAACAGGTGATGTTGTTTCTTTGAAAACAAATAAAAATTCAGGTCCCAGTGAAGACTGGTTAAAAATTGTAAAAAGTAGTAATGCGAAAAATAAAATTAAATCATACTTCCAAAAAATCGAATTAAAACAAAAAGAAGATGGAGCTGTAAAAGGAAAAGAATTATTAGAAACGGAATTAAAGCGTAGAGGATATGATGCAAAAGAATATATGGATCACAAAAAAGTGGATCATGTTGCTCATGAATTTAATTTACATTCTAATTTGGATGTTTATTATGCAATTTATAGTAAGAGTTTAACAACGCAAGTAGTAGTAGAGAAATTAACCCATCAAAAAAGCACTAATTTAAGTTATGACAATAAAGAAATGATTAAGATTATTGCGAAGCAAGAAGTGCCGAAAAAGAAGGTAACTTCTAAACATGGTTTAAAAGTAGCTGGTATAGATGGCATGCTTATACAATTAGCACCTTGTTGCTCACCTGTATTTGGAGATGAAGTAACAGGGTATATCACAAAAGGACAAGGGGTGAAAGTACACCGCATAGATTGTCCTAACATTGTGAATGTGAAAGAAAGATTAATTGATGTTGAATGGGATTATGAATTTGAATCGAAAAAAGACTATGAAGTACCATTGGTTATTTATTCAAGTGATCGTAATTTCTTATTAAGTGATATTGTAACCGTAGCCAGTCAATGTAAGTCTGGATTGCTACATGTTGATTCTAAAGTCAATGATGATGGAATTAATGCTACGACTAAGTTAGTTGTATTAGTGAAAGATCTTGATCATTTAAAGAACTTGATGACAAATTTACGAAAAATAAATAACGTTAAAACAGTAGAACGTGTAATTTTATAAATATATTGAAATTGTAGAAGATAAATGCTACTATAATCATGTCGTAGAAAAAGAACGATTTTATAAAGGAATTTAGAGAGAAAACGGTTGGTGAAAGTTTTTAGAATTTATACTATTGGACACTTTGGAGATATTAGGTAATGCTAATCGTATATCTGCGTTAAAGATTTGAGGGCATACGCAATTTGTGTATGAACTAAGGTGGTACCGCGTATTATAACGTCCTTAGATGATAAGGACGTTTTTTTATACAGAAAGAGAGGAAATATAATGAATTATCAAACACCAAGAGGAACAAGCGATATTTTGCCTAAGGAAATGTCAAAATGGCATAAAATTGAAGATACAATTCGTCAATTTACTTATGTTTATGATTATAAAGAGATAAGAACACCAATTTTTGAAGATACATCAGTATTCAAAAGAGGGGATGATTCAAGTGATATGGTAAATAAAGAAATGTATACTTTTTCTATTAATGGGAAAGATTCATTGACTTTACGTCCCGAAATGACAGCTGGAGTGGCTAGAAGTTTTGTACAACATAAAATGTTTGCAGAAGCTGATTTACCTATAAAAATGTATTATATAGGGCCACAATTTAGATATGAAAGACCACAAAAAGGAAGACAAAGAATTTTTAATCAATTTGGGGTAGAAGTAATAGGGGCTAAAAATGCATTATTAGATGTAGAAACTATTGCATTAGGATATTCAATTGTTTCTGCGCTAGGAATGAATGAATTAAAAGTATTATTAAATACATTAGGTGATGATGCAAGTAGAGCTTCTTATAAAATTGCCTTAAAGCAACATTTTGCGAATGACTTAGCCAATTTATGTAGCGATTGTCAAAGACGCTATGAACAAAATCCACTGCGTATTTTAGATTGTAAAATTGATAAAGATAGAGAGAGCATGAAAACAGCACCCAAAATGCAAGATTACTTAAATGAAGAAAGTGCTGCATACTTTATGCAAGTTACACAAGGCTTAGATGCCCTAGAAATACCCTATGAGGTTGATGATCGCTTAGTACGTGGATTAGACTATTATACACACACTGTATTTGAAGTGGTTTCAACAAATGATCAAATGGGTTCTCAATCAACAGTTTTTGCAGGAGGACGCTATGATGGATTAGTGGAATATTTTAATGGACCTTCGATGAGTGGAATTGGTTTTGCAATGGGAATAGAACGATTGATTTTGGCTTTAGAAGGAGAAGGCGTTGATTTAAATGAAGCGCAGGACATAGATGCATATGTTATGTGCTTAAGTGAGAGAGCCTCTTTAAAAGCATTAGAAATGATTACCATGTTACGTAGTAATGGATATCGTTGCGAACGAGATTACTTACAGCGTTCGTTTAAAGCACAATTTAAAAGCGTAGATCGTAAAGAAGCAAAATGCGTTGTAATTATAGGCGAAAAAGATATGGAAACACAAACTGTAACGATTAAGCGCATTGCAGATCAAAAACAGATTGTTTGTAGTTTTGCTGAAGTAGTGAATGCCATGGATGAATTAATGAATGAATCGGCATCCCACAAATTGTGTGGATGTAACGATTGTAGTTGTGAAAAATAGGAGTAAAGTAATGAAAAGAACACATAATAATGGACAATTAAGAATAGAAGATGTAAACAAGAATGTTACCTTAATTGGTTGGGTTGCGAAAAGAAGAAACTTTGGTGCACTAGTATTCATTGATTTAAGAGATCGCGAAGGAATTACACAGTTGGTTTTTGATGAAAACATTTCTAAAGAAATTACTGATGTTAGAAATGAATATATTTTAGAAGTGCAAGGAATGGTTTTAGAACGTAAGGATAAAAACCCTAAGCTTGCAACGGGTGATATTGAAATTAAAGTGGAAAGCGTTAAGATTATCAACCAGGCAGAAACAACACCTATGATTATCGCAGATGAAACAGATGCGTTAGAAGATACTCGTTTAAAATATCGTTATTTAGATATTCGTCGTCCAACTATTCAACAAAACTTAATGCTTCGTCATCAAGTGAGCATGATTGTACGCAATTACTTATCAAATGAAGGATTTTATGAAATTGAAACACCAATTTTATGTAAGTCTACACCAGAAGGGGCAAGAGATTACTTAGTACCTAGTCGTATTAATAATGGCGCATTTTATGCTTTACCACAATCTCCTCAATTATATAAGCAATTACTGATGGTTGGAGGAATGGAAAAATACTTTCAATTAGCTCGTTGTTTTAGAGATGAAGATTTAAGAGCAGATCGTCAACCAGAGTTTACTCAAATTGATATAGAAATGAGTTTTGTGGAGGAAGAAGATGTTTGGAATGTAACAGAGGGATTAATGAAAACAGTGTTCAAACAAGTGAAGAACATTGATTTAAAAGATTTTGATCGTTTAACTTATGTTGAATGTATGGAACGTTATGGAAGTGACAAACCAGATACGCGTTTTGCGATGTATTTACAAGATGTTAGTGAAATATTTGCACAAACAGAATTTGTTGTATTCAAAAATATTTTAGAACAACAAGGAATTGTGAATACCATTGTTGCAAACAATGTAGCGGATCAATACTCAAGAAAGCAATTAGATGGACTACAAGAATATGTAAAAACATATGGAGCAAAGGCTTTATCATTCTTAAAGTATACAAATAATGAATTAACAGGTTCCATTGCTAAAGTTCTATCAGATAGCGAAAAAATAGCCCTTATTGAGCGTTTAGAACTAAAAGAAAATGATTTAGTATTATTTGTAGCAGATAAGAAAAAAGTCGTTCAAAATGCATTAGGAGCGCTTCGAGCGAAGTTAGGAAAAGATTTATCATTAATTAATGAGTCGGCATATAATTTCTTATGGGTCACTAACTTTCCAATGTTTGATTACAATGAACAAGAAGATCGTTATGTAGCATGTCATCATCCATTTACGAGTGTAAATGACGAGGATATCGATAAATTATTCACAAATAAAGATGAATGTTATTCTAGAGCCTATGACTTAGTATTAAATGGATATGAATTATTAAGTGGATCTATTCGTATTCACGATCAAACATTACAAGCTAAAGTATTTGAGGCAATCGGTATGAGCAAAGAAGAAGCACAAGAAAAGTTTGGTTTCTTTATTGATGCCTTTAAATATGGTACACCACCACATGGAGGAGTAGGAATCGGATTAGAACGATTAGTCATGATTTTAGCAAATACTGATAACATTCGTGATGTTGTGGCATTCCCTAAAACGGCAAGTGCTTCTGATTTAATGAGTGAAGCCCCTTCAAAAGTAGATGATTCACAATTAAATGAATTAGGTATTGGGATAAACGAATAACTATACCACAAAAATAATTAATTTCAAGGGTATTAATATATTTAATAATTGGTATAATATAAATGCTCAGGAGTATTTATTTTCCTCATTTTTGAGATAAGGGAATTCGGATGTTGCGCTTTGGTGTTGAAGACCTATACTTTGTATAGGGATCCTAATATTGGGCACAGAATACCCACCTGTTTAGACAGGGGAAAAGTCTCCTTCTGGGCATAAATAAAACTTAAAACAGCGAATTGTCGCTGTTTTTTTGACGTATATAAAAAACCACTCAAAAGAGTGGTTAGTGATTACATTTAAACACTGTACAATAAATCTCCATAAGATGGGAAAGGCCAGTATTCTTTGGAACAATTTTGCTCCATTTTATCAACAATAGTACGAAGTTCATTCATTACCGTTAATACGTGTTCATGATAGAAAACAGCTTGTTCAATGATTGTTGTTTGTTTCTGAGCATCATCAATAGTTTTATCTAATTTTTCAGTTAATTCATAAGTAGTAGCAATCGCTTCATTAAAGTTTTTAATGATTGCAATTTCAACTGAACAATTAATATCAGCGATAGCTTGCTTAGTAGCAACTCCTTCGCTTAAATCTTTAATATATGATAAAACAGAAGGAATAATATTTTTCTTAGACATATTAACCATTGTTTCAGCTTCAATATTAACTGCTTTGCAGTACTCTTCAACAATAATTTCAAATCTTGATTCCATTTCTGCTTTTGTATAAATGCCATACTTTGTGAATAAGTTAATATTTTTCTCAGCTAAATAGTGAGGAAGAGCCTCTGGTGTAGAGCGTAAGTTTAATAAACCACGTTTTTCAGCTTCCACAACCCAAGCATCATCATACCCATTCCCATTAAATAAAATTCTTTCATGGTCAATAATAGTTTGTCTAATAATAGCATGTACATCATTTTTAAAGTCTGTACTGGTTTCCAGTTGTGTTGCAAATTCGTCTAATGCTTCTGCAACAATAGTGTTAATCATGATATTTGGACATGAAATAGATTGTTGTGAACCTAACATTCTAAACTCAAATTTGTTCCCTGTGAAAGCAAATGGAGAAGTACGGTTACGATCTGTCGTATCTTTATTAAAGTCAGGTAACGCATCTACTGTAATTGATAATTTTTCAATGTTTTTAGCAGCATAAGGACGATCGTGTCCAATACAATCCAAAATTTCATATAATTCATCTCCAACGAAGATTGAGATAATGGCAGGAGGTGCTTCATGTCCACCTAAACGGTGGTCATTACCAGCGCTTGCAACACTTATTCTTAATAAGTCTTGATATTTGTCAACTGATTTAATTAATGCAGCTAACACTAATAAAAATTGTGCATTTTCATATGGTGTTTTACCTGGTTCTAGTAAGTTTGAACCCGTGTCTGTTGCCAAAGACCAGTTGTTGTGTTTACCACTACCATTGATGCCGTCAAAAGGTTTTTCATGTAATAAGCAAACCATATCATGTTTTAAAGCAATTTTCTTCATTAATTCCATTGTTAATTGGTTATGATCGGTTGATACATTTGTAACTGAGAAGATAGGAGCTAACTCATGTTGAGCGGGAGCCACTTCATTATGTTGTGTTTTAGCTAAAATTCCTAGTTTCCAACATTCTTCATTTAATTCATCCATAAATGCAGCAACTTTAGTTTTTAATACACCAAAGTAATGGTCATCCAATTCTTGTGTTTTGGGAGGTCTAGCACCAAATAAAGTTCTTCCTGAGTAAATTAAATCTTTTCTTTCGTCAAATAATTTCTTGTCTATTAAGAAATACTCTTGTTCAGGTCCAACAGTTGTATTGACACGCTTAGCACTTGTATTACCAAATAACTTAACAATACGTAATGCATGTTTACTAATTAATTCTTGTGATTTTAATAAAGGTGTTTTTTTATCTAAAGCTTCTCCATTGTAAGAACAGAAAATACTTGGAATACATAAAATTCCTTCTTTAATAAATACAGGAGATGTAGGATCCCATGCAGTATATCCTCTTGCTTCAAAAGTTGAACGCAGTCCACCATTAGGGAAACTAGATGCATCTGGTTCTCCTTGGATTAATTCTTTTCCTGATAAATCCATTACGACTTCATCATTAGTAGATGTAGTAATGAAGGAATCGTGTTTTTCAGCGGTGATACCCGTCATTGGTTGGAACCAATGTGTGAAATGAGTGGCTCCTTTTTCAATGGCCCAATCTTTCATTGCGTTAGCAATGATATTTGCACATACAGGATCTAAAGCTTTTCCTTCTAAAAGAGTCTTCTTATACATTTTGTATACATCTTTAGGTAATTTCATTCTCATTGTGTGGTCATTAAATACGTGACTACCAAATAACTTTGTAATTTTATTTTCCATTTTCTGTCCCTCCATTTATTAAACAAAAGGGCGTTGTGAGTCCAACGTACTCACAACGCCTTCGTTGTTCATACTAGGATTTTATATAATTCATTAACATTTGTCAATCGTTTTTTATTTTTTTCATGAATTTCATGTGAATTAATACCATTCTGATAAACTATGTGATACTATAAAGTCACGTGAGTATATAGAAAAGGAGATTATATGAAAAAAAAATCAAAAGTAAAAGTCATAATATTAAATTTAATATTAGTTATATGTATTGGAGTGTGTGCATATTCAGCTTATAATTTATTTGATATCTATAAAGATAACTACGACGAGAAAGTAGAAATTAATGAAATTAAAGAAATAGTTGGGGTACCTAAACCTGATGAAAGTCAAGAACTACAAAAATTTAGTGTTGACTTTAATGTGTTACAAGCACGTAACCCTGATGCTGTTGCTTGGATTGTAGTAGAGAATACGAGTATTTCATATCCTATTGTGAAAGGTAGTGATAATGAATATTATTTAAATCATACGTTTGATGGGCAAGAAAATTATGCAGGTTCTATTTTTATGGATTATCGTCAACCATCAGACTTTAGTGCAAAAAACACATTTATTTATGGACATAATGTATATCATGGGACGATGTTTGCAGAACTAGCGAATTACACAAAATCTGCATATTTTAATGAACATCCCTATATTTACTTATATACACCACAAGGGAATTACAAGTTGGAAGTATTTAGCGCATATATAGCTGACGCAACAAGTCCTTCTTATCAATTAGAATTTGCAACGGATGATGAATACTTAACTTACTTATCTCATATTAGAAGTTTAAGTGCAAATCAAAACGATGTAAGTGTTGATGTGACAGATAAAATTGTAACACTGTATACATGTAGTTATGAAAATGGAGAGAACCCAGAAAATACGGAAGCTGAATATATAAGTGATCGCTACTTTATTCACGCTAAAATTATTGAAAACTTAGATTAAAAGAATGGAAACATTCTTTTTTTTAATATGTCACGATTATGTCACATAAGTTACTATATAGTAAGGGTGGAGGTAAGGTTATGGAAATTTTAAAAGTGAAAGATTTAGTAAAAACGTATCAAACAGGGGGGCAAGCAGTTCATGCAGTTAATCGTATGTCGTTTTCGATAAGCAAAGGAGAGTTTGTAGCTATAGTAGGTGCAAGTGGTTCTGGTAAGTCTACTTTACTTCATTTATTGGGTGGAGTAGATTTACCAACAAGTGGAAAAGTAATGATTAATAATACAGATGTATTTAGTTTAAACAAAGAGCAATTGGCTATTTTTAGAAGAAGACAAATTGGGTTGATTTATCAATTTTATAATTTGATTCCGATTTTAAATGTGAAAGAAAACATCACATTGCCAATTGACTTAGATCATTCTAAAGTAAAGCAAGACCAATTGAATAACTTAATTGCAACACTACGTTTAGAGCATAGGGTACATCATTTGCCAAATGAATTAAGTGGAGGAGAACAACAGCGTGTTTCAATCGGACGTGCTTTAATCACTAATCCTAGTATTATATTAGCAGATGAACCAACAGGGAATTTAGATTCCAAAAACAGTGATGAAATTATCACATTACTAAAACATGCTAATAAAGAATTTGGGCAAACAATTGTATTAATTACTCATGATTTAGAAATAGCGGCAATTGCAGATCGTATTATTACAATTGAAGATGGAAAAATAATAGGAGATGAAAAAACCTATGGAAATACTTAATCAAGTTATCAAAAAGAACTTACACTTAAATAAACAAAGAACAATTGTGACGATTGTAGGAATTGTATTAACTTGTGCGTTAATTATAACAGTGATGAGTATGGCAATTTCTTTCCAAAAAACAATGTATAATTTTGTAGAAAGTAATTATGGAAGTCAACATGTTATTATACATGGAATAGATGCAGATGATGTAGATATGATACAAGCTCATAAAGGAGTTACCAACATTTCACAATCTACTATACAAGATATGCAATTTATATATGATGAAGAAGTGTATTATGCTAATAATGCAAAATTAGATGCTACATTAGTTAAGCAGTTACAACCTTTACTAATCGAAGGACGTGTACCAAATAAGGTCGATGAAATCGTTGTATGTAGCACTTATGCAAAACGTTTTGGTTACCAAATTGGTGATAGTTTGACACACGATATTGGTACCTTTGTACAGACTAATCCAAATGGAAGTGTAGATGGATTTGCTGTAGATGAGCATAAAACATATACAATTGTAGGAATAGCAAACCCTACAACATTTTTAAACTCTTACTATGCAGAACTTAATACATATACTTTTGCTACACAAAAAGAGCAAATTAGTAGCGCGTACATTACCTATGATAATCCTAATAAATATGAAGAGTATACATTAGAAATACTTGATTTAATAGGGTTAGATCATACAATAGATGCTCACTTTATTTATAATGAGCAACTATTACAATGGACAGGGAATGCTTTATCCTCTGAATCAATGCGTACCATTTTAACATTGGCTGGATTTGCTAGTTTAATTATTATGCTAACATCAATTTATTGTATCCGAAATTCATTTGCGATTTCTTTGACTGAGAAAACTAAAATGATTGGCATGTTGAAAAGTGTTGGTGCGACACCTAAACAAATTAAAAACATGGTTTTCAAAGAAGGTTTCTATTTAGGATTACTAGGGATCCCCCTTGGAATCCTAGTCGGGTTTACAGCAACTTTTGTATTGATTCAAGTAGTGAACTATTATTTATCTATTTTAATAAGTAGTTCATATATGTTTGTAATAAAATTTGAATTTGTATTCTCATTTATTGGTGTATTGGTTGCTATTTTATTATCCTGTATGACAATTTTCCTATCTGCTTATGGAAGTGCACATAAAGCAAGTAAAATAACAGAAATACAAGCCATTAAAAATAGTGGAAAAATTAAAATTAAAAACAAGAGTATGAAAATTCCAAAGATTATAAAAAAGTGCTTTGGGATAGGTGGTGTGTTTGCTTATAAAAATATGAAGCGTAATAAGTCTAAATTTAGAGTTACAATTTTATCTTTAACAGTAAGTATTGCAACTTTTATCTCGTTATCTTTTTTTACAACTTTTATGTATGCACAAACTGAGAAAATGTATGGGTCTTACGACTATAATTTAATTGTGGAAAACTATCATTATAATGAGGAATCAAATAATAATATTATTCAGACCTTTATTCAAGAAGAGCATATTGAAAACTATAGTTTTGTGCAACGACAAGATGCGTATGTTGAGGATGATGTGTTTGCTAAAGATGGGAGTGTGAATATAAAAGATGTACTGACACAAACTTATGATGGAGAAAAATACCTTTCCATAAATTTAGTAGCAGTGGGAGAGGAAGAGTATGAACGTTATATCAATTCGATTAATTTACAAGATAATCAAATGGGAGTGTTGATATTTAATACAATTGAACGAATGAATGCGGAAAGTGAAAAAGTTGAATTACAAACTGTAATTGACGAAAAAGTTACTCAATTAACAGTTTATAATCAAGTGTATACACACCAAATAGAAATGCCAGTTGTACATTCAGATAAAATACCAAAAGGATTAGAAACATATTTTTATAGTGGGACTCCTACCTTAATAGTGAGTGATGTTGTTTTTCAAACAATGGTACAAGAAAGTGGGACAACTTATAATCAAACGTTATTTATTAATGCACAGGATACAAGTGTAGTAGAAGCTAAAATTGAGCGTTTTAATAAGAATTACGATTTGGCATTAAATGTTATAAATATTGAAGAAATGGTTATAAATTCAGAAAATATGTTGACGTTGTTTTCTATCTTTCTATATGGATTTATCATTGTTATTATATTAATCGGATTAACCTCTATTTTTAATACACTTACAACAAATATGATGTTGCGCAGTAGAGAATTTGCAATTTTAAAATCGATTGGTATGACAAATAATGAATTCAATAGAATGATTCGACTAGAAAGTATATTGTATGGTACGAAAGCGTTGTTTTGGGGGATGAGTATGGGTACATTACTATCTTATGCATTATATAAATTTGGCTTGGGGGGAAATGAATTTGGTCCCTTTCATATACCAATTGAAATCTTTATCATTGTTATAATATTTGTATTTGTTATTATTTACTTGTTTATGCGGATATCTATATCAAAAATTAATAGACAAAATACGATTGAAACAATTAAAAATGAGAATATATAAAAGGAACTAAAAGTTCCTTTTATTTGTAGTATAATGGGAATGAGGTAACTTATGAAAAAAATATTATTAGTAGAAGATGATTCAGCTATTATCGAAGGAATTACATATGTGCTAAACCAAATTTATGAAGTAGAGGTAGCACGAAATGTTAAACAAGCATACACTTTATTACAAAATTCTTATGATGTAGCAATATTAGATATTACTTTGCCAGATGGAAGTAGTTTCGACTTTTATGAACAAATAAAGTGTCCTATTATTTTTTTAACGGCGCATGATGATGAAGATACGATTGTAAAAGGATTAGCAATTGGTGAGGAGTTTATTACAAAACCTTTTAAAAGTAGAGAACTATTAATGCGGATTGATAAGGTTATCAAACGCTATAGCCCAAATGAAATTCAATATAAGCAATTAGTCATTTATAGTGAGGAAAATAAAGTGTTATTAGCTGGGCAAGAAATTAATTTTACTATATTAGACTTTAAAATCATTATGCTATTATTTACATCAATAGGAAAAATTGTTACGCGTGATCAAATAGCATACTTAATCTATAACCATACACAAAATTTTGTGGAAGATAACACAATGAGCGTCTATTTAAAACGGATACGTGATAAACTAGGGGTTCAATATATTAAAACAGTGAAAGGGGTAGGTTATGTCGTGGAAAAAGAATAATTTGTTTCTTGTCTTTTTGATTAGTGTGTTTATCGGTATAACAATTTTTCAATACCATACATATCAACAAAGTTATCAAGATAAACTAAATGCTATTATGCATGAAATAGTAACAGAGTACCCTACGATTCAGGTTAATGAGTTAGCTGAAATTATGAAAAGTGAAAAAATATATGATACAACTATATTAGCTGAATTTGGATATGATGAGACCTATTTTTTAGTGAGTAGTGTGCAAAGTAAAATGTATTTAAATATTTTATTGAATGTATCAATAGTCATACTTATATTTTTTGTATACTTAGGGATACAAAAGAAAAAGCAAAGAGAAGAAAAAATAGAAATAGGGGAATTGATTAATCATTTGCATGCAATTAATAATGGAGATTATTCATTGCACATTGAACAATATACAGAAAGTGACTTTTCTAAATTGAGGAGTGAAATTTTTCAAACCATGATATTATTAAAAAAGCATGAAGAATACTTAGTGAATGAAAAGGATGTGATGAAAAACAACTTAGCAGATTTATCTCATCAACTTAAAACACCACTCACCTCAATTATGTTAATGTTAGATAATATTGTTGAATTTGACGATATGGATAAGCAAACAAGAAAAAAATTTATTCAATCTATCTATATCAATGTAGATAAAATAGAATTTATCGTACAAGTGTTATTGAAACTATCTAAATTAGATGCCCAGGTAATTGTTTTTAAGCAAGAAAAGGTAGCTGTTCAAAAAGTGCTGGAAAAAGTGGTTTCCAATGTAGCGATGATCAGTGAGCAAAAAAATATAAGTGTGCTTTTACATATACCAAGTGATGTCCATATAAAAATGGATGTCAAGTGGCAAGAAGAAGCATTAACCAATATTCTTAAGAATGCAATTGAACATTCTCATCCATCCGAAAAGGTAGAAATTTTTGTAGAAGATACAAATTTCTATACAAAAATTAGTGTAGTTGATTATGGTGAAGGAATGGATGAACAAATGTTACAAAAATTATTTACTCGTTTTCATCCATCCTCTACATCTAATGGAGTAGGAATAGGATTGCATTTAGCGAAAACAATTATTGAAAAGGAATCGGGTTTAATTAAAGTAGTTAGTAAGAAAGGTGAATTCACAAAAATAGAAGTTAAATATATGAAACAATAAGAGATAAGAGCTGGTCACAGTTCTTATTTTTTTAATTGTAATTGTATGTTATAATTGACGGACAAGGAGTGATTACTATGAAAATGATAATTGCTACAGGTGGTACAGGAGGGCATATTTATCCAGCATTAGCCTTAGCACAAAAAGCAATTGAAAATGATAATAATACACAAATATTATTTATAGGAAACGATAATCGAATGGAAGCTAATCTTATTCCATCATTAGGTTATCGCTTTATAGGTTTACGGGCAAGTGGTTTAAGTGGAGGAATACTTAGTAAAGGAAAAGCAGTTTTACAAATGTTGAAAGCGCAACAAAAAGCAAAGCAAATAATTGAAAAAGAACAACCTGATATTGTTGTTGGTTTTGGTGGCTATGTGAGTGCACCGGTACTTAGAGCAGCGCAACAATTAGGAGTAAAAACAATGTTACATGAGCAGAATTCAGTGATGGGTAAATCAAATCAGATACTAGTTAAAAAAAGTAATGCGATTGTTGTTTGTTATGAAAAGTGTTTAGAAACACTACCTAAGCATAAAACACGCTTATTAGGAAACCCTAGAAGCACGCAAGCGGTTGAAATAAAATATGATGAAACTTATTTTACACAATTACAAGTACGAGATGATCGCCCTATTGTATTGGTAGTCATGGGATCGCTAGGTTCTACTAGCATTAATGAATTAATGACCGATGCATTACAAGATTTAAAAAACGTATCGATTATTTATGTAACAGGTAAAAACAATTATGAAACGATGAAAAATAAATTCAATCAAGAAAACATATATGTATTTGATTATATTGATCAGCTTGCAATTTTAAAGAAAGTTGATTTAATTATATGTCGCGCAGGAGCCACAACTGCTGCAGAAATTAGTGCATTAGGTGTACCTAGTATTCTGATTCCAAGCCCTTATGTAGCTCATAATCATCAATACTATAATGCTAGCGTATTGGTCGAACAAAAAAGTGCATTAATGATTGAAGAAAAAGACTTAAATAAAGAAGTTCTTTGTGATAAAATAAATACAGTAATTCACAATCAAGAATTAATTGAAGAAATGAAACAAAATGCTTTAAAACATGCTTTTCCCAAGGCAAGTCAAAACATTTTAAAATTTATAGAAGAGGTAGTAAAAAACAATGGATCAATTAGAAAATAAGTTTAATGGTTTAGCTGATTTGGAGATGAATGAACCATTAGCCAAACACACAACATTTAAAATAGGAGGTAATGCAAAGTATTTTTTGTATCCCAAAAATGAAATTAATTTACTTCGCATCCTAGAAATTTGTAAGCAAGAACAACTAGAATATAAAATTATTGGAAAAGGAAGCAACCTTTTATGGAGTGATGAAAATTTTGATGGAGTAGTTATTTGTTTAGACCGACATTTCAATAATTTTAACTTTGAAGCAGATGGTACGATTATTGCACAAGCGGGTGTTTCATTAATCTTATTAGCACATGAGGCGATGAAAGAAGGATTTAAAGGAATGGAATTTGCTTGTGGGATTCCAGCTACAATAGGTGGTGCATTATTTATGAATGCAGGAGCCTATAATAGTAATATGAGTGAAATTGTAGAAAGCGTTTATGTATTAAGAAACGGAATATGTGAATGGGTTGCAAAAGAGGAATTAGCATATGGATATCGCACTTCAATTTTTAAAAGTAATCGGGATTGGACAATTTTAGGTTGTAAACTAAAGTTAGAACTAGGAAACCAAATTGAAATTAAAGAATTAATGGATTCAAGAAGAAAAAGAAGGTTAGATTCTCAACCATTAAACTATCCAAATGCAGGGAGTGTATTTAGAAATGCAGGAAATTATCCAGCTTGGAGTTTAATCGAACAAATTGGATATCGAGGTTTACAAGTAGGCGGAGCACAAGTAAGTGAAAAACATGCAAACTTTATTGTTAATGTAGAGCAAGCAAGTGCAAAAGATGTATTAACTCTAGTTCAAAAAATTCAAGAAGAAGTGAAAAAGCAATTTGATATTGATTTAAAAATGGAAGTTGAGACTTTTCCTTGCATAAAGTAACAAAAATTGATTATGAAGAAATACTTGAAAAAGATGAACTAGAAAAAAAAGATGAACAATTAAGTCATAAAAAGAAAAATAGAAAAAAAAGAAGAAGAAAGAAACAAGTGTTATTTGTTTCAATTATACTAGGAATATTTGCTTTATATTTACTATCCGATTATTCTAATATAACTGTTGTTATTGTAGATGGAAGCACATTGAATAGTAAGCAAGAAATTATGAATATTGGAAAAGTAAGCTATGGTGAAAAAAGTATATTTAATACTTCTAGTGCAATTGAAAAACGTTTAGAAGAACATGTATTTATTGAAAGTGCGAAAGTTAGTAAATCATGGGATGGGGTAGTACATATTCAAATTGAGGAAAAAAGAATATTAGGTTACTATATCGAAGATGATAAGAAATATTTATTAGTGGAAGGTAAAGATCCCATTGCTATTGATGAAAAGGTTGAAGTGGCACACTTACCTTATTTATTTGATTTAACTGAGGAACAAAAGCAAGCTTATATGAAGGCATGTCAGGATGTTGAGATAGAATACCTATCATTAATTTCTGAAGTAAAACACTATGAAACGACATATGATAATAATATGCTAGAACTTGTTATGCAAGATGGGCATATAGTGTTTACAAGCATGGATGGATTAAGTTTGTTGAATTGGTATACGACAACGATTAAAGGTGTGAGTAGTGCAGATAAATGTATTATGTTTATTGAAGAAACTAATACAATTACAACGCAAACATGTGATAAAGTTGTGGAATAGTTTTGTTTTTTTTATGTTTATGATATAATCATTGAGATATAACGGAGGTTTTTTTATGTCAGTAACAAGAAATACTAGGTTTGGAGACATTAACATTTCTAAAGATGCAATTACTAGTTTAGCTGGTGGTGTTGTTAGTGAATGTTATGGAGTTGTAGGTATGGCTTCACAAAAAATGCTGAAAGATGGATTAGCTGAACTATTAAAAAAAGACAATTATTCAAAAGGAGTAATTGTGAGAGAAGAAGATGGATTAACTTTAGATTTATATATCATTGTTTCACATGGAGTGAAAATATCTGAAGTTGTGTTTGAAGTGCAAAAGAAAGTTAAGTATGTGCTTGAACAATCACTTGAATTAGAAGTGAATGCGGTGAACGTTTATGTTCAAGGCGTTAAAGTTATTGAATAGGAGTTCATTATGAAAAATATTAATCATATATTATTAAAGCAAATGTTAGAAAGTGGATCGAATAATTTAATGAATCAATTTGCACACATTGATGCGTTAAATGTTTTCCCTGTACCTGATGGCGACACAGGAACGAATATGTCATTAACATTCAGTGCGGGTGTAAACGATGCATTGAAAATTGACAGTAATCAAGTCTCTGATATTGCAAAAGGTTTGTCTAAGGGATTATTAATGGGTGCAAGAGGAAATTCTGGAGTCATTACTTCTCAAATTTTTAGAGGATTCTATCAAGCGTTAGAAGGTCATGCAGAAGTTTCTCCATTACAATTAGCAAACGCTTTTGTGAATGGTAGTCGTGTAGCTTATAAAGCGGTAATGCGTCCTGTAGAAGGAACTATTTTAACAGTTATTCGTGAAGCGAGTGATTACACATTAATATATGCAGCTGAACAAAGTGATCTTACAATAGAAGATGTAATGATTAAATTAGTAGAAGAAGCAAAAAAATCGCTAGATAACACGCCTGAATTATTACCTGTTTTAAAAGAAGTAGGTGTAGTGGATAGTGGGGGTGCGGGATTACTAGTTATATTAGAAGGTTTCTTAAGTGCTATACAAGGTGTGATTATTGAAAGAGATAGTACAATTGCAACGACTGCGATTGCTGCCACAGATATGGAAAGCGATGAATTTGGGTACTGTACAGAGTTTATTATTCGATTAGATGAAAGTAAGTTAAAATCATTTAGTGAAGAAAAATTACGTAATAAATTAGCGGAAATTGGTGATTCATTAGTGGTTGTACAAGATGAAGAAATTGTAAAAGTACACATCCATACGTTACGTCCTGGTGATGCATTAAATATGGGACAAAGATATGGTGAATTTGCTAAGTTAAAAATTGAAAACATGCAGGAGCAACATGATAACATTTTAATGGAAGCTAGCGTTTCAAAAACAGAAACTAGAGAATATGCTTTAATTGCTGTAGCAGCAGGAGCAGGATTAAGTGAATCTTTTAAAGAACTACGTGTAGATCATGTCATCAGTGGTGGACAAACTATGAATCCATCTACGGAGGATTTTGTTGCAGCCATTCAAAACTTAAATGCTAAAAATGTGTTTGTTATGCCAAATAATTCAAATATTATTTTGGCCGCCCAACAAGCATCACAAGTAGTAGAAGGTATAAATGTAATTGTTGTACCAACTAAAACAATTCCACAAGGACTGTGTGCTTGTATGATGTTTAATCCAGAAGTAGATGTAGCAACTAATCAATCAGAAATGTTTGAAGCCATTTCGAATGTGCAATCTGGACAGATTACGTACGCTATTAAAGATACTCAATTCGAAGGATTAGAAATTAAAGCTAATGACTACATGGGTATATTTGAGAAAGAGATTATTGTTAGTACAACAGATAAATTAGTATCAACCAAACAATTAGTTGATAAAATGGTAACTAGCGATAGTGAGATTGTAACATTAATAGCTGGTGAAGATGCTAGTGATGAAGAAACAGCAATCATCCAACAATACATTGAAGAAAAAGGTGTAGAAGTTGAAGTGATTATAGGTGAACAACCTGTTTATTCATTCATTATTGGAGTAGAATAATATAAAAAACGGACCCTTATAGGTTCGTTTTAATTTTTCTTCCACAAATTTGCATTTTCATCAAATAAAATGGAACTGAAATTTTGTTTTGCACTTGGGTATAGTTTATAGATTATATCTAAGTGTTCTTTAATGTCGTTACGTTTAGAATGGCCATCTTTTGGACATTTAGAAAGCACGACGGGAATATTTAATTGTTTTACTAAACGGATAATTTGTTTTTCTTTTGCATAAATCATAGGTCGAATAAATCCTATGCTTTGTTCTTCATAATTAATCTTAGGGTGAAAGCTATTTACTTTTCCTCCATATATCATGTTTAAGAACAACGTTTCTATTGCATCATCATTGTGATGTGCAAACGCTATTTTATTTGCATTATACTTCTTAGCTAAAGAAACAATTCCTCCACGTTTTAAATTGGAACAACGACTACAATCAATACTTCCATCTTTTTTAGGATAATTTTTTAGTATTTCAAATATAGGAATGGGTTCAATGTGCAAAGGAATGTGTAAAGAGTCACAATAATTTTGTAAAGTAGAATCAACATGTTTGCTAAATCCCATATCCATATGAATAGCAATCAAACTGAATTTTTTATGATTAAATTTTTGATATATACTTAGCGCTTGTAATAGCAACATACTATCTTTACCACCTGACAATCCCAAAGCGATGCAGTCATTGTCCTCAATTAATTTAAAATCATCATCGGCTTTTCTAATTTGTTTTAATAAATTTTGCATAGATTCTCCATTTCTTTTTACGCTAAGCATTATAACATAGATTATCAAAGATAATCTATGTTATAATGAACATGGTGATAATAATGGATGGAGTATTAATAGTAAAAAAAGAGGCTGGTATGACTAGCCATGATGTCGTATTTAAATTACGTAGAATTTTAAAAACAAAAAAAATCGGACATAGTGGAACGTTAGATCCTAATGCCACTGGAGTTTTAATCGTACTTGTAGGGAAAGCATGTAAGATTTTACCGTTTATTGAAGATGTTGATAAAGAATATATCGCGACTCTGCAATTGGGAAAACAAACGATTAGTGACGATATTTGGGATGAAACAATAGCTGAAAAACCAGTGACTCCTATTGCTGATTTTAATGGTTTACTACAAACTTTCGTTGGACAAATAAAACAGTTGCCACCAATGATAAGTTCAATTAAAATCAATGGAAAAAAACTATACGAATATGCTAGAGAAAAGATAGAAGTAGAACGTCCACTTAGAGATGTTGAAGTATATGAAATGGAAGTGTTGGATGCCACACAATTAAAGTTTAGAATGCATTGTGGAAGTGGAACGTATGTGCGATCTATTTGTAGAGATGTAGCTATACTTAGCAATAATGTGGGTTGTATGTCTAGTTTGGTTCGTACTAAAGTAGGGAAATTCAGCATTGATCAAGCATCTACCCTTGCTGAAATCGAAGCGAATCAATTCACTTTATTTGATGTGAAAACGATGCTTTCTCATTATGAACAAGTATCCTATCAACCAATTGAAAATGTATATCATGGTAAACGGATTCAACTAAATACCAAAGAAAATCAAGTTATCTTAATGGATAACGATAAGGTTGTTTCGATCTATGAAAGAGAATTTAATCAGACGTTTAAATGTATTAGAGGATTGTTTTAATGAAAATCATACAGGTAGACACTTTATTTAATATTGAGTTAGAGCAAGAATACGTGGCATGTATTGGTTATTTTGATGGGTTGCATTTAGGTCATCAACAATTATTTAAAGAAACAAAGAAAATGAGTCAACAACTTAGGCTACAAAGCGCGTGTATTTGTTTTGATGAAGACCCGCATACTCTGTTGTATCCTACTAAAACATTTTCTTATCTAACACCAATGAAGCAAAGGTTGAAGCGTTTAAATCAATATGGATTTGATGTTTGTTTCTTATTGCGATTTAATCAACAAATGTCCAATCTAACGATTGATGAGTTTCATCGTTTATTGAGCAAATTGCATGTCAAACATATAGTGTGTGGACAAGACTTTAGATATGGGAAAAATGCAAGTGGTAATATAGATACCTTTCAACATTCCGATTTTATAGTGCATTCACAAGATTTGCTTTTAGATCATGATAAAAAAATTTCTTCTAGTATGATTGAACAACATTTACTTGCAGCCAATATTGAACAAGCTAATCAGGAATTAGGTTATGCTTATACAATTTCAGGAACTGTCATTCATGGGGCGAAATTAGGAAGTAGTCAATTAGGTTTTCCGACAGCTAATTTAGAATGCGAAGAAGCTTATATTATTCCCAAAATAGGGGTGTATGAAGGAGTAGTTGAACACGCAGGTATGAGATATTCTGCCATGATTAATATTGGACATAATCCAACAATGAATTATACCTCTACATTGAGTATAGAAGCACATATATTAGATTTTGATAAAGAAATATACGGGGAACATATTAATATTTCATTTATTTCTTATTTAAGAGATGAAAAAAAGTTTACAAGTATCCAAGAATTAATTGTACAATTACAAAATGATATAAAAAAAATAAGAGAGTAAAGGAGGAATAATATGCGTGTAAAAGTATTTGATACCATTGATGACACATTAAAATTATTAGCAGAAAAAAGAGAAGAATATCATGGTATGCGTAAAGAAATTAAACATATTTTGTTTTCAGTATTATCTGATAAAAGTGATCGAATCATGGATATTTCAAGTCGTGTTAAGTCAGCGGAGAGTTTAAGAGAAAAAATAATTCGAAATCGTATGTATGTAAAGTATGCAACGAGTGAAGAAATTTTAGCGAACTTAAGCGATGGCATTGGGTTAAAAATAGAATGCCGTTTTATGGATGAAGAACATACGGTTTACACTTTATTACAAAATGCAGTAGCAGAGAGGAAAGAAGATGGCTACTCTAGTTTCAATTCGCACCCTCATGTCAGTTTGGACCTTAGAGGGGAACAACCTCAAATTCAAAAAAATGGATTCACCATTTATCGTATTGATGGATATTATGAACAAGACAAAGTGAAAACTAGATTTGAATTACAAATTAAAAGTCTGGTTAATAGTTTTTGGGGTGACATCGAGCATAAATTAGTTTATAAAAATACAAACTATTACGTATATGATGACTTTATGAAACGCCTACTATCTTCTATTAAGTCTAACTTATCTATTATTGATGCGCAATTGCGTATCGTTTATGACGAAATGGAAAGTGGAGATCGTAATCAAATGGGGTTAGTAAGTGAAGAAAATTTTGAAAAGTTCTTGGCAAAGGCTATTAATGATTTATTTACCGAAAAATTAAAAGATTCAATTGGATTCACTATCAATATTAAAAAGACTTCTAATATTTTAGGACATTATATTTTCGTAAAAAACATCCGTGATCATATTGGAGATGAACATAGTGGAGGCTTATTCAATATCTTCAAAAAACTAAATGGTGTACATATCGATTTTAGTGAAGAAATTGAAATGGAGTCTAAGTTTTGTTCAAACAATGAATTTAGCAAACGTTTAGGAAATTATTTAATTGACCAATTAAATAAAGATTATGAATGGTATGTATTCTTTAAGATGTTATTTGCTTTAGAAGAAGGTAATAATATTGAAGACTTTACTTTATTTATGATGATCTATTTAGATTTGTTAGTGGACCATTATTGGTTCAAAACTAGTTTTGTTAAACTAGAACACCATGATGCTCAAGAAATACATGACCGATGTTTATTAATGTTAGCAAATGTATTAATTGAATGTGATACGATTAAGATTATTTATAATGAAAATTTAAACAGTATTAAGACTGAATTTGTACATTTTATTGAAGTCATTGAAGCTCGTGTTGTATCATTGAAAGACTTTATTGCATTCGAACAATTTTATACAGAAGATTTATTAAAAAGAATAAAAGGCGTATTATAAAATATAAAAATGCGCCTATACCATTTCAATTCCAAATAATTATGTTATAATACAGGTGGGTGATAAACTATGGCACAAGAATATGTTGCAATGAACAGCAAAGAAAAAGGACTATGCGCTATCAATACAAAAGTATTTGAAACGATTACACAAATTTGTGTAAGCGAAGAAAAAGGGATTTCTTTAGGAGATCCAAATGTATTCAAAACACCAGTTTCATGTAAAATGATTGATGATAAATTAGTGTTACAAGTAAACATTAAAGTGGACTATCACGCAAAAGTGAATGAAGTTTCACAATTACTACAAACTAAAATTTATGATAGTATTAAACACATGACTGATTGTAAAGTCAATACAATTACAATTAATGTAGAAGGCTTTAAGTTCTAAGTTACATATTTATGTAACTTTTCTTTTTTGTTATGGTATAATAAAAACGAAATAAAACGTTTATTGGAGGAATTATGAATAGACATCAAATGAGAGAATTAGGTATGACTTGTTTATATCAATCATTATTGTTAAAGAAAGATATCAAAACAGTTGTATTTGAAAATACAAATGAAAAAAATAAGATTGATCCATTTTTATATGCGATTACAATCGATGCTTTTGCTAATATTAAATATTATGAAAGCAAAATTGATAAGATTTTAAATGATGATTGGAATTTTACACGTCTAGGTTATGTCGAACAAGCAATCTTAATCATTGCTGCAAGTGAAATTAATTTTGAAACTGCACAAAAACCAATCGTTATTGATGAAGCCATAACATTAGCTAAAAAGTTTTGTGATGACGATACTTATAAATTGATCAATGGGGTTTTAGATAAACTATGAGAAACCAAGTGTGGACAATTTCTACATTAGCACGATACTTAAAAAATAGCCTGGATAATGATTCGCATATCCAGGCTATTTTAGTAAAGGGAGAAATTAGTAATTTCACGCGTCATCGTAGTGGCCATTTATATTTTTCTTTAAAAGATGAAGGCTCGCGCATGAATTGCGTAATGTTTTCTTCAGCTGCTTCAAAATTGCGTATTCAGCCGAAAGAAGGCTTGCAAGTACTTGCAAAAATTAAAGTTTCAATGTATGAACCACAAGGTAATTTGCAACTTTATGTAATGGAAATGCAGTGTGATGGAATTGGAGATTTATACTTAGCTTTTGAACAGTTAAAACAGACCTTGTATGTGCAAGGCTTGTTTAATATAGAGCACAAAAAAAAGTTACCTTTATATCCTATGAGTATTGCGATAATTAGTGCCAAAACGGGGGCTGCTATACAAGATGTACTGTCTATTATTGCTAGGCGATGGCCAATTGCGAAGGTTCATGTATACTCTAGTTTAGTACAAGGGAGTGGTGCAAGCGCTAATATTATTTCACAATTACAAGTTGCCGATCAGAATAATCATGATGTTATTTTGTTAGTACGTGGTGGAGGAAGTTTAGAAGATTTATGGTGTTTTAATGATGAGAATTTAGCACATTGCATTTATCATTTGAAAACTTGTATAGTCAGTGGAGTAGGCCATGAAACAGACACAACATTGGTTGATTATGTATCTGATTTACGTGCGCCAACACCTAGTGCAGCTGCAGAATTAATTACGCCAGATAAAGAACAAATACAGTTACAAGTAACAAAATATAAGCAAATGATGATACAAAAAATGGATTTAATTTATCGTTTGCATGCACAACAATTAGAATACTATCGTGATAAACCATACTTTAATGATAGTGAATATTATATTCAACAACAAAAATTACGGTTATTGATGGCAAAACAAGGCTTATTAAAGATTGAAGGAGTATTAAATGAAAATCAATATCGATATCTATCGATAAAAGAGCAACTTGCCCATATAGTAGATAAACAAACACATTCATTATCCACGCATGTGTCACAACAAAAGACGAAACTTATCTATGTTATGCAAAATTTAGTGAATGAAAATAAGCAAAATATGAATCAATTGATTTCATTATTAGATGCTTATTCACCATTAAAAGTATTGCAAAGGGGTTATGCTATTGCTATACAAGATACGCAAGCGATTAAAAGTGTAGAGCAAGTAAAAACAGATGATGAAATAATGGTTCAAGTTCAAGATGGGATAATTAGAGCGATTGTTAAGGAGAGTAAAAAATATGAAAAATAATTTAAAATTTAATGAAGCGATGCAACGTTTAGAGACAATTGTGACGCAACTAGAAAGGAATGAAATCGAATTAGAAGAAGCGATGCAATTATTTGAGGAAGGTTTGAATTTAATTCATTCTTGTGACCAACAATTAACTGATTTTGAAAACAAAGTGCAACAGCTTTTAGAGGAATTCCAAAAAGGAGAACAATAATGTTAGCTTTCGAAAATTATTTAGCCAAGATACTTCCCAAAAATAAAGGTTCCAAAGTGATAAGTGCTGCTAACTATTCATTGCTAGCAGGAGGGAAAAGAGTTCGTCCCAAATTGCTGTTTGCTACACTAAGAGCATATGATATAGAAGAACAATATGGATATGCAGCTGCAGCAAGTATTGAAATAATCCATACATACTCATTAATTCATGATGATTTACCAGCAATGGATAACGATACATTAAGAAGAGGAAAACCTACTTGTCATGTAAAATTTGGAGAAGCTTTTGCTATCTTAGCTGGGGATGCTTTATTAACACATGCTTTTAGTGTGATTGCAAAAGCAGGTTATAGTGCCGACAATAAGGTAAAACTAATCGAATTATTAAGTAGTAAAAGTGGTTTAAATGGCATGATTTACGGCCAAGAACTAGACATTTTAAATGAAAATAATGCATCACTTGTACAAGAAGATTTGATGAAAATACATGAATTTAAAACGGGATGCTTAATTCAACTGCCTTTATTAATGGCAGCTATTTTAGGGAATGCTGAACATCATTTGGATCATTATGCCACAATAGGTAGAAAATTAGGGTTATTATTTCAAATCCAAGACGATGTATTTGATGTCAGTTTAACAAGTGAACAACTAGGAAAAAATGCACAAAGCGATTTGGATAATGAAAAATGTACATATGTTACTATTTTAGGAATAGAATGGTGTGAAAAATTAATTGAAACATTATATAATGAAATTATTGAAGAATTAGCTTGTATAGATAAAGATACAAGTGCATTGCGAGAGATAATTGACTACGTAAAAACAAGAAGTCATTAGAGGTAATAGTATGAATATAAATGATTTAAAACAACCACAACAAATCAAACAATTAACGATATCTGAATTAAATGTTTTATCTAGCGATATTAGGAATTTTTTAATTGAAAGCATATCAAAGAGTGGAGGACATTTATCAAGTAATTTAGGTGTAGTAGAACTATGCGTAGCACTACACTATGTATTTGATTCGCCTAAAGATAAAATTTTATTTGATGTAGGCCATCAATGTTATGTCCATAAAATATTAACTGGAAGAAGTGATGGTTTTGAAACATTACGTCAATTTAATGGCATGTCAGGATTTCAAAAAAGAATTGAAAGTGAACATGATGTGTGGGAAGCAGGACATTCCTCTACTTCTTTAAGTGCAGCTTTAGGATTTAGTATTGTGCGAGATTTAAATAATGAACACAACCAAGTGATTCCTATTATTGGTGATGGTGCGCTAGCTAGTGGAATGAGCTTTGAAGCATTGAATCAAATTGGGTGTGAAAAAAGAGCAATGATTATTGTTTTTAATGATAATAACATGTCTATTTCTAATAATGTAGGAGCTATTTCTAGTGCAACGACTAAATTACGTTCTTCAAAAGGGTATACATCTTTTAAAAAAGATTTAAGTCGTACATTAGTTAAGAATAAGTTTGGTGAGCGAGTTTTAAATGTAATGAAAGATGTAAAAGATGGTATTAAAAATAGTGTAGTAGATGCTACTATTTTTAGTGAATTCGGATTGGATTATATCGGTCCAGTTGATGGACATAATTTAGAAGAATTAATTAAAGTTTTTGAATCATTAAAAGACCACCAAACTCCTATTGTTGTACATGTTATTACAAAAAAAGGTAAAGGATATAAATTTGCAGAGCAAGATTTATTAGGCGATTGGCATGGTGTTTCTAAGTTTAATGTGAAAACTGGTAAATCACTGACCTCGCTACCTTTTAACCATAAAGATTGGAGTAGTATTTTAAGTGAGAGTTTGATTCGATTAGCTAGTATAAATGAGGATATTTTAGCATTAACACCAGCTATGAGCAAAGGTAGCAAATTAGATAAATTTGCCAAGCTATACCCAAATCGTTTTTTTGATTGTGGCATTGCAGAAGAACACGCAATGACATTAGCCGCTAGTTTAGCTTTATCAAAAAGACCGTTTATTAGTATTTATTCATCTTTTCTACAACGTGCTATTGATCAATTAAATCACGATGTGGCAAGAATGGACTTGCCAGTTGTAATCGCTGTAGATCGTGCGCATTTAGTTGGAGAAGACGGTGAAACGCATCATGGTGTATTCGATATTTCGATGATGTATAGCACACCGAATTTGATTATTACACAACCTAAAAATGCA
The DNA here is from genome assembly GCA_964370065.1 of uncultured Erysipelotrichaceae bacterium. GTDB lineage: Bacteria > Bacillota_I > Bacilli_A > Erysipelotrichales > Erysipelotrichaceae > CAMQRS01. The sequence goes on from CAYJGK010000008.1 coordinate 53,638, forward strand.
AGTGAAGCACAAGATTTGATGTATACTGCTTTTAATCAAAAGCATCCTTTTATTATTCGTGTGCCAAGAGGAAGTGTTGAGTATAGTGAGAAACCGTTTGAGTTTATTGAAATAGGTACTTGGACAACATTAAAAACTGTACAAGATATTAGTGAAGTAAATGCAATCGTTATTAGTTATGGGGTGGATGTCGATCGAATTTATCAAAAGGCAATGATTAATGATACACCTTTATTAATTGTAAATGCACGCTTTATTAAACCATTAGACTACAGGTGCATCGATACGCTAGTACAAATGAATGTACCAATTTTTGTGTATGAGCAAGATATGTTACATGGAGGTTTATCAAGTGCTATTTTAGAATACTGTAATGATCAAAAATATAATATACATTTAACAAGAATTGGATTACATGACCACTTTGTCGTACATGGCTCATTGCCACAGCTTAAAAAACATGAAAAAATAGATATTAATACGTTATTTGAACGTATTCAAGAGGTGTGTGGTGAGTAAACGACTTGATCAAATATTAGTGGAACACTATGGATTTCATTCACGTAGTGCAGCGCAAAATGCAATTACTCAAGGATATGTAAAAGTAAATGAGAAAATAATTACTAAAAAAAGCTACATTAGCGTTATTGATGATAAGATTACGGTAACTACGCCTGGTCATGAATTCGCATCTCGAGCAGGGAATAAATTGTATCACGCTTTAGAATTATTTAAAATTAACTTACAAGACCTTGTCATATTAGACATAGGCGCATCAACTGGTGGATTTAGCGATGTGTGTTTACAGCAAGGAGCAAAGCATGTATATGCAGTAGATGCAGGAAGAGAACAACTTATTGAACGCTTAAGAAGCGATTCACGCATCACTTGTATGGAAGGGGTGAACGCTCGTTATTTAGAAGCTAATCGATTTGCTCACAATATTGATTTTATATGTATGGATGTGAGCTTTATATCGATTAAATTAATTGTTGCATGTTTAATAGAACAATTTCCTTTTCCTATGCAAGGAGTATTCTTAATTAAACCACAATTCGAAGTGGGTAAAGCCTGGTTGAATAAGAATGGAATTGTGAAAGATAAAAAAATTCACATTAAATTGTTACAGGATTATACTACTTACTTTAATAGTATTGGTTTGCATGTACAAGGTATATGTAAGTCTAGTGTTGTTGGAAAAGAAGGAAACCAAGAATATTTGATTTATATAAATAGTCAGTTAAAGAGTAGAAGTATAGACTGTAGTAAAATTGTGAAAGAATAAGGGGGATTTTATGATTCAAAATATATATGTAAAAAATTTTATATTAATTGATGAGTTATCACTAGATTTCAGTGAACAATATTCTTGCTTTAGTGGAGAAACTGGTGCAGGGAAATCATTGTTGATTGATGCCATTGCCTTGTTATGTGGAGCAAAATCGTCGACTTCTTACATTCAAAAAGGTGCAGAAAAAGCAATTATTGAAGCCACTATCCAAATTACAAATTCACACCCTAGTTATCAAATTTTGCAAGATGCAGGTTTTGAATTAGAAGAAGGATGTTTTGTCATTAGTAAGGAAATAACTATTCATAATAGATCAGTGAATCGTCTTAATCATAGACAAGTTAATGTTGCTTTAATGAAAGCGGTAATGAGTCAAATTGTTGATATACACTCACAACATGACAACCAATACTTATTGAATAAAAAACAACACATTTATTTATTAGATAATTATATTCAACAACCTCAGTTAATAGAGGAAGTCAAACAAAGTTATGCACAATATGATGAACAAAACAAAAAATTACAAAAACTTTTAAATAAAGAAGTACAAGAAGAAGATTTGGATTATCTTCAATTTCAATTAAATGAAATCGAACAAGTAAATTTACAAGAACATGAGTTTGAACAATTGTTGAAACTTGAAAAACAAATGACGACGTATGAAAAAGAAGTGGATATTATTGAGAAAAGCATTCAACAAATTAAACAAGTACAAAATCATTTATTATATGATAGTGCTAAACAATTAGAAAAAATTGAACAGGAAAAGATACAAGCATGTAAAGAACAACTATTAAGTGCATATTATTTAATTGATGAACAAATCGATACCTTACATGATTACCAAAATTCATTGGAGTTTGATCACGAGCAATTTGACAAAGTCCAATCACGCTTATTTGCTATTCATAAACTATTAAGAAAGCATGGTCCTGGTTATAATGAATTAATGAAACATAAATCTACGATTGCCGATAAAATACATAGTATTGTTTATGAGCAAGATCACATTGACCAATTAAATGAACAAGTTCAAAATATGTATGCAACTTTTGAAACCAAGGCACTTAGCTTACGAAAAAAACGAATTCAATGTGCAAAACAATTGGAACACGACATTCGATTACAACTGCAAGATTTAAGTTTGCAACATGCTCAATTTAGTGTGTCCTTTTCACCTACTGTATCTAAGTATGGATTAGACGATATAGAATTCATGATTTCTATGAATAAAGGAGAAGCACTTAAACCATTAGCAAGTGTTGCTAGTGGAGGAGAGTTGTCTCGATTAATGTTAGGATTAAAATCAATATTTTCACGATTAAGCAATGTGACCACTTTAATATTTGATGAAATTGATAATGGTGTGAGTGGACAAGTTGCTTATGTAATAGGAAAAAAAATGAACACTATAGGAAAAGAGAAGCAAGTATTTGCTGTTACACATTTAGCACCTGTTGCTTGTTGGGCAAATTATCATTACTTGGTTGAGAAAACAAGTGATGATAAACAAACCTTTAGCCAAATTAAGTGTTTAAATGAACAAGAAACCATTCAAGAGTTAGCAATGATTTCATTTGCGCAATTAAGCGATCAAGCTATACTGGCAAGTAAAGAGTTATATGATTCTAGTAAAGATGAAAAGTAAAAGACTTCCAGGTGAAGTCTTT
>CAYJGK010000009.1:0-56461 GCA_964370065.1 uncultured Erysipelotrichaceae bacterium
TAAACTTAAGTTAAATGCAATACATAAAAAAATATAGCGATGGCTATATTTTTTTATATGATAAACATCCCTACATCACTAGGTTTATGGGCATCAGAAGCGGTAATGATTGTTACTTTATAATCTTTTAATATTTTATAAAACAGTTTTGATAAACCGATATCTGGATGGTTATAGCGGTAATGACAACCAGTATTTTGTTCTGCGCACATATTAGCTTCTAATAAAGCTATTGCAATGTTTTCATACGTTTGTGTTAAATCATAAGTTGGATATAACTGGAATAACTTAATAGTATCAGGATGCGCTAGCTGTGTAAATAAATGTGAATGAATCAAATTAATAACTTCTTCATAATACGACTTATAAATCCAGTCCACATCATAGATATTCCATAAAATATCTTTTGAAAAAGACATATCGTATAGCATATGATGTATTGAATGCACTGCACCCACTAAAAAATCAAACCTATAAGGTTTTAATATTTTTGCGATTGTTTTTTCTTGCTCTTTAGAATAACAAACCTCTAAACCAAACTTGATTTCAATTCCATAATCTTTTGCTTGTATTCTCTCTTTTAATAACATAAAGTCTTTTAAATCATCTTTAAACTTCATTTCTATATTACTTAGCCACTTGTCTTGAACGGGTATTTTGCGTAATGGCTCATATATTACTTCAAATTGTTTGAATCGATGTGTATGATCCAATATATGTAAACAAGTGATTCCTTTTTCTTTAGCTACTTGTATAAATTGTTCGACATATTCAACATTTAATGGACCAAACTCTAAATGAGTATGTGCATCTATCATAACGGATCACCTCTTTCTATGTATTATTGTACGATAATATGTAAAAAATGTAAAGTAATGTAAGAATAATATAATTTATTTACATTGCATTTGTAAAAACTTTCAAAAAGTGGTAAACTGTATTTGTTTATAAGTGAAAAGGAGGAATAGAATATGAGTAGAGTATATAATTTTAGTGCTGGACCATCAATGATGCCTGCTGAGGTGTTAGAGAAAGCGCAAACTGAACTGTTAAATTATAAGGGGAGTGGACAATCCGTAATGGAGATGTCACATCGTTCTAAAGAATTTACTACAATTATTAAACAATGCGAATCTAATCTTCGCCAGTTAATGAATATTCCTGAAAACTATAAAGTCCTATTTATACAGGGAGGAGCCAGTTTACAGTTTTCAATGATACCTTATAACTTGGTAGGAAAGAATAAAAAAATAGCTTTAATTAACTCGGGTGCGTGGAGTAAAAAAGCGATGAAAGAATGTAAAAAAATAACAGAATGTGAATGTATCGCATCTAGTGAATCAAGTAATTTTAATTATATTCCTAAAGATTATACGGTACCTAATAACATAGATTATTTATACATATGTGAGAATAACACAATATATGGTACGAAATACCATACATTACCATCTTGTGATGTACCCATTGTTGCTGATTTATCTTCATGTATATGTAGTGAACCAATCGATATTACAAAATATGGTCTCGTTTTTGCTGGAGCGCAAAAAAATTTAGGACCTGCAGGCGTTTGTATTGTTATTGTTCGTGAAGATTTAATACAAGAAGTAGAGAAAACATTACCTGATATGTTATCTTATAAAACTTATATTGATAATGATAGTTTATTTAATACACCGCCAACTTTTGCTATTTATATGATGGGGTTAATGCTAGAGTATTTGTTAGAAGAAATTGGTGGATTAGAAAATATGAAAAAAATAAATGAGAAGAAAGCTAATTTACTTTATGATTTCTTAGATTCTTCAACACTGTTTAGTGCTACGGTAGCAAAAGAGGATCGCTCTTTAATGAACATACCATTTATAACTGGCGATGAAGAATTAGATGCATTGTTTGTAAAACAAAGTGCTCAAAATGGTTTTATTAATCTGAAAGGTCACCGATCAGTAGGAGGAATGCGCGCTAGTATATATAACGCTATGCCTTATGAAGGAGTATACCAGTTAGTTGAGTTTATGAAACAATTTGAAAAGGAGAACAAAAATGTATAAAATTAAATTATATAATAAAATCGCTGAAGAAGGATTAAGGTTGTTTCCTGATCACTTATATAAATTTGCAACAGATTTAACGGATGAAGATGCAATTGTGGTACGAAGTGCTAAACTGCATGACGTTACATTAAATGATAAATTAAAATGTATTGCTAGAGCAGGAGCTGGAACTAACAACATTCCAATTGATGCCTGTTCTCAAAAGGGAATTGTGGTATTTAATACACCTGGAGCAAATGCTAATGCTGTTAAAGAGTTAGTATTATCAAGCATTTTTATGAGTGCAAGACCTACTTTAGATGCAATTAAGTGGTTAAATGCAGTGAAAGAAAAAAAGGGAATTGCTGAATTAGTAGAACAGGAAAAAAAGAATTATGTAGGGAACGAAGTTGCCAATAAAACATTAGGTGTTATTGGTTTAGGTGCTATCGGAGTTAAAGTTGCAAACACAGCCTTACAGTTAGATATGAATGTCATTGGTTTTGATCCTTATATGTCTTTGCAAAATGCTTGGCAATTATCAAAAGATGTGATGTATACCAAATCAATTGATGATATTTATAGAAACTGCGATTATATTAGTGTACACGTTCCATTAACAAATGATACTAAACACATCATTGATGTTGTTGCTCTTGCAAAAATGAAGTCTAATGCTTGTGTTCTTAATTTTTCTAGGGCAGGATTAGTAGATGAGGAAGCTATGATTTTAGCGTTACATGAAAAGAAAATCAAACACTATTTTACTGATTTTCCAACTGAGCAAACAATACACCAAAAAAACTGTATTTGCATTCCTCATTTAGGGGCTTCTACACCTGAATCAGAAACTAAGTGTGCACAAATGGCAGTGAATCAAACGATTGATTTTTTACAAAATGGAAATATTGTCAATGCGGTAAACTTGCCTAATGTGACCATGGAAAGAAGTGGTGTATGTCGTATCACATGTTTCCACAAAAATGTGAAGAACATGTTAGCTCAAATATCAAACATTATTTCTAATGGTGGTTTAAATATTGAAAATATGATTAATAAATCAAAAGAGGATTATGCCTACACAATGGTGGATGTTGACCAAAATGAAGTCGAGCAGGTAGTCGATCAATTGAAACAATTGGATGCTGTTTTAAAAGTGAATATTTACAAATAATGAATACCCCTTCGAAGGGGTATTTTTCTATCTATAAAGCAATGGACAAACACATTAATATTGATTATAATCTATTAAGGAATGAGGTGTTGTATGGCTAAAGTAATCTTTCATATTGATTTAAATGCTTTTTATGCAAGTGCAGAAATAGTGGATGATCCTTCACTGGAAGGATTACCAATTGCTGTAGGAGGTTTAAGCAAAAGAAGTGTAGTTTGTACGGCTAACTATGAAGCACGTTCTTTTGGGGTGAAGAGTGCTATGCCACTTTTCCAAGCACAGCAATTATGTCCACAATTAGTTGTGTTAAAAGGTAATTTTAGTTTGTATGAAAAACTATCTAAACAATTTTTTAACTTTATCAAAACTTATACACCTTTTGTAGAGGTAGCAAGTATTGATGAATGTTATGCAGATGTTACAGAAGTTATAAAAAATTATGTGCGCCCTTTAGATTTAGCATGGGAAATACAAAAACGATTAAAAGATGAATTAGGTTTAACATGTAGTATTGGTATTGCTGCTAATAAGTTTTTAGCTAAAATGGCTAGTGATATGAAAAAACCGATGGGTATTACTGTTCTTAGAAAAAGCGAATTATCTTATAAGTTATGGCCACTCTCTATTGATGATATGTTTGGCATTGGGAAAAAAAGTGCACCTAATTTAAAATTTCATGGAATTGAAACCATTTTTGATATTGTTAATCCAGATAATGAAAAAAAAATACTACAAATATTAGGTAAGAATGCCATGAATATTATTAATAATGCAAAGGGGATTGGAAGTGATACTTTAGTATTTAATCGTAGTGTACAATCTCTTTCTCAGTCTACTACTATGCAAAATGATGTGAGTGATTATAATGAGATAACTGCTGTTTTTTTACGATTAGCAAAATCTTTAGCACATCGTGCACAAATAGAGAAAGTATCTGGCAAAATGATTTCCATTTCCATTCGTTATTATGATTTTAAAAACAGTGTCCGCTCTACAAATGTAAGTGATTTAATAAACGATGCACACACTTTATATGAAAATGCAATGTCTTTATTTGATCAACATTACAACGGATTACCAGTTCGTCATTTAGGTATATCGTTAGGTAGTTTGCAAAGTCAAAAACATCAAATTGTACAGATGAACATGTTTCAGCAACCAGTAGAGAAAATAGATATATTAAAAAGTTTAAATAAACAGTTAGAAGATGGTCAATTAGTATATGCTTCTAGTCTATTAGATAAGAAATAAAGTGCACATAGAAGTTGCACTTTATTTATATATTCATGCTATAATTATTTTATGAAAATATTAGAAGCTTATCAAGAGTTTGAGTATGCCATTCATATTCATGAACAAAAATCTGCACATACGATACAAGCCTATCAAAAAGATGCTTATGATTATATACAGTATGTTCGTTTAGCTGGAATTGAAGATATGAATGAATTGAGTCCAACTTTAATTGAACAATATTTACTACATCATGCAGCAGCATGGAAGGAAACAACTGTTAACCGAAAAATTGTTTCTATCCGTGCTTTTCATCGTTACATTAGTGTAGAACATTCTCATGTCTTAGACCCCACAATTACAATTGAATCTAATAAACTAGGGGTTTCATTACCAACATATTTGAGTACTAAAGAAGTTATTTCTATCATAGAATGTCAGAATAATCCAAATCAAGATAAAAATTTATATGAACGATGCATTCTAGAATTACTTTATGGTTGTGGTTTGCGAGTGAGTGAGCTATGTAAGATTCATATTAATCACTTACATTTACAAGACAAATTATTAAAAGTGGTTGGAAAAGGGGATAAAGAGAGGTTGGTTGTGCTAAATGATATTAGTATTCAGTGTTTAGAAACATATATTTATCGTGTACGCTCAGAATGGAATATACATCATTCTTCTATATTATTTATCAATCAATACGGCCGTAAAACAACTAGACAAGCTATCGACTTATTTATTAACCGAAAAGTAAAAGCTCTAAATATCGAAAAAAATATATCAGCTCATACATTTAGACATGCCTATGCTACACATCTTTTAGAAGGAGGTGCTGATTTAAGAAGTGTACAAGAATTATTAGGGCATAGTAGTATAACGACTACTCAAATATATACGCATGTACAATTAAAACAATTGAAGAAAGCTTATAATCAAGCTCACCCAAAATATAAAGGAAAGCAGGAGGATGATTTATGACATATCGTAGAATATTTTGCATTGTAATTGATTCCTTAGGTGTTGGAGCATTGCCAGATGCCGAATTGTATCAAGATTATAATGTGGATACATTGGGACATATTGCTAAACAGTACGGTCCTTTACAAATTCCGAATTTAACCAAGTTAGGATTAACTAACTTACATCATGTAAGAGGGAATGCTCGAAGTCAGAAAATGCTGGGTTATTATTTAAAAGCAAAAGAAGCAAGTTTTGGGAAAGATACGATTTCAGGACATTATGAATTGATGGGGTTACATACATTACAACCTTATCAAACATATACTGAAAATGGGTTTCCAAAGGAACTGATTGATCAATTACAACAGGCTACTCAATGTACTTTTATTGGTAATAAAGCAACGAGCGGGACACAAATCATTGATGAATTAGGAGCAATACATTGTAAAAATAATACACCAATTATATATACATCTGCAGATTCTGTCTTACAAATTGCAGCGCATGAAAAAACGTTTGGGTTAGAACGTTTATATGAAGTGTGTGAACAAGCGGCTTCTATTTGTATGCATGAGCCTTATCGTATCGCACGTGTTATTGCTAGACCATTTATTGGTGAGAAAAGAAATCAATTTCAAAGAACAAGTAATCGTAAAGATTATGTAAGCAATCCACCTAGTAAAACGTTACTTAATGCGTTAGTCGAAGAAAACTATGATGTCATTGGAATTGGGAAAATTAATGATATCTTCAATGGGAGTGGGATTACAACATCATACCACTCTGATAGCTCAATTCATGGCATGGAACAAACCATCGATTGCATCGATAATGATTTTAAGGGACTATGTTTTACAAACTTAGTTGATTTTGATAGTTTATGGGGGCATAGACGTGATGCTAAGGGTTATAAACTACAATTAGAACAATTTGATGAGCAACTAGGTTTGATGCTTAAAAAGCTTAAAAGCGATGATTTATTAATTGTTTGTGCAGACCACGGTAATGATCCAACATATATAGGTAATGATCACACAAGAGAATACATTCCTATACTATTTTATAATAAAACACTTTCTGGAGGTGGATTACTACCTGTAGCAGATGACTTTTGTGTAGTGGCTAAGACCATTGCACATAATTTCAAATTACAAGAACAATACTTACTAGGTACGTCCTATTTGAAATATATTAAATAATTACATAATATACATTATGCGAAGTTGCGTGATGTTATACCTTCTTTATAAAGTGAAAGAGTTATGATGTGCATAACTCTTTTTATAAATTAAAATAAGATCTACGAATAGATCTTATTGTATTACTTAACAGCGTCCTTTAGACTTTTTGCAGCTTTAAACTTTGGACTTTTAGATGCAGCAATTGTAATTTTTTCTTTCGTTGCTGGATTAATTCCTTGGCGTTCAGCTCTCTCTGTAATTTCAAATTTACCAAAACCAGAAACATCTACTTTGTTTCCTTCACTTAAAGCTTTAGTAATTTCTCCAAAGATTGTTTCAACAGCAATAGTTGCATCTTTTTTTGTTAATCCTAATTTTTCTACTACGGCTTCTGCTAATAATTTTTTATTAATTGTTTCCATTTTATAATCTGCCTCCTAATTTTATGTATTTATAGTATCACTTATTTATATTAAAAGCAATAATAAAAGGCTTATACACTTTATAATTAGTGATTTAAATAGAGGATGACTATTTAATCATCCTCTTACTTATCTATTAGTATATTTATAAAGTTTGTTCTGTACGTTCAATAATATCATCTTGTGTTGTTTTAGATAATACATTGAAGAATGCAGAATATCCAGCAACACGAACAATCAAGTCACGGTGTTTTTCTGGATTTAATTGGGCATCTAATAAAGTGTCTCTTGATACAACATTATATTGTACATGGAAACCATCTAAACGGTTAAAGAATGTACGCAACATATAAATTAATTTAGTCTTATTCTCTTCACTATTTAACATAGCAGGCGTTACTTTTTGGTTTAATAGTACTCCTCCAGTTATCTCTTTAGTTGGTAATTTGGAAACCGTTTTAAATACTGCAGTTGGTCCGTTTGTGTCCATTGCATGACACGGAGAACACCCTTCTGCTAATGGTTCCATCGCATGTCTACCATCCGGAGTTGCTAGTGTTCCTTTCCCTTGTCCTACATTTGCAGAAATTGAAGATGTTCCAGCATAGCGAGTACCCCCAATCGGTCCTCTTTCATAACGTGTAGTTGGGTACTTTTTAACTTCATCAATGTACGAGTGGTAAGCATCTACAACAAGAAGGTCTACATAATCATCATCATTTCCATATTTAGGGGCATCATGAATTAATTGTTTTTGAATAGACTTCCCTTTTTCAGAGGCGAAATCTTCCATTAATGCACTCCACAATTCAGTTGTTGAAATTTTGTTTTCTTCAAACACTAATTTCTTAATAGCCGCTAAACTATCTGCTAAGTTAGCTATCCCTACTTGAAGTCCGCTAATGAAATCATAAATTGCTCCACCTTCTTTCAACGTTTTACCACGACCAATACAATCTTCACTTAATGCACTACATAAGACATCTGGTACATCATCCTCAAGAACTAAGTCACAACAATTTTCGATAATTACACTGTGTCTTGTAAAATTGCGGATTGTTGTGTCCCAAGCTTTTCTTAGCTCTTCATAACTAGTCATTTCAGTAAAATGAGTTAACCCCTCTACTAACTTAGTTTGACTTTTGGGATCAACCCCCTCATTCATTGCAATTAGCAATGTTTTAGGAAAGTTAATGAAGCTCATTCCAGTGCATCGATATCCCCACTTACCAGGGACAGCGACTTCTACACATCCAATTGCACTATAGTTGTATGCATCTTCTTCACTTACTCCTTTTTCAATAAATGAAGGAATAATAATTTCATCACTATTGAAAGCAGGCATACCAAATCCAAGTTTAACAACTTCTATGCACTCATTCATAAAAGTAGCATCTAATCCTGCATGGTAACGCACAGTTAAGTTTGGCTGAGGTAAACGTGTTTGCGAAACAGAACGTAATATCAAGTATGATAATTCATTTACTGCATCTTTTTTATCTTTAGTTTGTCCACCGATAGTTACATTTTGGTATAAAGGTGATCCGGCACTGAATTGGGTATGTGCCCAACTTCTAATTTTATTGATTGTATATGTTTTTAACCATAAATTTGTTAATAACTCAACTGCTTGATCATCCTCTAATGTACCGTTAACTTTATCAGACATTAAGTATGGATATACATACTGATCCATTCTTCCATATGATAATGAGTGACCATTACTTTCAATTTGAAGAATTAAATGGACAAACCAAACCGATTGTAATGCTTCATGGAAGGTATCAGCAGGATTATATGGCACTTTATTAATGATGCGAGCCATTTCAAATAATTCTTGTTTTCTTTGTTGGTTTGTTTCCTTGTTTGCCATTTCTAAAGCTAATTCAGAATAACGTTTAGAGAATATTTCAATTGCATCCATTACAATTAAAATAGAACGATAGAAATGATATTTCTTAATTGATTTAAAATCCGTTAAATCTAAGGCATCCATAGCTTGTTGTGTACGCTTTTTATACGTTACTAATCCTTCTTTTAAAATGCGTCCATAATCAACTGCTACATGAGCATCACCACTAGTAATGTTTCCCTCTGCCTTAATGATACCTAAATCATATAAAGCACGACTTCCTGCAGGCATAGATGATAAACCTTTGTCCTTAGTCGTATTGTGATACCAAAAATCTTTAATACTACGTAGTTCATTTTTTGTATCTTCGTCAATAAAGAAAATATCTCCATCTCTTTTGTCAAATTCATCTAATTCATTAATTACCCAATCCATTGCATATTCAGGAAAAATAGGAGCAGCACGATTCGTTTTCGCTTGGTTCCCTAAAATTAAAGTTTGATCTTCAATAAAAATTGGCATTTTCTCTAAAATGTTTTTAAGCATATAAGCTCTTTTTACTGTAATTGGCTCATTTGCATGTTCAATATAAGCTTCTGTTGTTAAAATAGCTCTAGTTGCGTCAACAGATGCTTTTGTTTCTAATAATTCTTCTCTAAAAGCGTTCATTCTCTTAGTTAAGTATCCAAAGTGTTTACTCATGTATTAGACCTCTCTTTCATCTTTTATTATACCAAACAATTTTCGAATGTCAACAAATCACTTACGAATGAAACTTATAATACGTTCATTAATAATGGACAAAAAGCTGTTCATTTGGTATTATTAGTATAGAAAAGGTGGAGATAATTATGTCAGGTGTTGTATTTAATATTCAAAAATTCAGTTTGCACGATGGGCCTGGAATCCGTACAGTCGTATTTTTTAAGGGATGCCCTCTTGCTTGCAAATGGTGTGCAAATCCCGAATCGCAAAATGCAAGAGTACAAATTTTAGCAGATCATCAAAAATGTGTGCTTTGTAATAGTTGTGTCAATAATTGTCCCACACGTGCTATACGTATCAAATTAGATAAAATACATATCGATCATACACGTTGTATTAACTGTCTGCAATGTGTCAACACTTGCCCTTCTACAGTTTTACAAGTTGAAGGAAAACAACAAAATGTTGAAGACGTAATGAAAGTTATTTTACAAGATAAAGATTTTTACGAAGAATCAGGTGGTGGAATAACCCTATCAGGTGGAGAAGTATTGACTCAACCACAGTTTGCGCTAGAAATTATAAATGCTTGTAAAAAAGAAAATATTACAGTTGCAATGGAGACAACTGGCTATGCTAGTTTAGATGTTTTCAAAAAAGTAATTCAAGATGTCGATTTATTATTATTTGATATAAAACATCATGACTCTAGTTCTCATTATAAAGGTACTTTTGTAAAGAATGAAACTATCATTGAAAACTTGACATATGCTCATTCAATAAAGAAAAATATTATTGCACGTATTCCTATAATTCCAAATTTTAATGATTCGATAGAAGACGCTCATGCATTTGCTAAATTATTAATATCGATTGGCATTCACGAGATAAATTTACTTCCCTTCCACCAATTTGGATCAAAGAAATATGAAATGATGAATCTTGTATATGAAATGAAAGATACTAAACAACTATATCCTGAAGATTTAGAAGAATATAAACAAACCCTACTTACTTATGGGTTACATGTTTATTTTTAATAGGAGGTCATATGAACAATAGACATTTACATATATTAGAAATATTGAGTGAACAAAAAAAAATAGAAGTCACTACCCTTGCACAACTATGTGATGTATCTCAAGTTACAATTCGTAAGGATTTAATCGAATTAGAAACGAAAGGATTACTGAAAAGGGAGCATGGTTATGCAGTGGTAAATAACGAGGATGACATTAATTATCGTCTATCATTCGATTATAAACAAAAAGAAATAATTGTTAAAAAAGCTGTTGAGCACATTTTCAATGGCGAAACAATTATAATAGAATCTGGTTCTACTTGTACGTTATTGGCATTAGAAATTGCAAAAACTAAAAAAAATGTAACAATTATAACAAATTCCGTGTTTATTGCACGTTATATTAAAGATTACCCTTCTACTACAGTTATTTTATTAGGAGGTAAATACCAAGGTAAGTCAGAAACATTGGTTGGTGTTGGAATCAAAGAGAGTTTAAGTTTATATCATGTCGATAAACTATTCATTGGAATTGATGGCATCGATAATGAAATTGGTTTTAGTGGAAGTGATTTAGAGAGATGTCAAGTAGTTCGCTTTATGAAACAACATTCTAACAAAGTATACGTATTAACAGACATTAAAAAATTCAATCATAAATCACATTATCGTTCATTAGGATTTGATGAAATTGACTATGTTATTACTGATGAACCAGCCAATAAATTAGTCAATAAATATAGCAAATTAGGTTTCCAAATTATATAAACAAAAAAAGACGAGCAAAATTCGTCTTTTTTTGTTATTGATCGGTATACTAATTGGTATATTTTAATTCACTTGCAAGGTTAATGAAGTGAAGAAAAACCTATTCAAACGGATATTTCATTCCCCACTGCATTCTAATTTCAGTTAATGTTTCCATAACGTCACGAATGATAGTTAAATTGTCGTCTCCACTTTGATTTGCAATATAATCTTGCATATCTTGTACTTCATATTGTAATGCTAAATCTGATTGTCCAGCTTCAATTACTTCTGTGCATCCATCTTCTGTATAAGTAATAGTGGCTTTACAAGCTCTTGGATATACATCGATTTCAATATAACCCAATTCTCCTGCAACGACACCACGTTTTGGTTGCTTAGCACGCATTGTTAATGCCATAACAGCCATTTCTCCTTCATTGTTTCGTAAAATAATACCTGAAGTTTCATCCACACCTGTTTCAAAGAAATTAGCAGTTGTTAAAACAGTAGTTGGTTTACTAGTCATGAAATATCGTGCAAAACTGGCTGCATAAACTCCAATATCAAGTAACGCTCCTCCAGCTAATTCTTTAGAGAAGAATCGATTTGTTACATCGTATTCTTTACAAGAACCAAAATTGACTTGAATCATTTTAACAGCTCCAATTGCACCACTTGCTACGATTTCTTTCAACTTTTTAAATAATGGCATGTGTAATAAGGTTACTCCATCACAAATAACTAAATTTCTCTCTTTAGCAATTTGTACATTTTCCTCTAACTGTGTAGAGTTAACTGTAATTGCTTTTTCACAAAATACATGTTTATTAGCTAATAAGGCTTGTTTCATCATACTGTAATGTAAGTTATGCGGTGTAGCAATGTATATAATATCAATGTTTTCATCTGCTAATAATGCATCATAACTAGCATAACTTTTTTTAACATTATATTTTTTTGCGAAAGCTTGCGCTTTCTCCATAGAAACATCACAGACTGCATAAACCTCTCCATTCACAGCATTTAAGGCTGGTGCCATTTCTGTAGCAATCCATCCCGTACCTACAATACCCCAATTTAATTTTTTCATAAAGATCCTTTCTACGTTTTGTCACGTAAATAATTTTCACTACTATAATTTATCATGACATTTAATTTTCGTCAATATAATTTATAACTTTCCTTTCGCAATAGATTCCTCATGTTGTGCAATATGAATTGTTGCATCTTTTCGTAAAGAAGTACAAAATAAATAAATCAATTCAATCATCATCGTTGCGGATACTCTAGAAAAACAATAGCCATCTAAAAACACTTTTTCACGAGTTGTTGTTGTTAGGTGAAATTTACTTAATTTAGCAATTGTTGATTGTGGATTATTGGTAATGGAGATGGTAGTTGCCCCTACTTTATTAGCAGTTTTTATTGTTGTGACTAAATCTTTAGTTTCTCCACTATTTGAAATAATAATAACAACATCCTCTATACCTAAGTTAAAAGTAAAACCAACTTGTGTATCAAGAATGGAACCAGAAACTGCAGGAATTCCGATTTGATTTAATTTATATGCACCATCTAATGCTACAGGTATTGTATTGGATGCCGCAACAAACTGGACTAATCGTGCATTATTAATCGTTTGGATAATTGTATTAAATTCTTTTTCATCAATAAGTTGAATCATATCTTTCATTTCATTTATTTTATTACTTACTATATTTTGTAAAGACTGCTGCATATCATCCATAGAAATATGGTTCGAAACGGATATATTTTGATCCGTTGTTTCCACTATTTCTTTTGCTAATGAAATTTTTAGATGATGAAAGCCATCAACTCCTATTTTTCGACAAAAACGAGAAACAGAGGCCTCACTAGCTCCACTAGCTGCTGCTAAATCGACTAGCTTCATATGCACAACATCGCGATAATTGTTTAATATATATGTAGCAATCTTTTTTTCAGAGTCAAAAAAAGAATCATAATGTGCACATAAATAACTAGTAATATTGCTCATTGCTTCCACCATCTAATAATTCTAGTATTTGTAATGCATTTGTATCTGGTTTTACTTTAGGCAAAGCATGGATAATCATTCCTTCTTCATTAATAATATATGTTGCACGTTGCACGCCAAAGCCTAATTTACCATATAATTTTTTCTCCACCCAAACATCATACATTTGAATGACTTCTTTTTCAGAGTCCGCTAATAAAATAAAAGGTAAATTATACTTTTCTGCAAACTTTTTATGACTCTTAACACTGTCTTTACTAATTC
The DNA here is from genome assembly GCA_964370065.1 of uncultured Erysipelotrichaceae bacterium. Lineage (GTDB taxonomy): Bacteria > Bacillota_I > Bacilli_A > Erysipelotrichales > Erysipelotrichaceae > CAMQRS01. The sequence continues at coordinate 13,622 of CAYJGK010000009.1, forward strand.
CAACCACAACAATATCATTGTTTTTAAATCGTTCAAAATGTGCTGCAAAGGCACAAGCTTGCTTCGTACACCCTGGTGTATTGTCCTTAGGATAAAAGTATAAAACAACTTTTTTTCCTTTAAAATCAGATAATGAAACACTTTGTTCATTCGCATCAAAAAGCGTAAAATTAGGCGCATTTGTATTAATTTCTAACATTGTTAACCCTTCTTTCTTTACTTATATTATACACTATAAATAATTAAAAAAAAGAACACAATTTAATGTGTTCTTATAAGTCTATTTCTTTGGCATAATTAGTTTGAAACATCAATTGCACATCGCTAGGTTGTTCACTTTGTGCTAAAGCCCACATTAGTTTAGTTACACAAGCTTCACTTGTCATATCTAATGCTTGTATGACACCTTGCTGTAATACTTTTTGACCTGTTTGATAAATAGAAAAATCAGCATGTTCATATAAACACTGTGAACAAACAACAACACTTATTCCGTGTGCAACCATACGTTCTAACTTAGTAATTAAATCTCTTCTTACAAAGTTAATTCCGCCTGCACCAAATGCTTCAATAACGATACCTTTGTATTGATTATTCATGAATACATCTAATATATCAGGATTCATTCCTGGAATTAATTTTAATAGTAAGACATCTGTATTTAATTCATTATAAAAGTAATATGGTTTATCATTAGGTGTGCATAGTGAAGAATTAACTTCTAATCCTTTACCATTCACTAATGCAACTTCCGTGTGATTAATACTTTCAAAAGCATCAAAGTTGGTAGTACGAACCTTTACACAACGACTACCTATCATTATTTTACGGTTAAAAGCAATAAACACCCCTTGTAAACAAGGGTCAAGTGTACCAAAAATAGCTAGTTTGATATTATCAATACCATCACTCAACGGATGTTCTAATGGTAATTGCGAACCTGTGATTATAATAGGCATCTTAATGTTACTTAACATAAAACTTAAAGCACTCGCTGTATAAGCCATAGTATCTGTACCATGTGTAACAACAACACCATCATACTGTTGATTTTGATAGACTTCATTAATACGAGTAGCAATTGTAATCCACTCTTCTGGTTGCATATTACTACTATCTAAACATAAGATATCTTCGCAATCAATTTCACAATGATGTATTGGACCAATAACCGTTAATAAATGCTTACTGTTTAATGAAGGAATTAATCCCTCTTTTGAAGAAGCACTTGCAATGGTACCACCTGTACTTAATAATAATATTTTTTTCATAAAATAACTCCTTAAAAAAAAGCCTAATGGCTTTTTTTATTACTTAAATCCATAATGACTTCCCGACAAATTAAAATACCGGCAACACTAGGAACAAATGAAGTACTACCAATAACCATACGTTTATTGGTGACTTCTTCACTCGCACTAGGAGTTAGTGGTTTTTCATATGATGAAACCACTTTTAATTTATAAATTTGTCTTTTTTTTAATTCTCTGCGCATTACCTTAGCTAAAGGGCAGTACATAGTTTTTGATATGTCCATAATTTTTAGTTGACTCGGATCTAATTTATTCCCTGTACCCATACTGCTAATAATAGGTATATTAAATTGCTTTGCTTTTTCAATTAATAATAATTTAGCACTAATTGTATCAATAGCATCAATCATATAGTCATATTTTGTGCAATCAATAAGGGGAATCGTTTCACTATCAATAAAAATAGGATAATAGTGTACAATTAATTGTGGATTGATATCCAATAAACGCTCTTTCATAGCTTCACATTTATTTTTTCCAATCGTTGAGTGTAATGCAATTACCTGGCGATTCAAATTAGTTAATGTTATCTCATCAAAATCAATCAAAGACACTTCTTTGACACCACACCGAACAATTGATTCAATACAGTGTCCCCCTACTCCCCCTATTCCGAAAATAGCAACATGTGAATGTTGTATGTTATATAGTTGTTGCTCACTAAATAACAATCCAGTTCTAGAGAATGCATTCATCTTAGTACTCGGCTTTTAAATCGCGCAACATTAAATCATTTGCACTTTCTCTTGGTTCTTTACCTTCATATAATACTTGATAAATCTCATTGATAATTGGCATATCTATATTTTTTTCTTTTGCAATTTCATAAATCACCTTACTAGTACGTACCCCTTCTACTGTTTTTTTATTATTTTCCCAAAAACCAGCAGCAGAATTTGCTAAACCAATTTCATATCCAGCTTGATAGTTTCTTGAATGAACGCTGGTACAAGTTACAATTAAATCACCGATACCAGTTAAACCCATGAATGTTTCTAAGTTTCCACCCATTGCTGTACCGTAGCGAATCATTTCATTTAATCCTCTCGTGATTAAAGCAGCACGTGTGTTATCTCCATACCCTAAACCTGATAGCACACCACTCGCAACAGCAATAGCATTTTTAATAGCTACACCTGTTTCACTTCCCACTTCATCACTTCCCGTATAAATACGTAAATAAGCATTAGAGAAGTGTTCTTGTACATATTGTGCATCTTCCTGTTTTAATGATACGGCGCAAACAGTAGTTAATAAACGTTCCACTACTTCTTCTGCATGGCTGGGGCCAATTAAAGAAACAACACTACTTAATTTAGACGCATCAATCGTATGTCTAATTACATCCGACATGCGCTCATTTGTTTTTGGATGAAACCCTTTTGATGTATTCACGATAACTGTTTTTTCACCTAATATATCATTAAGTTGATTACATACTTGTTCAATAGCAATAGTTGGTACACTTAAAACGATGATATCACTGTCTTTTGCAATTGACAAATCTAAAGTAGCAACTATGTTCTTATTCAAATCAACATTCGGAAAATATGTAGAGTTTTTGTGATTTTGATTAATGTCGTTAATTTCTTTTTCTACAATTCCCCAAATGTGTACATCATGTCCGTTATCAGCAAGTACTTGGGCAATACCTGTTCCCCAACTACCACTACCAATGATTACAGCTTTCATTCTAACTCCTCCTAACGTTCTCTTTCTCTTGCAAGAATACGAATTGTCGTACCTTTAAAGTTAAACGCTTCTCTTAATTTATTTTCTAAGAAACGGTTATAACTAAAATGTAATAAATCTGGCGTATTCACAAATAATACGAATGTTGGTGGACTCACAGCCACTTGTGATGCATAATAAATTTTCAAACGAGCACCATTATGAGTTGGAGGTGGCGTCATCAATTGTGCATCTAAAATCACTTCATTAATTACATTTGTTTGAATTCTTAATACTGAGTAATCGTGCACTTCATCAATTAATGGTAACAATGTATTAACTCTTTGTTTAGTTTTCGCACTGACAAAGGTAATTGGTGCATATGATAAATAAGCAAATTGCTTGCGAATTTCTTTTTCCACTTGATTCATAGTCATCTCATCTTTATCAATCGTATCCCATTTATTGTAAACAATAATAATAGCTTTTCCTGCTTCGTGGGCATATCCAGCAACATGTTTATCTTGTTCTCTAATTCCGGCTTCTCCATCAATTACAAATAAAACGACATCACTACGCTCAATCGCAGCCATTGCACGCATGACTGAGTATTTTTCAATATTTTCATATACTTTTCCACGTTTTCTTATCCCGGCAGTATCGATTACTACATACTCTTTTCCTTCGCGTTTAAAAGGTGTATCCACAGCGTCTCGTGTCGTCCCTTCAATGTTTGATACAATAACACGATCTTGATTTAATATCGCATTTACTAAACTAGATTTACCAACATTAGGACGTCCAATAATAGCAAATTTAGTCATTTCATCATATGTTTTTCGCGTGCAGCCCTCAAATGAATGAATAATAGCATCTAACATATCTCCTACACCTATTCCATGAATTCCACTTAATGCAATGGGATCTCCAATTCCTAAGTTATAAAATTCATAGATGTTATTAATTAACTGTGTATCATCAATTTTATTTACGATTAGAATAACTGGCTTACTACTTTTTCTTAATAAATTAGCAATATACTCATCATCTCTTGTCACTCCATCTTTTCCATTCACAACAAAAACAATTGAATCTGCTTCGTCCATAGCAATTTCTACTTGCATTTTAATTTCTTCTTTAAATGGTTGATCTGCTAATTGAATTCCTCCTGTGTCAATCACACGAAATTCTTTTGTTAGCCATTCTGCTTTTCCATAAATTCTATCTCTTGTCACTCCTGGTGTGTCTTCTACAATCGATTTTTTTTCACCAATTATACGATTAAATACAGTTGATTTTCCTACGTTGGGGCGTCCTACGATCGCGCAAATTCCTTGTATCATAAATATTCCTACTTTCCTAATTTTTCATTTACTAATTTTTTTATAACAATACATACTTCTTCAATACTTAAATTTGATGTATCCACTTCTATAGCATCAGTTGCTTTTGTTAATGGCGATTCTTTACGTGTCATATCTTGCTCATCTCGCTGTATCAAATCTTTTGCAATAGCATCATAATCAGCTTCAATATGTTTACTAAGATATTCATCATACCTTCTTTGTGCACGACTACCTACACTAGCAATTAAATAAATTTTTAATTCAGCATCTTGTAAAACAACACTACCAATGTCTCTACCATCAACAATATATCCTTTATTGATAGTTACTTTTCTTTGTAAGTCAACCATTTTTTTTCTCACTACCCCTTTTTGAGAAATTAAACTAGTTCGCATGCTGTTATCATTACTACGAATGACTTCACTGACATCTTCACCTTTAATGAATACATGATTTTGGTCATCAAATGAAATAACGATTTCATCCAGCATTTCCAATAGCGCTTCATCATCTTCTATATTCACTTGATGTGTATGTGCATAATGTGCACAACAGCGATACATCGCTCCTGTATCTAAATGTACATATCCTAATTCTTTAGCTAATTTTTTAGCGATTGTACTCTTCCCAGCCGCGCCTGGACCATCAATCGCTATATTTATCTTCATTATATGATTCCTCCCATCATCAACCAATACACAACAGCTGCTATAATTCCCAATAAGGCAATTACTTGAATGGTAATAATCACATTTAATAGTCTATTATTGGAACTAACTTCTTTATTTAAACCACTTACTTTTTCTTTGTATTCATTAATTTCTATTTTCATCTGTGTCGTTTGCTCGACTAAATTCTCATTGCTTTCTTCCTCAGACACTTCTTGGTGTTTTAATAATTCTGAGTTTAACTCCATTGTATGTTCAATCTTAGCTTCCAATTCATTTATTCTTTGTGTTAGTTTTTCATCTATTTCAGGGGTCTCAACTTCACTAGCAATCAATGTATCCGCAACTACTGATTCATTTGTGTGTGCATCATCACTCTGACTTAACAACTCTTGGATTTGTTCGCTAATTATATCGGTTGATGAAGTATCTACTTCTTCAACTTTCTCTATATCATTGTATATAGTTTGTTCTTTTTCGATATAGCGAGTGCGATTATTTTTTGCATTTAATTGTTCTAGTATATCTATTTTTGTATCTTCATGACGGCGATTACCTTTTTGTAAATTATATTCTTTCACCTCTTGAATAAAACTATCCAAATATTCATTTTTAAATGTAGTTGGCTCTTCAAAACTAGGGTAAGTTTCTTCACTACTCTTTCTTTCTCTTGCTGGTGTATAAGCAGTTTGAGCTTGCTCTCCTTCTTGATTAGAAAATAATTGTTTAGTGAATGAAGTTTCACTTTTCAATTCATGAATCCCCTCACGTTTTTTTTCATATTTTTTAACTCTTGATTTAATTTCCATAAGAACCTCCAATTCCTATCAATTATAACAAATTTTAACCCAAAATAATACAGCAGATTAAAAAAAGAGCAATTAAGCTCTTCCTGAATATTTCCCGTCTACAGTAGATACAATAATAACTTCATCTTGTGCAATGAATAACGGTACACGTACCACTAATCCTGTTTCCATAACGGCATTTTTTTGTGCATTAGTTGCTGTATCACCTTTTACTGCTGGTTCAGCTTCCACAATTTTTAAAGCTACTTTATCAGGTAAAACAACTCCTAATACTTCTCCTTCATATGTTGAAATAGTTGCATTGTCATTTTCCTTTAAGAATTTCATTTCCCATTCTAATCGAGCTTTATCAATCTCAATTTGTTCATAAGTATTGTTATCCATAAACACTAAGTTTTCACCATCGTCATATAAATATTGCATTTCTTTCTTATCAATATGTGCTTTTTTAATTTTATCACCAGCTCCAAATGATAATTCAACATTGGCTCCAGTTCTTAAATTACGTACTTTTACTTTCACTACCATTGCGCTTCTTGCAGTTTTATTTTGTGAAAAGTCAGATACTACATAAATATTGTTTTCATGTAAAATAGTAACCCCTGGTTTTAATTCGTTTGATTGTAACATTGTATGTCTCCTTCATATTTTTACGTATTTAATTGTAAATTAAAACTGGATTTTGTCAATGATAATCATTCATATATGTGTAGGAATTCACAAATAAGTCAATATCGTCATAAATTAATTCACTTTTAATTAACACTTTTCCTTGTTTAGATATAGTGATGATACACTGTATCCCTTCATAAATTAATTCAATATCATAGTTCTCTATCGTGTAAGTTTCATCTTCTTCTTTATAATCATGTAAATCTGTAATCACCTTTTTAATAGTGTTGAGTTCTATTTTTTGTAATGATAAATCCAAGTTTGATACTGCAACATTTAATTGGATGACGCCTACTATGTACACAGTGTATAAACTTACAATTTGAAATACAAATAAACCATACAGTAAAATAAAACCTTCATTTTTAACATCCCATAATGCGTTCATAGTGGATATTCTCTCTTTCATAAATTGCAAAATAACAATCATCTTTAACATCATATGTGATTGATTGAATACTTTGTAAGACTACCTGATAACCTGGCTGGATGATAAGCTTCCCTTCATAAAACACATAGCTTTGCCATTCATTTTCATATAAAAATGAAAAAACATTACCCTCAATCGTGTGCTCTTTACTCAATGCAAAGCGCAATCTAATTTGATAAAAAGCTAAATCATCTTGCGCTTGTATAGTAGACGTGTCTAAACGAGTTAAGAGTGTATACACGCCAGTTACTAAACTCATTGAAAAGGTAACTATTAACAATGCAATTAACATTTCAATTAAAGTGTATCCATCCTGTCTTAAACAATTCATTTTCCACAAGGTAATCTCTCCTTTCAATGTTTTGCATGCCTTGACACAATCCATATATTACAGTTACCATTATCATAATTAACTGTAAAAATAATAATGCTTCGATTACTATAAATCCTTTGCTACTTCGCATGAAAATTAGCACTCCCTAGATTAGAGACTATACTAATCTTCTTTTCATTTATCATACAATGAATTGTATTAGCTTGATTGACATTACCTTTTGCATTAATGTGAAATGAGAACGACTCACATACTAAACCATGACGGAATGTGAAAGTATTAGTTTGATTAGTTAATTGATTATGGCTAAATGAAACCAATATCTGATCATAATTAGCGATAGCTAAAGCCTTGCTTTGCCATAAGATATTTATTATATGTGATTTTTGGATGGACAATAGTGATTGTTTATTGTTGAGCGTTAACAATAATAAGCATATACTACAAATCATTAACACAAAAAGCATTTCCACTAATGTATAACCTTTATTGTACATACGCTTGTCCATCACTTATATAAATATTTGTATTATCTGGACATGTTTTTTGCGATTCTTTTAAGTATCCTTTACTAATTAATTCATCAATTGAAGTCGGCGGAACTAGGTGATCTATCTCATATAATAAAATTTGAGCGTTTACTACTTCAATTAATGCTTCACATCCTTTTGTATTAATGATTTCTTTCTTTTGTTGAATGTTAGGTAATGTGATTAAAAAGATTAATGCAATAATCGATAATACTATAATCATTTCTAACATCGTAAAACCTGTATTTGTTTTCATAACCCTCCTAAAATGTTTGAAACATTTCTAATGGTAACAACATAATTTGATAAACACAAATCATTAAAATACCAATACATATATAGGCAATAAATTGAATCGTCATACAAATTTGCTTTATTTTTCTTTTCCAAATTTCTTGTTGATGAACCAAATAACTTTGTAGATCTGAATGAATATTTCCATTTAATATTCCAATCATAAAATATTGCTTACATATAGAACATAAAAAAGGATTATGTTCTATACACTGCATAAAGTTTACCCCTTTTTTTAATTGATATTTTACTTCTTGTACAATATGTATTCCCATTTGTTTTTCATTCACTAATAACATCCCTTCTAAACAATCAATACTACTTAATCCCTTCGAACTTAATAAATCATAATATAAGCAAAAGTAATAAGATTGAATACTTTGTAGAAAAGGAACCTTTTGATTCCAGTATACATAACAGGATTTATCTTTCTTCAATTGTTGCTTCAAGATAAACCATGAAATTGTTCCAAGCACTAAAACTAATAAAAAAATAATAGATGAATATTGAATAATATATACAGCAAAAATTAGTGGACTATTTTGTATGGTATCAAAACTTTCTAATAATTGTGGAATAACATAATTAGCAAATAACAATAAAGTAAAAAATGACATAAAGAAAATACAAATAGGATAAAGTGCATCTTTTAAAAAAAGTTGCTTCATGCTTTTTTTAGTTTGAGAGATAGCAAGTGCATGTTGAATGGCTTCACTATAACTACAAACTTCAAAAAAGAAGGAAATATATACATACATTTGTGCAGAAACATGATTTTTAATGAAATCACACATTTCAAAATAATTACTATGCTTTGTTTCTTGATACTGCATTAGATGTAGACAACGATCTAATGGATATCCTTGTTCCAACAAACTGGCTAACTGTTTGAGTTGTAAGTTAGTCAACATCGATGTCTTGTTGGGCATTTTTTTTAGAAATATATCCTTTTGCATAAGCTTTTTTAATTTCATCAAATATTGTTTGGTAGCCACTTTGATGTCTAGTGTTCGTAAAAAAATAACATAAATCTTGTTTTTGAAGTATTTCATAAATGCATACCTTCCCTTTTCCATTTTTTGTAGGAAAAATTCTCTGGTTTGTTAAACCTGTTAGAACTTCTTGTAAATCATGTGGATGGATTCCAAAGTTAAGTAACCGATGAATGGCTTCTTTACATGATTTAGCATGCAGTGTTGTAAACACCATATGACCACTCAAAGCGCATCGCACAAGTATTTTAGCACTTTGCTCATCACGCACTTCACCAATCATAATAACGTCTGGGTCATGGCGTAATAGATGTTTAATCCCTTCTTGATAAGTAAAGTTAGCTTTTTCATTAATCTGAAATTGTAAATAAGAATCAGATTGAATTTCAATTGGATCTTCTAAAGTAATTACTTTTAATTGCTGATTACTACTAATTTGTTGAAGAAGAGCATGTAGCGTGGTTGTTTTACCACTTCCAGTGGGACCAGTAATAATATTTAATCCTCCTCTAAAAGTACACCACTGTTTAAAAATTTTATTTTGATTGGCATTTCTACTTAACTCCTCAATATTAATCTTTTCATGGTTATTCAAAATTCTTAATACACCCGATTGTAATTGCTGAGTTTGAATACAAGCAAAACGAAAGTATAATTGCTTACTATTTATTGCATAAAAAAAATTACCACTTTGTGCACTTAATGCGTTACCTAAATCTAAATGTGCAACATATTTTAAATAGTGAAATAAACTGCTATCAAATTTATGTTCTAAAACAATAATTCCATGATTATTGCGAAGCGATATTTGTAGAGTTTCTTGTTTTAAAGTTAAGTGCACATCGCTTGCTTTATGTTTTAACACTACTTGTATAAACTGTTCAAACAATCTGTTCATGATATCTCTCCTTTACTTATTTATCTATTTACGAAATACATAAAAAAGCCTAAAAAAACAACAATATCAATTGTTGTTTTATAAGTAAGGATTTAACTGCAGCTCTTCATGTAAAGTAGTATGTTCTCCATGTCCTGGATAAACAATTAAATCCGGATTTAATTGTTTGATGAATTGTAAAGTTTGATTCATTTGTGTATTTGACCCACTTGGTAAATCACAGCGACCTATACTTTGTTTAAATAAAACATCACCACTAAATAAATGATTTTCAAATTGTAGCAAAACACTACCTTCTGTATGCCCTGGAGCATGGTAGACAGTAAAGTTAAAGTTATTAATCTGGTTTTCCCCTATTGTATAATGATTGACTGTGTCCTGGTAAACAACAGGATGGTTTAAAGAAGAAGAGCAGTTCAAATCTGGATTTCGTAATAGTTTTTCATCCAAATCATCAATGTATACAGGACAATCAAACTTATTCACAAAATTTGTCACACCACTCATATGGTCAAAGTGCCCATGTGTTAATAAAATAGCATCAAGTGCTATATTACTTTCTTCTAAAAATTGAACTATTTTACTACCGCTTCCTCCTGGATCAATTAATAAAGCATGATTGCCTTTAATAATTAAGTAGGCATTCGCTAAATAAATTCCTAATGGATATTTCTTGATTTCATACATAATTTTCACTAAATAAAAAAAGCCCCTGAATTGGCTCTTCTTATTTTTTCTCCTTGTGGTCTGTTTTCTTATTACAACGAGAACAATATTTACTAATTGTCATACGTTCAGTTTGTTTCTTTTTGTTACGTGTTCCGATGTAGTTTTCTTCACCACAGTCAGCACATTTGAATGTTATACGATCTCTCATGATAAAACCTCCTTATTTTGCTAACACATTATAGCATAATTTTTTTTATAAATCTATCTTTATTTATGAAAAAAAAACATTTGTCATTATTTATTTATTCTGCAATGTATTGGTTGTATGCTTTGGTTGCTTCAGAAACAAGACTCATACAAATATTACTTTGTAAGTTTGTACCAAACCCATTGTTCGAGTTTGGTGCTGCACAAGCAATCGCTAGTTGTGAATTATCAGCACTATCATAAGCAATTAGTGCTGAGTTTGTTACATCATAAGTTTGCTTAGTAAGTGGGTCGTAATATTTGGCATCGGCTGTTCCGGTTTTGGCAGCTAATTGCATATCCACAACCGATGGTTGCAATGCACTACCACAATTACCAGAACCTACACAAGCAAGCATCCCTTGTTTTCCTCTATCTAATAAGCCTAAATCACCTAATACATTGTTTAAAACAGTAGTTTTATAAGCAAACACTGTTGTGTTCGAATCATTCACTTCTGTCACCTCATTTAATAAATGTAATTCATTACGGGTACCACCATTTGCTAAAGTAGCGACATACTGAGCTAATTGCATAGTTGTGTACGTATCATATTGTCCAATCGAATAATGAATTGATAACCCTGGTTCCGTATCCGAACCAATCGCACCTACCTGTTCATCTGGCAAATCGATTCCAGTGTATACGCCTAACCCAAACATGTTAAAATAATTACGCATTAAATCAAAGGTATCATCACTAATGACTAACGCTTCATTTGGGATATAATTGGCTCCACCTAAACGCATAGCAATGGTTGCCATATATATATTACTAGATACATTTAATGCTTCCACATCATCAATTAACCCATAATTTCGATATGATGCAAACGCTGCACTTCCTTGAATATAAATAGGTGTATCATTAATGATTTCACCAGGTGTTACAACACCTTCATTTTGTCCCATATATAAAACTGCTGGCTTGACAGTACTTCCCATTAAATATGCATTTAAGTAAGTACCAGTAGGATTTTCAACAATTGTACCATCTTCTTGTTTGCTACTGCCCACCATTCCATATATTTCTCCAGTTTGTGGATTTAATGCAACTAAATAAACATTGTCAAAAAACTTTCTAAATTCATTACTTTTTGCATCTTCCAATGTTTGATTTAAAATATTTTGCATGTAGTTTTGGAACTCAGCATCAATTGTTAATGATAAATCATAACCATTTTTACCAGCCTGGGTTTGCGTTAAGTAAATTTCATTGTGTTCATCAAAATTAATGTTATAGACTGATTCACTACCTGATAAAAAGTTTTCATACTGTTCCTCTAAACCAGATATTCCAACTCTTTGATTTAATTCGTATCCCAAAGCTAAGTAATACTCTTGAGATTCTGCAGGAATTCCCTGAGTAGAGCTTGATACACTACCTAAAATAGTTCGCATAGAGCTCGCTATTTCAGGATACTCTCTTTTCCAATCAAAAGTTGCTTTAAAGCCAGGGTATTTAGATGCGTTTTCTGAAACGATTGCCAATTGCGTTTCACTTACATCTTCTACTACCGTTTTGTATGAGTTAGACGGCAATGCATCCATTCTCATTTTTACTTGATATAACAATCTAGTCGTATCATCTATTTCACTAACATCTACAGCCTCTAATTTCAAATCGTATAGTTCATCAACTGTATAGTCTCCATTATTTGCTTTTTCTTGGTCTTTTTCACTTAGTAAAGAAATTCCATCATTATTTTCCATTTCGCTTAAATACTGAATGTGTAATTCTTTAATGTTTCGATCGATAATAGTAGGATCGGTTAATGATAAATCATTGACTAAGCTACTTGCTAATTCCCACTCTTCTACACTACTTATATTCTCAGGTGGATAATAACTAATAGTTAAAGAACTAACACTTTCCACCAAGATATTTCCATCACGATCAAAAATAGTCCCTCTTGGGCTTGACTGTGTATGCTGCTGTTGTGTGAAATCAACTAGTTTTTGCTCATAATTATCTTGTTGCAACACTTGTATATAGAATAATCGAATCACTATTATTATAAATAAAACAGCAATGACAAAAAGGACAATAATCAGTCTTTGATTTATCGTTTTTTCACTATTTATTTTAGGTTTAAGAAAGTTACTTTCTCTCCTTTTTTCATTTAAATCCATTTTTTTAAAAGGGTTTATAAACATGTACATCACTCCAACATTAGTATTATAACATAATTTTTTATAATCTTATGTGAAAAAATATAGTATAATACTAATGGTGATAAACATGAAAGCAAGAGAAAAAACAAAACAAATAAAAGTGAATAATATCTTTATTGGGAATCAAAACAAAGTAGTGACGCAATCAATGTGCAATGTGAAAACAAGTGATATACAAAAAGTAGTCGCTCAAATTCATCAATTACAACAAAACGGTTGTGAAATAGTTCGTGTTTCGATAATGGACGAGGCAGATGCCAAAGCCATTAGTCAAATTAAAAAATCAATACATATTCCGCTTGTAGGTGATATTCACTTTAATCATCGCTTGGCATTACTAGCGATTGAACATGGCATTGATAAAATACGTATTAATCCAGGTAATATTGGAAAAAGAGAAAATGTAGAAGCAGTTGTAAATGCTTGCAAAACAAAAAATATTCCTATCCGAATTGGTGTGAATGCTGGTTCTTTAGAAAAAGATATTCACGATCGTTATGGAAAACCAACTGCTGAAGGGATGATAGAAAGTGCCAAACGACATATCGCTATTTTAGAAAGCATGGATTTTGATCAAATTTGCCTTTCATTTAAATCTAGTGACCCTTTACTTTGTATTGAAACGTACCGTTTAGCGAGTCAAACTTTTGACTATCCATTACACCTAGGAGTCACAGAAGCAGGTACTTTTGTATCCAGCGCTATAAAAAGCAGTTTTGCTTTAGGAACGCTATTAAATGAAGGCATTGGAGATACAATTCGTATTAGCGTTAATGGTGATCCTGTCAATGAGATGATCATTGTAAAACAACTATTAAAATGTAACCAATTGAATAAACGAGTTCCCAATCTAATTGCATGCCCTACATGTGGTCGTACAGCTTGGGATATGCAGCCTGTTGTAGATGCTATGGAAACGTATTTGAACACCATAGAAAGCGATGTATGCGTCGCTATTATGGGATGTGTTGTCAATGGCCCTGGTGAAGCTAAGCATGCAGATATCGCTATTGCAGGTGGAATTAATGAGGGTGTATTGATCAAACGAGGTATAGTTATTGAAAAAATCCCACAAGACCAAATGATCCAGCGTTTAAAACAAGAAATTCAAGAATATATGCTTACTGAAGGAGAAGTTGATTATGTTTCAAAAAATTCATAGTAAACGTTTATCCTTTCGTGCTTTAGAAGTAAATGATGCACAAGGTTTTTACGAGTATATGGCTGAACCACAAAATTATCCTTACGCACATATGACGCCCTATACAGCGATTGAGCAAGCACTTTATTATATTCAAATAATGAATGACGGTATGAATCAAGAGAAATGGCTAATTTGGGCAATTACATTAACATCAACTGATGTATGTATTGGAACGATTAGTATATGGAACTTTAATGAAACAAAGCAAGAAGCTGAATTGGGATTTGGTTTATACCCCGCTTTTCGTGGTCAAGGCTATATGCAAGAAACCATTCAACGTATATGTGAATATGCATTCTGTACTTTAAAGATGTGTACAATATACATATACACACCACCCCATCATGAAGATGCCATTCAATGTGCAATTCAAAATCAATTTACATATTTAAAAACGGTTGAGGAAGATAGTGAAATTTATGAAGTTTATCAATTAAAGAAAACGGAATTATAAAGTGATGAAAAGATGAATTTCTGTATTAAACAGAAGTTCATCTTTTAAATTGCACCTGTATACTAAAATGATATAGGTATTTAGTTGTTTCTTTTCTATAAAAAACACCCTTCTAACTAGGATTAGTTTAAAGGGTGCAGATTTAGATTAACTCGTTTTATTTTAATAACAGCTTAATTTCATCAGCATATGGAGCGACTCCATCAATATAAGGTGTTTCTAATATTTTTACGACATGGCTTAATCTTGGGTGATGAGCGATTTTATATAAAGTGTCAAACCCAATCTCACCTTTTCCAAGATTAGCATGACGATCTTTTCTAGCACCACTTATATTTTTAGAATCATTTAAATGAATAATCACTAATTTATCCAAACCAATGATTTCATCAAAATGGTCCAAAAATGCATCTATATTTGATAAATCGTAACCTGCGTCGTGTACATGACAAGTATCTAAACATACTTTCAATTTATCTGCTTGTTTAGCTTGTTCCATAATATAAGCTAGCTGGTTAAGGTCATAACCAATTTCACTACCTTTACCTGCCATTGTTTCTAACGCGATTTCTACATCTCCCATATTAATCATCGCTTCATCTAAACCATTAATAATCGATTGCATCCCTACCTCTTCTCCGGCCTTCACATGACTACCAGGGTGTAATACCAAATATTTTGCTTGCAAATATTTAACTCGTTCAATTTCCTCTTTTAAAAATGAAGTAGCTAATTCATAAGTACTTGGATTAGTCGTATTTGCTAGATTAATAATGTAAGGTGCGTGTACAATCATATGAGTTAATGGAATATTGTGTTGCTTCATTAACTCATGAGCTTCTTCTACCTTTAATTGCTTTACATCTCTTCTTCTTGTATTTTGAGGCGCACCACTGTAAAGCATAAATGCATTAGCACCATAACTAATTGCTTCCAATACAGAACCGAGTACAAAATTTGGTGCACTCATTGAAACGTGTGAACCAATAATCATTATTCTTCTGCCTCACGTTTTGCTCGTTGTTTAGCAACCGCTCTTTCTTTTACTTGTTTTTTGATGTCATCTTGAATCATTTGACGTTTAGCTTTACGCTTTAAATTACTAATTTCATCATTTCTTTTCTTTTTGTATCCTGGTTTTACTTTTATTTTCTTACGCTGTACTTTTTTCAAAATTTCCTTTTCTAGAGGATCTTCTTTTCTCTTGCGTTTTTCAAAGATTGGAGTTAGGTCTACCCATTCTCCTTTACGTAATGTTTTGTGATTAAAACCAATACCACGTACAAATAATTGTTGAATATCATGCTTATCCTTTTCTTGGTATAATGCATAACAAACTCCTGACTTACCAGCACGCCCTGTACGTCCTGCACGGTGAATATAAAAATCTAATTCATTTGGAAATCCTAAAGAAATAACATGACTGACTCCATCAATATCAATTCCTCTAGCAGCTACATCACTTGCTACAATGTAACTTTCCTTTACATTATGTAAGGATTTCATTGCTGTTTTTCTAGCACGACTACTTAAATCACCATGTAATTCTAATACTCCATATCCATTTTCTCTTAGTAATTTCGCTGTTTGACTACACTCTACACGAGTATTAGCAAAGATTAAACAGATATAAGGAGTAAATGTTGGTAAAACTTGTAATAACATCTCTTGGTATGAATGATGCTTACATGGGACTAATACATGGTCTATTTGTGGCTTAAATGTTTTATCCTCTTCTATTAGTACTGTTATAGGGTTATTCATATATTTTTTTAAGAATGGTTTTAATCCTTCAGGTATTGTGGCGCTAAAACTCATCATTTGTAAAGATGAGCGCATTCTAGAACACATCATATCTATATCTTCTAAAAAACCAAATTCTAAAGTCATGTCTGCTTCATCCACAACAAACATCTTTGCTGATTCTAAACGTAATGTTTGTTCATTTAAAAACATATCTTTCATACGGCCAGGTGTTCCAATTACAATGTGTGGTTGCACTTTCAACTGTTCACTCATTCTTTGTTTATCCACTCCACCAGTGATTAATTTAATTCTTAAATTCTTACAAACTTTATTCATTTCTAATGTTCTTAGATATAATTGTTGTGCTAATTCTCTAGTTGGAGCACTAATCACGACTTGTACTTGATCTAACGATAAATCAATTTTTTCCATAATTGGAATTAGGAAGGAGTGGGTCTTTCCTGTCCCTGTGGCACTAATACCAATAATATCTCTACCTTTAATTGCAAAAGGAATAACTTCCTTTTGAATTTGGGTTGGTGTTGTAAACTTATTCAACGCAATTAGGGCCGTTGTATATTCATTAAAATGATAATCACTATATTGATTCATAAGCATACCTCGCTTTCTACTTGAGTATTATATATTAAATTAGTATAATTTACAAAGATAAGTTAAGAAAAGAGGTAAACTATGGAAATAATAAAAGTAATTCCTAGAGGATTTTGTAAAGGTGTTGTCATGGCTATCAATATCGCTAAGCAAACAAAACAAAAATATCCTAACAAAAATGTCTATATTTTAGGGATGCTTGTTCATAATAAATACGTTATTGATGCTTTGAATGAATATGGAATTATTAGCATTGAAAGTAAATACAAAACAAGAATGGAACTTTTAGATGAAATAGAAGAGGGTGTTGTTATCTTTACAGCTCACGGCGTTCATGAAAAAATAAAGCAAAAAGCAATGGAGAAAGGATTAATTTGTGTAGATGCTAGCTGTCAGTATGTATTAAATACTCAAAAAATAGTAAATGAATATGTTTCAGATGAATACGAAGTATTGTATATCGGGAAAAAAAATCATCCAGAAGCTAGTGCTGTTTGCGATTATAATAAGCACATCCATTTAATTGAAAATACATCTGATTTAGAAGATTTAAACCATTACAACAAGGTGTTTGTGACAAACCAAACAACTATGTCAGCACAAGATGTACACAATTTATTTCAAACAATTAAACAAAAATATCCTCATGCGATCATTGCGGATGAAATTTGCAGTGCAACTTCCACTAGACAACAAGCCATTCGTAATTTAAAAAATGTAGATGCTTTAATCGTAGTCGGCGATAAATCAAGTAATAATGCGAATCGTTTAGCACAAATCGCAAAAGACACTGGAATCAAACATGTAGAATTAATTGATGATGTAAATGATTTAGATATTAAAACTTTGCTCACTTTAAATCGAATTGCTGTCAGTGCTGGTGCATCAACGCCAACTTATTTGATCAATCAGGTCATTCAAACATTAAGCACACAAGATACTAAAAAGCAAAAAATTGATTTAACTAAAATAATATAAAAAAAGATCCAAGTATTGGACCTTTTTTTTCGAGTTTTTATTTTCCTCTTTTAGCTTTACGAGCTGCTTCTTGTTTTAATTTCTTTTTAACTCCAGGCTTAACGTAAAACTCTCTTTTACGAGCTTCAGCAAGGGTTCCGTTTCTAGAAACTTGACGTTTGAAACGACGAAGTGCATCATCTAGAACTTCATTGTCTTTTAGAACTACTTTAGGCATCACATACCCTCCCTTCTGAATTTAGCATAGTCATTATATAAAATATTCACACAGAATGCAATACTTTATTGGATATTCCTTAAAAAACCACATATTTATGTGCATTTTTAATTGTTTTCTTCAGTATTCCCTTGTTCAAAGTAGTATTTGCGGATAATTTCTCTTGCTGCATTGTGGTCTCCCATCCATTCGCTCTTCCCTTTTTTTGTGTACATAAACACTTCACTACCTTTTCCAAGAATGAATACACTGTCATTTAAATTAGCGTTTTCAATTGCTACACGAATGGCATCATAGCGATTTTCAATAAAGATAGTTCGTGTTTCACTAATTCCTTCTCTAATTTCATCTGCAATATCTTTTATATTTTCATCCCTAGGATCATCTTCGGTTAAGATAATATAATCACAGAATTGATCTGCTATCTCACCAAATGTTTTTCTTTTTGCTTTATCTCTTTTACCTGCAGAGCCAAATACGGTTATAATTTCATTGCCTACTGGAGTAATTTCTTTTGCGTATTCGAATATCTTCCTTAGTCCATCTGGTGTATGTGCGAAGTCAACTACCACATTGAACGGTTGTCCTTCATCGATAACCTCAAGTCTTCCATCAATTTGCGAAATATGATTAACATATTTTAATATTTCTTGGATTTCAATACCTGTTTCTACTAAAGCAGCTATCGCTGCTACTAGATTGTATATATTATATATAGCAGCTAAATTTGTTTTTATTTCATATTCAGTTTGATTATGGATTAATGAAAAGTTGGAACACTTAGCATGTAATTCTACTTTTTTAATACAATAAGTTGACTCAGGATGCATACCATATGTTACCACTTGGCTTTTACAACAAGCAATCACTTCACTTGCTTTAGCATCATCACGATTGATGATTGCCATACCATCTTCTTTTAAATTTTTGAATAATTTACATTTCGCTCCAAAATAGGCTTCCATCGAACCATGAAAATCAATATGATCATGAGTAAAATTTGAGAAAATAGCAACATCTATATCAATAGCATCACTACGTTTTAACTCTAATCCATGTGAACTCACTTCTAGAGCAACTGCTTTCACATCTACCTGTTTCATATTATACAGCGTATCATGTAAGGTAATGGCATCAGGTGTAGTTAATTGAGCATCCATAACTACATCATTGTATTTGATACAAATTGTTCCTATATAGCCACAAGAGGTAAAGTGATTTAATAAATCACTAATAATATTGGTAATTGTTGTTTTTCCATTGGTACCAGTTACAGCATAGACCATCATCTCATCACTTGGATTATCATAAAATTTCTTGACTACTTGATTTAACACATCCGCCACATTTTCCACTTTGATATATACTACATTAGAATCAAAAGAAGTTATATCTTTAGAGTGAACAATACAACAAGCACCTTGTGCAATGGCTTGTTCAATATGATCATGTCCATCACTTTGCATACCTACCATACAAAAAAACATACTACCTGGTACACAAGTACGAGAATCTATATTTAATTTTTTAATATCGACACTGATTTCAGTATCAAAAATCTTAGATAATTTCATCTTACCACCTTTTATATCCCATATAGGATACCCTCTTTTAAATGGGTTATTTTAACTTTAATCACTCGATTTAAGCAAGACGCATCTAATTTTGCATAGACGCTTAAATACGTGCTCGTATGACCAAAAGCATAGCCATCTTTCATCGACTCAAACAAAACTTCTACTTCTTGGTGAATCCATTGTTTTTTATACAATTCATATTGTGTTTTTGCGAATTCACTTATGAGTTTACAACGTTGTTTTTTAATTGTACCCGATAAGTGATTTATTATCTCACATGCTTTAGTACCATCCCTTTTTGAATACGGGAACACATGCGCAAAACTGAATTGTAAATCTGCAAAGTTAGATTTAGTTTCTTCAAATTGCACATCACTTTCGTTAGGAAATCCTAAAATAATATCAGTACTTATCGATATATAAGGTATTAAACTGCGAATATACATTAATTTTTCTTTAAATTGATGTATAGTATAAGGTCGATTCATAGCATTTAAAGTTTGATCGCAACAACTTTGTACAGGAATATGTAGATGTTTTGCAATCTTATCTTCCATTTTCATGAAGTGTAAGAATTCATCTGTTAATTCATTCATTTCAATGCTTGAAATGCGTACTCTTAATAAACCTTCGATATTTACTAGCTCCTTTAACAGTGTTAATAAATCATAACCTAAATCACGTCCATAACGACCTGTATGAATACCAGAAAGCACAATTTCTTTATGCCCATTATTCACTAACTCGTTGGCTTGTGCAATAACTTTTTCTTTTTCTAATGAACGCTCTTTACCCCTAGCAAACGGAATAATACAATAACTACAAAATTG
Source organism: uncultured Erysipelotrichaceae bacterium (assembly GCA_964370065.1). Classification (GTDB taxonomy): domain Bacteria; phylum Bacillota_I; class Bacilli_A; order Erysipelotrichales; family Erysipelotrichaceae; genus CAMQRS01. The sequence continues at coordinate 34,286 of CAYJGK010000009.1, forward strand.
ATTACAACCATCTTGTATTTTTAGAAATGCTCTTGTCTGTCTTGCAAATGATGTAACCTTTAATTCTTCAAAAGTGGCATCATTCAAATCATGCACTTGATTCATTTGGGTATGATTATGAAAACTTTCATGAATTAGTGTTGCTAAGCGATCTTTATTTTGACTCCCAATCAATAAATCTACTTCTAATTGCATAGCATTTGTTTGTATTAAACATCCCACTACACAAATAAATGCATCAGGATTATTTTTTTTTGCTTGATTGATCTTCTGCTTACTTTTACTAGCAGCTGTATTAGTAACTGCACAAGTATTAATAATATATATATCTGCTACTTCCTTAAAGTCAATTTGGGTATATCCTTTTTGAAGTAATTGTTGTACATACGCTTCACTTTCAAATGTATTCACTTTACATCCTAGCGTAGCGATTGCAAATTTTGGCATAAATAACTCCTATTTCTATTTTGTTTCATAATGATATTGTGTCAAGTTCACAACCATCATCGCAGCTGTTTCAGCGCGTAAGATACGTTGTCCTAAAGAAACACAATGAAACTCTTCCTCTACTAACTGTTGGATTTCCAATTCGGAAAACCCACCTTCACTCCCGATTACAAAAGTAATGGTTTCAATGTCTGGATACTGTGTTAATGTGTGCTTAATATGATTAGCAATAACTTGTACATCTTCATATGCAACAATGTTTAATTCCGATTTATATTGTTTAATATCCTTAAATTTAATAGGTGCATAAACTTGGACTAAATCATTACGCTTACATTGTTCACAAGCTTCTAAAGCAATTTTATTATATCGTTCTAATTTTTTTGTGTCATTAGCATCCACTTTAACAATTGTTCTAGAACTAATCATAGGTACAATTTCATGCACCCCTAATTCACAGCATTTTTGAATTAAAAAATCCCACTTATCTTTTTTAATCATTCCCTGAATTAATCTGATTTTAACACTTGAATCGATATTGTCTAATGTTTTAAATACCTTTGCATATGCTTTTTGATCAAGATATTGAATATGCGCTAAAAAAGGATTTTGATTAATATCGACTAATTTTACTACACTATCACTTTTCATACGCAGTACCCGCATAATATGATGTTCTTGTTTTTCATCAAATGTGATAGTGTCGTTTACTTCTATATTTTTATTTATAAAATATTGTTGCATAACTAACTCCTTTTTTATGGTATACTCCTATATTTTAAGGGAAATCATATGTTTTGTAAACAATTATAAAAATGATGAATTACACATAGTAATTCATCATCTATTATCGATTCGTTTCTAATTTCCCAGTCGTTGCAAATTGCTTTAATAATTTAACTTCATATGGTTTTAAAATACGGTAAGCACCTTGTGGCAAATCATCCACTGTAATCATCCCAAATTGTTTACGATGTAAACGAGTAACTTTATAACCAAATGCTTCCATCATACGTTTAATTTGTCTATTTCTACCTTCTGTAATCGTTAAATCTAAAGACATTTGGTTTTTTTCAACATCTTTTTCCTTAATTTTATATTTAGCTGGCAACGTTTTGACACCATCGTCTAAAATGACTCCACTTTGTAGTTGCTTCATATGCTCTACTTTTAATAAACCATTGATTGTTAGATTATATTTTTTTGGTAAATGATAAGCAGGATGTGTCATCATGTTAGCAAATTCGCCATCGTTTGTTAATAACAAAACACCGCTAGTATCGTAATCTAAACGACCAACAGTAAAAATTCTTTCTTTACAAGGTATTAATGAAACCACTGTAGTACGATCGAACTCATCATCACTTGTACACATCGATTTCTTAGGTTTGTTCATTACAAAATAAACTTTATTTTCTTTTTCAATCGCTTTACCATCTACTGTGATGTAGTCACCTTTTTTCACTTTATATCCTTGTTCTTTTAACACTTCTCCATTTACACTTACTCTACCTTGGTTGATTAATTCTTCAACTTTTCTTCTAGAAGCCACCCCAGCTTGTGCAATTACTTTTTGTATTCTTTCCATAAAATCACCACTTTCGTAAACCTATTTTATCGTATTCACATTAGAAATGAAAGCACTAGTTAAAAAAAGATGCGTTTTCTCATCTTCTTAATCTTGTGTGTCAAATAGGTTTTGCATTACTTCTTGATGCACTTCTTTTATTTCAGGTAATTCTTTTAAGCTTTGTAATTTAAAAGAATCCATAAATTCAGTTGTTACTTCATATAAAAATGGGCGACCTGGAGCATCGCTTCGCCCACATTCTTTAATTAAGGAACGAGCCATTAATTTACGAATCATCATATCGCAACCAACACCTCGTATCTCTTCTACTTCTACTCTAGTAATCGGTTGCTTATAAGCAATAATCGCTAATGTTTCTAATGCAGCTCCGGATAAAGTCGCCATTTTGTTAGATGAAAATAAACGTTCCGCATAAGGATAAATGATTTCTTTTGTGACAAATTTATACTTTCCTCCAAAATGAACTAATTCTATTCCATGGTCTTCTTCTAAAAATTCATTCATCATTTGATTAATATTTTTTTCTAAGCTTTCTTCACTTATTTCTAAAGCGTCACAAAGTTGGTTACTAGTTAGTCCTTCATCACCACTTAAAAACAGTAAGCCTTCTAATATTTTACGCAAAATCGCTTCCTCCTTTATTCATCCATATAACATCTTGATCATCAATATAAAAGTTAAGCACTCCTCTTTTGATTAAGTCCAATATCGATAAAAATGTAACAATAACCATATGCAGACTATCACAGTCATTACATAAATCTTCAAATGATAGTTTTGTTTCCATATCTTCAATTTTTAATTTTATTTGCTTTAAGCGTTCATCCAGTGACAATTCATTCACTTGCATTGTTGTTTCCGGAATGGTTTCTAGGGAAATGCGGCGAATTACTCGATTCATCGCTTTAATTAAATCATATGGATTACCAGCGAACTCATTTTCATGCACTATTTGCGTCCACTTATTGGTTTCATCACTTTGCGGTTTACTCATTAATTTTTGGCGTTCTTCATATTTCACTTGAAACGCTTCACTTACTTGCTTAAATTTTTGATATTCTAATAACCTTTGCACTAACCGTTCTCTTTGATCTTCTTCATATACTTCTTCTACAACTACCTCTTCTTTCGGTAGAAGCTTTTTACTCTTATATTCAATTAGTCCTGCTAGTTCACTTAGAAATTCACTAGCCACCTCAAGATGCATCGATTGCATAGCATTTAAATACGCTAAATACTGATCACATAATAAACTCATATCCAAATCGAATAAATCCAACTTGTTTTCTTTAATTAAGTGTAGCATTAAATCTAAAGGGCCTTCAAATTTATCTTCTACATTCACTTTAAATTCCATACAATCACCTCACTTTAAATATTATACATGATTTAGAAAGGTGTGAAAAGAACTAATTCTTGTCACACCTTATTGTAAATCAAACTGTAATTGTTTTTGTAATTGTTTTTGTACAGGTGCATAACTTCTTCTATGGATTTCTAATACACCAAATGTTTCTAACGCTTCTAAATGTTTTTTTGTAGGATATCCTTTATGATTTTTAAAACCATATTCAGGAAATTGCAAATCATAATCATACATAATTTGATCTCGTGTTACCTTCGCTAAAATGCTCGCTGCTGCAATGCTTACGCTTAATGTATCACCTTTTACCAAAGAAAAGGTAGGAAGCGAAATATTTGGTAATGGCATAGCATCGGATAACACACTATCGCATACGGGACATTCCAACACTATTTTTTCCATTGTTTTTTGAGTAGCTCGATAAATATTAAATTCATCTATATAAACCGGATCTACGATTTCAATCTTATAATAGAGAGCATCATTCATAATTTCTTTAAATAATTGTAACCTTTTCTTTTCACTTACTTTTTTTGAATCATAAATGAATTCATGTGTATACCCTTTAGGGAAAATGACACCAGCTACTACTAAAGGACCTGCTATAGGACCACGTCCAGCTTCATCTAAACCAATTACCATTGTTTTTTCTTGTGAATAAAATATTTCTTCATGCTTATTCAAACATTTCACTAGTTTTCTCCCATGTAATTTGACCAAACTTATCATTTCTTATTTCTTTCATAAATGTATCAATAACCCGCTTCATATCTACTTCATTTCCTTTTAAAATATATCCTTTTTTTATACCAAATGATTGAAATAATTTGAAATTATTATCCATTAATTCCACACCATAATGTTTAATTAAGCGTTCTGGGTAATATTTTTTCAAATACTTTAAAGCGAAATAAGCAATTTCATCTAACGGTAATACTTGATCATTAATAGCACCCGTAATTGCTAACATCATACCTACATGTTCATCTTCAAACTTTGGCCATAACACTCCTGGAGTATCCAGTAATTCTAGTTCGCTAGACATTTTAACCCATTGTAAAGCACGAGTGACACCAGGTCGATCGCCTGTAATAGTTGCTTTTTTATTTGCTAATCGATTAATTAAAGTTGATTTACCTACATTAGGGACTCCACAAACCATAGCACGAATTGCTCTTGGTTTCATTCCTTTTCGAATTTGTCGTTCAATTTTAGCTTTCATCAACTCTTTTGAAGCACTTAAAATCGCTTTCTTCACATTATCTTGTAAAATATTTAGAGTAATAATATATGTTTGTTCATTTTGTAGTTCTTTCATCCACTTTTTAGTTTCTTCAGGTTCTGCCTTATCTGTTTTAGTTAAAATAATTAACCTAGGTTTTTGTTGGATTAATTCATCAATTAAAGGATTACGTGATGCAAAAGGAATTCTAGCATCTCTCAACTCAATGACCATATCCACTAACTTTAATTTTTCTTGCATGCCACGTTTAGCTTTGGTCATGTGCCCAGGAAACCAGTTAATGTTTATTTGTACAGACGGTTTATCACTGGTCTCTTCACTTGCCTTTTTCGCTCTCTCTACCCTTTTTTTTTCCATTTTATTCATACTCAACACCTCGTTAATAATCATATTGTACTTCCTGTATTTCTTTGTGTATTATAGCATGACTTATCCATAAAATAAAGTTGATTATATATTCGACATAGGAACTAGTTATCACGAAATATAATTATTGACAAAAAAAGATATCAATAAATATCCACCAGCTTAGCTGGTGGTTTTACATTTTCTCCTATAAGGCTCATGTTACTAGCTGCGCTTACTGCGCGCATATAATCTGCCACTTGCGTTTTCTTTACTTGCTACCCTTAAAAGGCTCTTCTATATCCTGTGTTAATTGCTCGCTCATTCTATCTTCTTGTAGTTGATTTGCGATATATTCCTTTATCTTTTTTTGTATTCTTTCCTGTTTTATCTACATAATATCCGCTACACCAAAACTGTCGGTTCCTATACTTGTATTTCATACTTCTCCATCGCTCGTATATTTGTAGACTACTTTTACCTTTTAGGAACCCCATAAAACTTGAAACTGCAAGTATTGGTGGTATCTCTATAAGCATTTGGATATGCTCTACACAAACCTCTGCTTCTATTATATTTACTCCTTTCCATCGACATAATTCCCTTAGTATCGCTCCTATTTCTAATCTTTTTTCTCCATAAAATACCTTTCTTCTATATTTTGGTGCAAATACTACATGATACTTACAGTTCCACTTTGAATGTGATAAACTATGTGTATCATTTAATTGTGCTTTATTTACTTTTAAATGTCCTCCTTTTGATTCTTTCAAAAGGCTTTTTTTAAATACATACATCGCTAAAACTTCCTTTGTCCACCCGACTATCTAGGGGCATTACATTATAAAAAAGCTATAAAATTGTAATCAACTTTATAGCTTGATAAGTCCTATTGGACACTAGGTTAGCTTCCAGCAACGCTAGAATTTAAAAAACCGTTTATAATTCTTTAATATATTTTGTTTTTAATATTATTAAGCCTGCAAGCGATAGTATAGTTAATATACTATACACAACAATATTATCACTAGTTTCAGGATTAATTGTTGTATTTGTTTCTGGCTCTTCATTTACTACTTTTTCTTGTATAGCGAAATTTGCTAATAAACTTTGACCATTTTCAAGAGTGATTTCTATATCATGTTTTCCTACTTCTAGATTTGATAGTAAGCTACTATCAAAAGTTAAAACAAGACTTCCATCAGAAAATTCAAAACCTGTAAAAATTTCATTACCATCTATTGTAATTTTTTCTAATTTAAATAAATTATAGTCAAAATCATATTTTATAACTAATTTTTCTTCTGAATTTTTAATATATTCCTGGCTATTTCCTTCTATAGGAAATAGTGTTTTATCTACTGATGCAATTTCAATATTTATATCTTCAGAAATACTATTTACATTAATAGTAAATGTACTTGTAAAATCAACTAATTGCTCTACACCATTAACTTTAATAGAAGAGATTAGTTTATCAGTTAAAGCGGAAACTTTAATCGTTTGATTATCTCCTAAATCAAGGACATATGAATTACTTGAAAGCGGAGATATTCCGCTGTCAGTATTAATATCGATAGTATACACTTCTATTCCTTTTACTATAACTTTTTCACTTACAACTGAATTATAGTTTTTTTCATCAGCAGGTGTATAGGAAGCATAATAAGTATTATTACCTAATTTAATCACTGTGTCTGGACTATCCCAAGACCAATTTTCTGGTAAACTTACACTTGATAATTTTGTGCCCTCATTTGCACTTAATGATTTTTCTGCTAAAGTTTCAGTTCTTTTTTTAATTTCCCATCTAAACCATTTTGAAGTAGTACTTCCATCTTCCCATTTACTTGTAAATGAATTTTTTAATCCGACCAATGACCAGTAATCTCCAGCTTCTGTTGCACTTGTCTCACCTATTAGATTCAAATTATTTAAATCAAGATTTTTAAAATCTAGTGATTTTTCTGTGCCATCATAAACAAACTCAAGTTGAGAAACAGTTGGTATAGTATAAATCGTTTTAGGTGCTATTATTTCTAAATTAACTGGCATACTAATTTTTGTTCCATCTGTAAATGTCGCCGTAACTATATCTGAATACATGCCAACATCTAAATCTGTTGTAACTGGTGTAACTTCTAAATTTATTGCTTTTCCTGCCAATAACACCTCGTTAGGTTTCTTACTTGAATCACTAACATAAAATATTCCATTTTCAAATTTAAGACTTTCCAATGTATAATTTTTTTCGGTTTCATTGAAAAATAATACTCTCCTCGCGATTGCCGTGTTATCATAATTTTGTTCTGAACTCAGGTTAAGTACTGTATATTCAAAATTCATTGCGTTAACATTTGTACTTGTAAACATAGTAATTAGACCTATAGCTAGAGTTATTAATATTTTTTCTAATTTTTTCATAAAATCCTCCTATAATTATTGTACTATTATAATTTGATTTATTCAATCGAAATTATTTTAATTTACTTTTGTCTAAACCTTTAATCATAATCATTTAGTATATTATAAAAAGAAACATCCTAATGCTATATCTTTAATATTAGGAGGGAGCTTATGAAAGGAATAATGCATAATAGTCTGGAAGGTAACAACCACAAAACAATTAAAATTTTATTTCAGCGTGAATAAAAAAAACAAACTGATCCTTCTTATGAAAATCATCGATTCGATAAAACAATAGACTTGTCGTTGTTTATAAAAGAATATTGTATAGTTAATCTTATACATAGACATATGAATAAAATATTTTCAAGAAAGATATCAATTGAAATTGAAACTAGGATAATCGACTTATTTTCCTGAAAATATTATGACTTTAGCATTTCTCAATTTCATGAAATACTAAAGAATATAAACAATGCTTTTATTTCTTAGCCATCCTTGAAGATGATTTTAAAAGACAATGGATATATCTCTAATTTTACCCATTAAAAAAATCAAATTTATTTGGAAAGAAATGAATGTCAAAAGGAAAAACAAGGTGCGTTCTGACTTTACAATTTGCTAAATTAGTAGATGTCTCAAAACACTCATTATTCTATTATGATAAAAAAGGTATTTTCTATCAAAAACAAAGAAGAAGATGAATTTAGAACGTATTTTCTATCTCAAGTCGAAGTATTTTTTATGATTAAACGCTAAAAGAGATGGGTGTATCCATTAAAGAAATAAAAGAACACCTACAAAATAATTCCACTCAATAAATACTTGTTTTGTTGGGTGAACAAAATCAAAAAATAAAAAACGAAATGATAAACTTTTGAACCACCAAAAAGCTAAACAAAAGGCAGATTATACATTCTATTTAAACAATGAACAGATTATGTTTTAATATGATGGATTTTGTTTAGAGTGATATATTATTGAAAATAAAAATTTGCAAGATAAAGTATTGAACAACTGTTACTTTCGCAAAACAAATGTTAATAGTTGCTCAGTTTTTATTAAACTGGAGGTTTATATTTAAACTGCTAGCTCACTTAATGCTACTTCACAATTTATAATACTTATATAAATATAGAAAACTACGTTCAACACGGTATTAATCAAGGGGAATATTTTATGAATATATTGTATTAGATGAAATATCCATATGTCGGATTGAAAATTTATGTCATTAAAATTATGGTAGCAAGCACAGATAATGAAAAGCAGTGTATATAAATATATCCTGCTTTATCTGATTTACGTTAAAGTTTCATTTTTGTTCCAACAAAACTAAATATTGTTACTATGCAAATCGATAATATATTTTTTCAATAATGTGAAATCCTTGTGTTCTAAACAAATTTTTTGTATAATTCAATTTCATTGAAAGGAGATTAATTATGGATTTATTTGTAAATTTCATAAATGATTATAGCACTTTAATTGGTGTTGTGATTATTATTGTAGGATTTATGATGAAGTGTGATGTGTTAGCTGTTGTCTTAATTGCTGGTATCGACTTCATCGAAATTTTAAGTATTTTAGGGCAATCATTTGTTGCAAATCGATTGATGTCTATTTTCTTAATCATGTTCCCAATTATTGCAATAATTGAAAGATATGGTTTAAAAGAAAGAGCAGCTACCTTAATTTGTGGCATTAAAAATGCTTCGGCTGGTAAAGTGTTATCATTATATATGATTATTCAATCTTTAGCTGCAGCATTTAACGTGCGTATTGGAGGACATGTACAATTTGTTCGTCCTTAAATCTTACCAATGGCACAAGGAGCAGCAAATGTTGACAAAGGTAGTGATTTATCAGATGAAGAAGATGAGGCTATCAGAGGAACAAGTGCAGCTGTAGAAATTTTCGGAAACTTTTTTGCGCAAAACTGTTTCCCTGCTGCAAGTGGTGTTGTTTTAATTCAAGGTACTCTAGCTGCATTAGGTTATGAAGTAACTTTACAATCTATTGCCACAGCAGCAATCCCTGTTGCTTTAATTGTAGTAGTATTAACAATTATTCAAGTCACATTATTGGATAAAAAATTAAAAAGGAGGAAATAAATAATGGGAAACTTTCTATTAAACATCGCTCCTGAAATAATTTATACTATATGTGGTTTAGTAAGTATAGATTGTGCATTTCGTGCATTAAAAAACAAAGAAGCTAAAATTAGGACATTCTTGATTTGGGGAATTTTAGGTGTTATATTTATTTTAGGTAAATTAATTCCTTCTGCATTTATTGGTGCATTATTAGTAGTAATGGGATTTCTAACTGCAACAAAGCAAGTGAAAATGGAACAGTAATTAAATCACAATTACCTATGGCAATTATTGTATTAGGAATTTATATTGTATTAATGCTTGTACTAGCATTCTAGAAGGAGAACAATTATGAAAATATTACTAACTGGATTTGACCCATTTGGAGGTGAATCGATTAATCCTGCAATTGAAGCAGTAAAAAAAGTATCTACTACCATTGCTAATGCAACTATTATAAAACTAGAAATTCCAACCGTTGTATTCAAATCATTAGATGTGATAGAACAAGCAATTATCAAGCATAACCCAGATGTTGTGCTATGTATTGGACAAGCAGGTGGCCGAGTCGACATCACTGTAGAACGTGTGGGAATCAATATTGACGATTGTAAAATCCCTGATAACGAGGGTAATCAAATCATCGATGAAGCGATCTTTAAAGATGGACCCGATGCTTATTTAGTTAACTTACCAATCAAAGCAATGGTAAAACAAATAAAAAGCAAAGGTATTCCAGCATCTGTATCTAACACAGCTGGTACTTTTGTATGTAATCATGTAACGTATGGAGTTCGTCACTTAATTGAAACAAAATATCCAGGTAAAAGAAGTGGGTTTATTCACATTCCGTTTTTATTAGAACAAGTTGTTGAAAAAAGAAACATGCCAAGTATGGCATTAGAAGCAATTGTATCTGGATTAGAGGCAGCTATTGAAGCAATTGTTTTAAACGATGTTGATATCAAAGTAATAGGTGGAACGACTCATTAATATGCACAAAATATTTGTATATGGTACTTTACGCAAAGGAATGAGAAATTATAACTTATATTTAAAACATCTTGATTCATTCCGACAATACGCATATGTAAAAGGAAACTTATATACATTACAAGATGTTGATTACCCCGCTTTAATTGCAGGTACACAAAATATACTTGGTGAAATTCATGAAGTCGATGATGAAACTTTGAAACTACTGGATGATTTAGAAGGATACATTGCTTTTGATTATATTGATAACGAATACAATAAAGTAGAAACACGCCTATATGATGAACATGGAAATATAATTATGATTGGTCCTGTTTTCTTTTATAATGATAAAAATATTGTTAACCAAGCAAAATTAGAAATAAAAATTGCTGAATGCGATTATGTTGCATACATGAAAAAAGGTAATTTATAATTACCTTTTTTTCTACACTTTTTAGCGGTTGCTCTTTCTAATGTCACTTCAATCGGAAGAGTTACATCTATTCTATCAATTACTGTTATTATTCTCATCTGATGTTGTGTTTATTATTCAAAATAATTTAAGTTCTCTTCTGTATAAACTGCATTACCTACTTCTAATGATGCCACCTCCTGACCATTAGTGTTTTGAAAAATTATAGTTACTGAATCTTCTGCCTTAACATTAGTGACACCTAATGATATCAATACAAAAGTGAACACTGTTATAATAAAACTAAATTTTTAACGTTTTGTTATATCTTACCTCATTCTTTTTATATAGTTGCATCATTAAATAAATGATATAACTATATTTAATAATTTTGACCTTTTATAAATTCTTTATTTTTTCTACTAATATATTGTTCAATTCGATTCATTAATACCCCTTATATGAATTTTTTTATCATAAAACATTTTGAATATAGCGATTTTTTAGGAAAATCATAAAATTTTGTACATTACTTTAAATAAACTTTATAACATTTATCGCATGCTCATCACTTGTTTTATATTAGAAATAATACAAAATAATCGTATGCATTAACTGAATTGTGCATTGCATTGATAGTACTGTCTATTTTACTTGTATTTCCTCTTTATTTTGCTATCATAGATAGAGAAGAAAGTAGGTATAGAATGAGAAAATCAATTCATTCCATAGATTTAGCTAAATTTATAGGTTCTTTATTAGTCATTACATTACACACGTATCCATTTTATGAAAAATTCCCAAATATCGGATTCATTTCAAGCAATGTTATTGGACGAATTGTTATCCCCTTCTTTTTAGTCAGTGCAGGTTATTTTCTAAAACAAGGAATTGATAAAAACGGAAAAGAATATCTAATTAAATATATCAAACGCTTAACCCGATTATATTTATTATGGAGTATTATTCATTTACCTGCTGCCATATTATTTATCCAACGCACCATTCAGCCAGATAGTTTAATCATTTGGCCATTCATATTTGTTGTTTGTATTTTATATGCGGGAACCTATTATCATTTATGGTATATGCCAGCTCTTATTTTTGCAAGTTTATTTTGTTTTAAATGGTTAAAGCATTTCACTATTAAAACATTATTGATCTTCGGGTTCATTATGCTGTGTATTGGTTTAAGTGAAAGTTATTTTGGCTTATTACAATCTAGCCCCTTCTCTACCCTTAGTGAAACATATTTTCGCATCTTCTATACAACCCGAAATGGCTTATTTATGGGAATCTTTTATGTTGCTTTAGGGATATATATTGCGAACAAAGAAATCGCTAAAACAAGCAATTTTTCTACATTATTGGCATTTATATTTTTCATCCTATTATTTAGTGAAGCACAGATTTTAAGAAACTTAGGTTGGGCAATTGACTATAACTTTTATTTAATGAGTGTACCCTTTATTTACTACTTATTTATTACACTGTTAAAAAAACCGTGTTCCATTCCTTTAAATTATAAATCATTACGTGAATACAGTACCCTATTTTACTTTAGCCATGGTATGTTTATTGAATACATACCCTTTTTACTACCTAGTGCATTATGCTACTTACAAGGGAATGGGTTATTCCGTTTTGTTAGTGTCATGTCTTGTACAGCTATCACAAGTTTTTTCGTGAAAAAATATTTTAAAAAATTATACTAACATTTTCATTATAGTATAATTTATGTATAAAAAATGGTATAATACAAAGAAATAAAAGGAGATTATAATGTACGAATTTATTCAAAATTTAGATTCAAAAACATATGAAAAATTTGTTTTTAATCATAATAAAAAACACTTCATGCAAAGTATTCATTATGGTGAAGTTCAAAAAATAAAGGATTTTAAACCTTATTATGTTGGTATGAAAAAAAATAACGAGTTAGTTGCTGCTGCTTTATTATTAGAGAAGAAAGTATTTCAAAAGTTAGGATACATATACATTCCAAGAGGGTTTATTTTAGATTATTCAGATTTTGAACTACTTGAGCAATTCACTTTACGTATTAAGCAATTTACAAAAAAGACGAATAATTTTTTCTTTCGAATCGACCCCGATATTCCTTTGAGAAACATTGATGATCAGGCAAATGAAATAGAAGGAGTCAACCAATTTGAATTAGTGGATTACTTAAAAAAAATACACTATATTCATAAAGGTTTCAATAGAAACTTTGAGCACACACAGCCACGTTACACTTTTAGATTGCAATTGTCTAATAATATAGAAGATGTGTTTAAAGGGTTTCATGCTACCACTCGTAAAGTCTTAAATAAAAAAAATCAATATAATTTAAATATTTATAAAGGAAATATAGATGACGTTGCAGATTTTTATAAGACAATGCTTGAAACTGGGGAAAGAGAAAATTTAATTCAATCTAAACAAAACTATTATGAAACCTTTTATAATATTTTACACCTTGTAAATATGTCAAATATTTATATGATTAAAGTCAACATCCCTACTTTAATTCAAAAATACAATGATAAAATTGAAGCCATTCATAAACAAATTCATAAATTAGAAAATAATAAACAAAAAAATCCTGCGAAAAGTAAAAACTTATTAGCTGATTTAGATAACCAATTAAAAAAAGCTACAACGGAGTTAACTGAAATTGAAACCATTCAAGAAGAAGAATTAGTTCTCTCTTCTATTATCACTGTTGAATATAATAATTATATTTGGACGGTTCATGGTGGTAACTCTTCGCAATTACGATGGTTAAATGCAAACTACTTAATCTACTATGAAATCATTAAAGATGCTGTAAAAAACAATTTTACAATGATTGATTTCTTTGGTACTACAGGTGACCCTAATCCTAATAACCCCATTTATGGAATATACTTATTTAAAAAGCGCTTGGGTGGTACGTATACTGAATTTATTGGTGAATTCGATTATGTGGTCAACCCCTTTATTTATCGTGCATACCATTTCTTAAAAAAGATAAAAGACAAATAACAAAAAACTTTCTATTTATATGATAGAAAGTTTTTTGTTTTATACTGATTCTATAATGTGTCTCGCTACTAAAATTCCATTTGCACCAGCTTGTGCTAAACCTCTTGTTAATCCTGCTCCATCACCTGCTATATATAAATTATTTATTTCACTCATAAATCCATCTTTAATCTTTGGTCGAGCAGAGTAAAATTTAGCTTCTACACCATACAATAGCGTGTGTTCATTTGCAATACCAGGTGTTACTTTATCAAGCGCTTCAATCATTTCAATAATTGATTTCATTGTATTATAAGGTAAGACTAATCCTAAATCACCTGGTACAGCTTCTGGTAAAGTTGGAACTGTATACCCTTCTTTTAAACGTTTTAAAGTTGTTCTTCTTCCACGTTTAAGATCACCATACTTTTGAACAATCACACTACCATTTGATAGTTGATTGGCTAATTTGCTCACTTCATGCGCAAATTCATTTGGTTGATTAAATGGTTCACTAAATGTATGGGATACTAATAATGCGAAGTTCGTATTAGCACTACCTAATTTAGGATCATGATATGCATGTCCATTTGCTAGCATGGTTCCAGAATGATTTTCAACTACAACATGTCCTGATGGATTGGAACAAAATGTACGAACTCTTGTTCCTACACTTGTATTGTACACGAATTTACCTTCATATAAATGAGTATTAATTTCTTCCATTACGATATTACTTGTTTCAACACGAACTCCAATATCTACTTGATTATTGTATAGATCAATATTATATTTTTTTAATACTTTAGTTAGCCATGCTGAACCGTCTCTTCCAGGGGCTAACACAACTTTAGAAGCATAAATTTTTTCTTTGTTTTCTAAAACAATCCCTTTTACTTGCATATCTTCCACAATGATATCTTGTACACTAGTTTTAAATGCTGTATCAATATGTAATTTTAATTCATTTGACATTTCTGTCATAATACGTAAATTTTCTTCGGTACCTAAATGTCTCACTTTAGCTCTTAATAATTTTAGCCCAATCGAGTAACCTCGATGTTCAATTTCCTTTATTTTATCAGTAGTAGGATCTGTTATTTGTAAAGTCGCACCATGTTTTAAATATAAACTGTCTACATAACTAATGACTTCTTCAACACTTTGGTTATCTAAATAATCTGTTAACCATCCACCAAACTCACTCGTAATATTGAACTTACCATCTGAGTATGCACCCGCTCCACCAAATCCTGCAGTGATAGAACAAGCTGGTAAACAACCTGCAATTCCTTCTTTATTCACAGGACAAACCTTTATTTTTTTATCCTTTATTGGACACGTACGATACATAACATCTAGCCCTTTATCCACTAATAATACTTTTAAATTAGGATTTTTTAAATACAACTCATAACAAGTCATTATACCTGCTGGACCTGCCCCTACAACAATTACATCATAATTTTTTTTCATTTAATTCTCCTCTATTTATTAAACAAACTTATAAATTATAGCATAATTTATAATAAATAAAAAGCATTTATGCAATAATAAAAAAAGCAATAAGTTTAACTTATTACTTTGTATCATTGTCGATGTATCCTATCTTATCAAAAGGATACACTATTATCATAGATTTAGAAATTAACTGATCTACATTGTAGGCACCCAGTTGTCTAGAATCATAAGAACTCATTCTATTATCACCCATGACAAAATATTGATTATCCCCTAAAGTTATAGGGCCAAAATCATTAGTGAATACACTCACATTATTATCTTTTTTAGTTTGTTCCATATAATTCATATCTAAAAATTCTTCTTCTACAACTTTGCCATCTATGTATAACACATCATCTTTATATTCAATTGTCTCATTTGGCAAACCAATGATACGCTTTACATATAATTTATTTTCCAATGTATCAACTATTACAACATCAAAGCGTTGAAAATCGTCTACAATAGCACCTAAAACAAATGAAAAACCATATTCCCCATCTTCTAGTGTAGGATACATACTACTTCCATCGACTTTTACTGGTTTAAATATAAAAGTCGTAATTAAATATACAAAAAATACACAAACTAAAACTGTACGAATTAAATCTAAACCTTCTATTAAGAGGTTGCTCTTACTCTGTTTGAATTTTTCCATTTTTAACCTCCTATGAATTTGTTACTAAATGTATGTTTTGAAGTGGATATAACACAAACATGTATTTGCTTATTATATCTGTTATATTGAAAGCCCCTACACTTCTTGAATCTTGAGAGACCAGTCGATTATCACCCATTAAAAAATATTCGTCATCACCTAATGTAATTGGTCCAAAATCAGTGGTGAAATTTAGTGTACCACCAAACGTTTGATTAGATACATACTCTGTATCAAAATAATTTTCTACAATATATTCATTATTAATATACAACTTATCATCTTTGTACTCAATCGTTTCACCCGGTAAGGCAATAATACGTTTGACCCAAGGAATATCAGAGTTTTTATACTGGGCTACCACCACATCAAATCTTGAATATTCTTTATTCATTATTCCTAATACAAAAGAAAAACCAAAATCACGGTCATGCAAGGTAGGATACATACTTTGACCTGATATATATATTGGTGTAAATAGCAACTTAGTACATAAAAAAACACCAACCGAGCAGATGACGATTGTTCTCATGATATATATTGCTTCTAAGGTAATTTCGCGTATTTTTTTTTCCTGAATCATAACTATAGTATAACATTATTTCTAGAAAAGAAAAAGTCGGTATTACCGACCTTTTTCTTGAATTATCTAATTTCTTTAATTCTAGCAGCTTTTCCAGAAAGACCACGTAAGTAACGTAATTTATTTCTTCTAACTTTACCTTTACGTACCACTTCGATTTTATCGATAATTGGTGAATGTAATGGGAATGTTCTTTCTACTCCAATTTGGTTTGAAATTTTTCTAACAGTGAAAGTTTCATTAATCCCTCCACCTTTTTGAGCGACAACAACACCTTCAAAAATCTGAATTCTAGATTTGTCTCCCTCTTTAATCTTAACGTGTACTTTTACAGTACATCCACTTCTGAATGTTGGAATGTCAGATTTAATTTGTGACTTAGCCACTTCATTTACTAAATTTAAGTTCATCTTATTTCTCCTTGTTTCGTATGTTTCATAATAGTTCATAAATGAATTCAGCGGAACTACACGGCCAATAGGCTATATAATAATAACAAATTTATGCATTAATGTCTACTATTATTTGATTTTGTTTCGTCTATTACTTCTTGAAGAAACTTACTTTCTTCTTTACTTAGTGTTTTCTCTTGTATCAAGTCAGGTCTTCGTATATAAGTTTTGCGAATAGACTCTTTTAAACGCCATTTTCGAATGTTTTCATGGTGTCCGCTTAATAACACATCCGGCACTTTTTTGCCTTCAAATTCAATAGGTCTTGTGTATTGTGGATATTCTAGAAACCCATTTTCAAAAGAATCATCTTCATGTGATTGTTTTGTAATGACTCCATCATATAATCGAATTAAAGCATCACTTAATGTCATAGCGCCAATTTCACCGCCTGTTAATACATAATCACCTATTGATACTTCTATATCTACATAGTCACGAACTCGTTCATCAAATCCTTCGTAATGTCCACATAAAATAATAATGTGATCATGCTGAATCATGTTGCGAACACCTTCTTGTTTTAATGTTTCTCCTTGTGGAGTCATCATAACCACTAAGCTTGTGTTTGTTTTAATCGCTCTTAAACAATCTACAATAGGTTGACAAGCTAGTAACATACCTGCGCCTCCTCCACAAATCGTATCATCTACATTATTATGTTTATCAGTAGTATAATCTCTAAAATTAATGCATTCAAACTGTACTTTTTCACTTTGCAAAGCTCGTTTAATAATTGAAGTCGTTTGGAAAGAGTCAAAAAATTCAGGAAAAAGTGTTAATACACTTATTTTCATAATAATCCTTCCATTTTTTGAATCACTATTTTTTTATTTTTTATGTCCACTTCTACAATAAATTCAGCAACGTAAGGAATTAAAATTGTTTTATTCACACGCAACACTGCATTTGCACCTGTTTCTAATACATCTTCTACAACTCCTAATAAAGAAGCTGTCTCATCATACACTTCACAACCCATTAAATCAGAATAATACACTTCACCTTCATCCAATTCATGCAGATCACTTTCGTTCATGTATAATTCGCAACCTTTGTATTGCTCTACATCATTAATTGATTGGTATTCTTTAAATTGAAGAAATACCATATCCTTAGTTTCTCTAAAACTTTGTACATTTACATCTATCATTTCATCACGATATGAGATAAATAAAGTCGCACCTTTTTTAAAACGTTCTTTATTAAATGCACTAAATGATTTTACTTTTACTTCCCCTTTTAATGCGTGGGTATTCGCAATTGCACCAATTTTTATCTTTTTCATAATTACCTCACAAAATAAAAGGATGCTGATGCATCCTAGTACGATTCAAACTTAATTGTTATCATTTTGCCTTCACTTTTAGAAGCGATAGACATCATTTGACGAATGCTACTAGCCATGACACCACGACGACCAATTAAACGAGCAACATCATCCGAGTTTGCAAAAACATGTAATAGTATCTCGTTTTCATTTAAAGAAGATAAAGTTTGTACTGAAACATTTTCTTTGTCTTCCACAATTGGAGTAACAAGATCTAAAACAACTTGTTCATAATTAATCATCAATTACTTAGCGAATTTTTCGTCGTGTAATTTTTTAAGAATTCCTTGACCAGATAATAAAGTTCTTACTGTATCTGAAGGTTGTGCTCCATTTTTAATCCATTTGATTGCTAACTCTTCGTTAATAGAAACCACTGCAGGCTTAGCTGTTGGATCATATGTTCCGATTGATTCAATAATTCTTCCATCTCTTGGACTTCTTGAATCAGCTGCTACTACTCTATAAAAAGGAGCACCTTTTTTACCCATTCTTTTTAATCTTAATTTTACTGCCATAATATATTCCTCCTACATTTTTTTGTACCTAGTAAGTATACCATAAAATCAAGAGGTGTCAAGTACTTTTACTTGACACTTTGTTTTTAGTATTCAATGATTATTGTTCATCAGTAAACAAGCTATCATTATACGTAATTTTTAAATGTTCATATGCTTTTTTAGTGACTAATCGGCCTCTAGGCGTACGATTAATAAATCCAATTTGTAATAAATATGGTTCATAAACATCTTCTAATGTTGTACTTTCTTCACCAATTGAACTGGCTAATGCTTCTAAACCAACTGGCCCACCTCTAAAACGTTCAATAATTCCTTTTAAATATTTGTGATCGACATCATCTAATCCCAAATGATCAACTTTTAAACGGTTTAAAGCCATTTGAGCAATTTCAAATGATATGATTCCATCGTTCATAACTTGTGCAAAGTCGCGAACTCGTCTAAATAGGCGATTTGCGATACGAGGTGTTCCTCTACTTCTTTTTCCAATTTCTAATACAGCCTCTGGATGTATTTCATTTTCCATCACTCTTGCAGTACGAGTAATGATTTTACATAAATCTTCCAATTCGTAATAATGTAATTGTGAGACGATTCCAAAGCGGTCTCGTAAAGGAGCACTTAAATCCCCTGCTCTTGTTGTTGCGCCTACCAAAGTGAAAGGTGGTAAATCTAAGCGAATACTTCGTACACTACTCTCTTTTCCTACCACAATATCAATGCAGTAATCTTCCATTGCTGGATATAAAATTTCTTCTACCGCTTTCGATAATCGATGTATTTCATCAATAAAAAATACATCACCTGGTTCTAATTGTGAAAGAATAGCAGCTAAATCTCCTCCTTTTTCAATCGAAGGTCCACTTGCTGTTTTCACATTTGTGCCCATCTCATTCCCAAGTATATAAGATAATGTTGTTTTTCCTAAACCTGGGGGCCCATATAATAATACGTGGTCCAACGCCTCATTTCTTTGTTTAGCTGCAGCTAAAAAGATTTTTAAATTCTCCTTTAAATCTTTTTGTCCAATATATTCATCTAGCGTGGCAGGACGTAATGATTCTTCTTCATCACTATTAAATGCTTCTTGATCGACTAAACGTTCCATGTATTACAACCCTTTCTTCTTTAATAACAACGATAATCCTAAGCGTACATATTCATCACATTTTTTATTTATCTGTGTTTGTAATTCTTTTTTTACACTTAGTAATTCATTGTTTTTATACCCTAATGCTTTTAAAGCATCAATCGCATCTTGTAATTCTGTATTGATACTTTCAATGATTTCACTTTCCACTAGTTTACCCTTTAAATCTAAAACTATTTGTGAAGCTGCTTTAGGGCCAATCCCTGGTAATTTTTTTAAAGCAGAAGCATCATTGTTTTCAATTGCTTGAATGATGTGACTACTGCTACTTGCGCTTAATGCTTGCATCGCAATTTTACAACCAATTCCTTTGACACTAATCAAACGCACAAATAAATCATGGTCTTCTTTATTCACAAAACCAAATAAAGTATGCGCATCTTCTCTTATTTGTTGATATGTATACACTAAGGCTTCTTCATTTAATATCATACAGGCAGGATTAGCCATAAAAATACGATATCCCATTCCATGATGATCTAAAATAATACTATCTTTATCGTAAGAATGTATTTTTCCTTTTATATAAGCAATCATTTGTATCTCCTCCCTCAATTATATACCCCAATATAATAGACTCCTAATCTATTAAAGAACTAAAATCTTCTATATAGTAATCTGTATATTGTAACATTTCATCTTTATCATGAGCACTTAATACATCGTGCACTCCTACACAAATAAAACCTGCCTCATGACATACTTTTAAGGCTATTTGCAAGTCCTCAAAAACAGCACATTTGTGCACTGCTACCTGTAAACGATGTGCACATTGCAAAAATATATCTGGATGGTGCTTATTTAATCCAATTTCTTTACTTGTACAAATAAATGAAAAATAATCATAGATTCCTAATCGTTTCAACGCTAATTCAGCATGTGGCTTATGACAACTTGTTGCCACACACAATCGAATACCACGTTGTTTTAACAACTCTAAAAAAGCAATTGCATTTGGTTTTAAAGGAATGTGTTTTTCGTATTCAACTTCTATCATTTCATACCATTCCTTTTTTATTTCAGATTCACTTTTAGGAATATTAAATTTTCCAATAAAATATTTTGCACTTTCATCAAATGTTAATCGCTTAATTTCTTCTGAATAAATAGGATCAAATACAATGTTGAACCGTTCCAAATACTTACGATCCAACTCCTGCCATATATGCATCGAATCTAATAATGTACCGTCTAAATCAAAGATGCAACCTTCTAATTCATCAATGTGTTTAAACTTCATCACTCAACTCCAATACAACAGGACAATGATCACTTCCCATTACTTGAGAATCAATAGTTACACTTTGAATTTTTTCTTTTAAATCATGTGAAACCAAGAAATAATCAATTCTCCAACCTGCATTATTAGCCCGTGCATTAAACCGATAACTCCACCAACTATAGGCATCCGTTACATCAGGATATAAATAGCGATAGGTATCAATAAACCCCGTATTTAATAAAGCTGAAAAAGCCTCTCTTTCAGGCATTGAAAATCCTGCATTATTTTTATTTGCACTAGGATTTTTTAAATCTATTTCCGTATGTGCTACATTTAAATCACCACAAATAATAACACTTTTTTTTGATTTTAATGCATTGACATAAACACTAAAATCACGTTCAAAACGCAAACGATAATCCAATCGTTTTAATTCATTTTGTGAATTAGGAGTATACACCCCAACAAAATAAAATGAATCAAATTCAAGTGTTACTACCCGCCCTTCATGCGAATGTTCTTCCACTTGGATATCGTATTGTACATTTATTGGTCTTTGCTTACTAAAAACAATCACTCCTGAATATCCCTTTTTATCAGCACTATGGATGTATTGATAATGATTAGGAGTAATTAATTCTAATTGTCCCTCTTGCATTTTCGATTCTTGAATACAAAAAATATCGGCATCCATTGCTTCAAAATATTCATAAAATCCTTTATTTACACAAGCTCTAATTCCATTGACATTCCAAGATACTAATTTCATATTATCACCTTTCTTATTTTACCACATTTTTGGTAAAGTACATAAAAAAATAAGCTCATATGAGCTTATTTAATAGAAATAATTTTAACTTCGTAAGGTTC
>CAYJGK010000010.1:0-22367 GCA_964370065.1 uncultured Erysipelotrichaceae bacterium
ACGAACCGGCAATGCTTTGGAAAAATTCAGGAAAGCCGTTGGCAATAATCATTTTTAAGTCACTCATAGGAATTTTAGGTTTAGTAAATTTAAGTTCGAGCTTATTTTTGATGAATGGTAGCATTAATAAAACAGAACCAAGCACCATTCCGGTAGTTGTTGCAAGGGCAGCATAAGAGATACCAAGACCTAAGTGAACGATAAAATAATAGTTTAACGCGATATTAACAAGCGCTGTCCAAACGTTTACCCATGTACTTCTGGTTACCTTGCCACATATCAGCAGGAAATTGTCAAATGCGAATAGTGGGCCAATTAGTGGAATTGCAGGAATCATTACCTTAACATAGTCATATGCAAGGGAAGCGAGCTCGCTATCTTTGATTAGTGCAAAAATTATATCCTTTGCAACGAAAGACAATATAACAGCTAAAATTATCCCAAGAATAAAAATGATAAGCGTGCTTACAGAAAAAACTCGAGAGGCTGCTTTTTGCTTCCCTTCGCCAAATAAGACACCGATACGAATACCAGCACCACTTGCGAGCATTCCCATAATTCCAAATATCGTCATCATAATTGGCATAACAAGATTAACTGCTGCGAGTGCAGAGCTGCCTATAAAGTTACCCATAAAAATGCCATCAATCACCATATTAATTGAACCAACTATCATTGATATAATACTTGGTATGGCAAGTTTTCTAATTAGTTTTCCAATCGACATTGTGCCGTAATCTAAGTTTATCATTTTAATTTACCTCTCCATTTATTACTATATTTTATCTTGCAATATAAACTTTTATTGCTATAATAGCAGTATATACTATAGAGTTACTCTATACACAAGGGGGTATTTAAAATTTTTGAAAAATATATTTCAACAGGTGAGTTTGCTAAGATGGTAGGTGTTTCAAAGCACACATTATTCTACTATGACAGAGAAGGAGTGTTTTGCCCTGAAAAAAAGGATGACAATGGATTTCGTGGCTATTCGATTTTCCAAATTGAATCATTCTTTGTGATTAAGTCATTAAAAGATATGGGTGTTCCACTGTCTACTATTAAAAAATATCTCGAAACTCGCTCTCCTGAAAACTGTTTGGAGCTTTTATCAGAACATAAGTCTCTGTTAAAGCAGGAAATCAAAAAGCTAAACCATACCATAAAACTTATGGAAGAAAAAGAAAATGCAATCAAAGCATACTTTAAACAAGGATGCGATCATCCTAAAATTGTTTTTGAAGAAAAAGAAACTTTATTTATTACAGAAAGCGACCTTTCAGACTACTATACTGCATTTACAAATCATATTAAAAGTGCAATGGGAACTACATTGAATTTGCCCAGTGCAGTAGGTCATATTATTAAAAATGAAGACTTTGAAGCAAAAGAGTATTTTGATTATTACTTTAGTAAGATAAATAAAAGTGGCCCTTCTACAATGGTCAAGTCGTCTGGAAATTATCTAATCTATTACCACAAAAATGGATACTTTACAATTGATGAAGCTTATGAAAAAGTAGTAGAATATGCACAAACTAATCACATTAAACTTGGTGAATATTTTTATGAATATATGATCTTAGATGAATTATCTGTAAATGGAATAGAAAATTATGTTATTAAGATAGCAATTGCTGTTATTGATTAAGCCCCCCACATCCATTCTAATAGAATGAGCTGCGGAGTTTGCCTTGCCTATAGACCTATTACACCCCATAGATACTAGCATAATGGTGATTGTGATGTATCTTGCTTATTGTGGGCTATTTAAAAATATTTTGAAATAGGTGGTGATGCAATGGGCTTTATTTTTGCATTATTAATGCTTTTAGTGTAGAAATAGCTAGTATTTCTATGATAGTTATACTTTTGTTTAGTACTATATTTGTGATTGGGTATTCTAAAAAAGTCTATAACAATTTAAAAGAATAACTTTCATACTAGCTCTCACCATTTCCAATCACCAAACTAATAATAAATTAATTCTAATAAGTTTAAAAGCTGTGCCAATTCATTTGGCACAGCTTTTATTTTTGTTAAACGATTACTAAATCCCATGCAAAACACAGAGCAATGCTTTCGCTTTTTGTCACACATAGTGCAATCATTGTAATTTCGCATCTTAGACATAATAAAGTGATTGTAACGATTAATTACTTACTCTCTACTGACATCTTTAGATGGATAACCCAGTTTTTCTAGCACCTGAAATAATAAATCAGGGCGATCCGTAATAATCCCATCCACTCCTGCTTTCACTAATTTTTCCATATCATCTGGATCATTAATTGTCCAATAATGTACAAACATATGATTGTGATTAACTTTATACAATAAGTAAGGGTTTGTTAGATCTATCCCCATTTGACTCATGGGTATTTGTAATCCACTTTGTTCATAATTCATAAATATTCCATAACCTACTAAATTACTAATGATAAAAGAAGTAGCAGTTGATTCATCCATAGATATCAAAGTACTTTCATCTTTAATTTTATTGAAGTGTGCTAATACTTCTTGATCAAAAGAGGCTACACACACATACTCTTGTAAGCTATTTGCATTAATGAATTCATTCAATTGCACTGCAGCTTGAATACCTAACTCCCCTTTATCCTTAATTTCCATAACATACAAAACATTTTTTCCATAACGTGTAAACAATTCTTCTACTTGAATGGGAACTAAACCATCTGCTATCACATCTTGTGAATTTGTATAGGGCATATTACCATCGATATCTACAAATTGGCTACCAAAGTTAAATTCTAATAATTGTTCATATGTATAATCTGAAACATTTCCAGTACCATTGCTAGTGCGATTAATTGTTAAGTCATGATGCGTTATCAATACACCATCTTTAGTCATGCATAAATCTGTTTCTAATACATCTACTCCCATATTAAAGGAAGCGTCAAAAGCAAGCACTGTATTTTCAGGAAATAAATGCTTTGAACCACCATGCGCCATAACCAATGGTGCCTCACCTTGCTGCGTATGAAACAACGTTTGTGGACGACTTGGATAGGGTATCACTTGCAGTAAAACATAAATAAAAATTACAACTACGCTACTTATAACATACTTCTTTTTCATTTACGCTATTTTCTCCAATAATAATACAATGACTCCACCAATTGCTAAGGCAACCACACACGATAAAATCATCATGAAGTCATACTGTACGTGAATAGGAATTAACACTACACTACTTGCCACCACTAATCCTAAAATGAAATTCATCGTTGTTTGATGACTTTTTTCTAAACAAAATTTTGTAAGTTTAGAACTTAATGCAATCCCAAACAAAATACCTGCTCCCATAAATAATAAAGGGATAATAACATTTATATCAAAGCTTGTTACATTGGCTACTAACGATTTAAATAAATAGTATTCTCCAATGATTAATAAAATCATGCTTCCACTCACCCCTGGAATAAACATAGCTCCACCTGCAATGATACCTAATCCAAACATTTTAATTACATACCATAAATCAATACTTGGAAAAGTATCAAGTACTAAGTTTTCTTCCACTGGCGCAAAGTAGCTAATTCCAAAAATAACAAGTGCTCCTATTAAAAAAGGGACAATAGAAAAGCGATCTTCACTCATTTCTTTCTTTTTTAATGAAGGAATTGAAAAGGCAACCATTCCCACAAAACAATATAAGGTTTGTGTGGGATACTCCACGAATAATACTTCTAGCAATTTAGCAAATACGACTAAACCTATTAAGGCACCAATTGCTAGTACTACTAAAAATATAATATCATTTTTTAAGTTTTTATTTCCCTTTGTGAAGACTCCACTAATTGCATCCATTACACGGTTAAACAACCCTAATACCACCATCATGGTACCACCACTGACTCCGGGAATAATGTTAGCTAGCCCTACTGCTATTCCCCCTATTAACACTTTAATCATAAAGTTTCCTCCTTGTTTATAACGATTATAAGTATACCAAATATCAAGGATGCTACACAATATGTAATATTACTTTATTCAGAAGTTGTGTGAATAATTATATAAAATACACATTTTAGAAATATAAGACACTTAAAATTCATATAAACCGATATATTTCACATGAATTTTCATTCTTTGATTTTTCTGTTTTTTTCTAAAAATGCATGTGCTATAATGCGCATGCTTTTAAGAAAATGAGGTTCCCCCATGTATCAATTTCACTCAAGATTGATTGGTTTATGTATACAGCATGCAAGAAAAGATTTACAACTCACACAAAAACAATTTATTAAAGATCACTGCACTACTTTCAGTTTATCTAAAGTGGAGCAAGGAAAACAAACAACTACTAAGTTAGTCAATACATTATTACATGAATATGCTCTTCATCAAAAATCGATATTTGCAATCATCGAAATTCATCACTTATATAAACAACTGCTTCATTATGTATACATTTATGATATACAATTAATCAAATACACTCTACATACAATCAATGCCTTATTACAACAACATCCACAACATATTATTATACAAGAGTATATACGTTATCATAATGTATTGCTAGATTATTACGAGCATAACATTACGGTGCCCCCGCATTTATTTTTTTATGAATCCTTGCCTTATCTTCTTTATGAATTATATATTATCTTTATGCATGTCTATTTAGAAAGTGGTCTACAACATTACCCCTATATCTCATATAAAAATAATTATCAAAAATATAGCGTAATGATTCATTCACATCCACTGTTCGATTTCTACCATGGTTTGTATGAGCAAGAGCATTACACTATTGTAGATGAATACGCTTTATACAAACATTACCCTATAATTACCATGCGTGCCTTAATCGCTAAATCCATTCAAATTACTCATTTAGACACCAAACAAGCGATTATCTATTTAGAAGAAGCAAAAAATTTATATACACAAGCTTATTCTATTAACTATTTATTAGTTATTCAAAGTCAAATGTTACACATTGCTATTCATCAAAAACAATTTGAAAATGCGTATGCATATTGCATAGAAAATCATTTGTATACTTGTCAACCTTTTATCGCGCACTATATCTTGCTTTGTTTACTCAACAATCAACCTATTGCTTCAATTTCTTTACAGCCAACTAAATATGAATCCTGTACACCTTTGCAACATTATGCAAAAACATACATTTCACTAAGTAAAAATAAACAAATAAAAGTATTTACTCAAACCGTATATAATCAAACAAATAAGAATAAACACACTAGTTATTATATACAGTTACTTGAATTGTATATGACTAAATTGAATTTTACTTAACCTAGTAAAATTTATCCATGCACAATTTAATTTAAGGAGTCTTTATGAACATAACAATTCAACCAGCTGCTAAGTATGCATTAATCAATGAGATCGAATACTATCGTTCTCAAAAGAAAGGCATAAAATATACACGAAAAAATTTCGTCACTCAAGAAATAGAGTCTATTTGCTCTACTTCCTACTACAGCAAATTATGCACTCACAAATGTATTGCTAATGATGATATCTACTTTGCTCTATTAGATAAATTAAATATGTACTATACGAAAATAGAAGCACTCGATGCATTGTTACAAGAAATAGAAGTCACAGTTTATAAGTATTTTGTAATGGGTGCCTATCCTACTTTGTTGCACTGTTTAAATAGAGTGATTCCTGTCTTAAGCAAGCATACAAATAACATTATATATCGCGCGACTTATGATTTAATTCTATATATAAAGCAAGCAATTCTTCATCAATATGATTTTAATCTAATTGAAAAACATACTCAATTAATGAGTAATTTTTCAATTATGTATCAAAGTATCATCGCCCAAATTAATTATGACTATTATACCAAAATAAAAATTAATCATGAGCAATCCTTACAAATCTTAGAAAATTGTATCGTACATAAACCCTCTACTATTTTATTACGTTATCTACATTTATTATATTGGATTCGTCAAAATGCAAGTGTAGAAGCTAATCAAGCTTGTAAGCAATTAATAATTTTAGCAACGAAACAAGAGAATACCATTTATTTAGCAAAAGCATATAATGTCTTCGCTTATTTATCAGTGTATCCAAAACAGAAGATCGCTTATTTAAAACAAGCTATTCAATGTACGCCCTCTATTCAAGATAGAAATTCTTTTATGATGAATATCATTATCACTAGTTTTGATACAAAAAATTATCCTATTTGTTTACAATACTGCAACCTAATCAAACATCATCAGCAATGTTTGCTCACTGTTTTTCCTTATTACTTTGCTAGCCTAAGTATACTGCAATCCTCATTTGATGAAGGAATTGCTTTATTGCAAACTTTATTATCGCAAACCTCTAATTACTATAAACGGCTTGCTTATTTCATTATTGCTTTATTACGAAAAGATGATGAAGTGCTATTCTATTTAAAACAATTAATTAGAAAAGATAGCCAATCATTAATGCAAAATCCAAAATTCATTCAAGCCTTACAATTATTGATTGATAACCATACGCAAGATAGACAAATAGCAATTGTTTTTCATGCTTCATTTTCTTAATGTATGAAACTTTTCACACATAATCGCAAGTCACTTAGATTTAAGCGCTTTACACACCTCGAATAACTCGTGTTTCATTATTCTTATTTTTAATTAATATCCGATATACTAATCTAGTAAAGAAAAGGAGGAGCCCTTATGAAAAGAGTAATCGCGATTGTACTATTAGCTAGTGTATGTATGATGCATGGCACACAAGTCAAGCCTGCACAACCACTTATTAAAGCTACTTGTTCTGTGCCAGGATGTTGGGTGTTTGCATAATTAAAAAACCTATTTAGTTATGTAAAACAAGAAAAACGGCGATGCCGTTTTTTTTAGTGTTTCTCTTTTACTTCAATTTCATTTTCTTTCGCAATTAACACTTTTGTGATTTGTGAAATGAATAAACTCACTTCCAATACTCCTACCATACGAATTAAATCTTCATATAATTGTTTTACATCTTTTACATCTTTTTGATTGAATGTTGCTTCCACTAATAGTAAGCCTTGATCAGATAAAATTCCCCCATCTTTATTACCACTACTACGAATTGCCGTTGTTCCACCTAATGTATGAATTTGTTTACAAACACTTGCATAAGCATCTTTTACAATTTCCACAACAATGGGATGATTAAATGCCAATTGCTCACAATATTTTTCTTCATCCGCTAAAATGATGTATTCATCCGCCATTTCTCCAATAATTTTTTCTCTTGTATGAATACCTCCACCTGTTTTTAAAGCAAAAAAGTTAGAATCTACTTCATTACATCCATCAAATGCTACATCTACATGACTCACACTATGAGTAGGTACGATATGTAACCCTTGTTGTACACACAATAATTCTGTATCGAAAGATGGTGTTACCACTTTCACATCTAAGTTTTCTTCTTTAATATAATCAATTAAGTGAGCTATTGTTCTTCCCCCACCAAGTCCGATTGTCATCCCATTAGAGATATAAGCAATTGCTGCTTTTGCACATTTTTTCTTCATTTATTTATTACACCTTTCTTACAAATTCCGATTTTAATTTCATAGCCCCAAATCCATCAATCTTGCAATCGATATTATGACCATCACTAGATTCATAGTTTAATCTAATATTCTTTACTTTTGTACCTACTTTAATTGAAGATGAACTTCCTTTTACTTTTAAATCTTTAATCACAGTAACCGAATCACCTTCTTGTAAAGTGTTTCCATTTACATCTTTAATTTCATGTACTTCTTCTTTCATCGATTCACTTGTCCATTCATAGGCACATTCTGGACAAATAAATAACACCCCCACTTCATAAGTGTATTCAGAATTACACTTTGGGCAATTTGGTAATTGATTCATTCGTATCTCTCCTCTAATTTCCTATATATTTATTCAATTCATTTTGCATAGCATATAAATCTATATATACATCATTTTTACTATTTAATATTTGAAATAATTCAGCATCTACAATTGAGACGATCAAATCATAGTTTTGAAATGCATGTTGTGATATCCCATACTCCATTACGGTTCCAATATCACTTCCATTTAAGTCTATAGCAACACTACCTCCTTGTAAGGTATCTATAAAAGTTTGTGATTGCGTTATTTCCTTAATCGGTGAAATACCTTGTGCTTGTTGATACATCAATGTTTGTATTTCACTATCATTGCATAATATATTTAATAATTCAAATGCTTCATCTTTATTATTAGAAGCCGCATTCACTCCCATTAATATCGTGTTCACCTCATAACTTAAATAATCGCCTTCTTGCGTAGGCATCGCTATCATCTCCCATTCATAGCCTGGGTTTGGTGTATTTAAATAATAGGATAGTATTTCATCATAACTCATACTAGTAAAAGCAACATTTCCTAAGTGAAAATCGTCATGTGTGGCATCCATTTGATCAATATCAACTCTTATTGTTTTTGTGAAATCAACAGCCTCTTTCATAATAATTGTATTTAACTCAATATAGCCACTCTCGGGGTTAATAATATTTACATTGTTGGTAAAGGCTGCATCACTCCAACTGTAGTCATAAATTCCAAATTGATCAATTTTACCATCTCCATCACTGTCTTTAGTCAGTGCATTACTCATCGTGTATAAATCTTGCCAAGTCCAGTTTGCTGCTGGGACACTCATTCCATTTTTTTCCAACAATGTTTTGTTTACAACCATGAAAGTAGGGGAACTGGCATATGGCAAAGCATACACACTTCCTTGATGCATACCAGATTGATAAGTAGATGTGTAATGTGTTTCCTCTAAATGAATATCATTTTTATCAAGGAAACTATCTAAATTCGCTAGCACCCCTAATTCAACATATTTAGAGAAATCTTCAGATATTACCATAAATACATCGGGGGCTTGTCCTTTTAAAATTAACTCTGCGATATAATCTTGGTAACCATCCTCTTGAAATCCAGTATAATATTCCACTTCTACATTTGGATATTGATGCTCAAACTTCTCAATTGCTTCTTCAAACACCCCGTACTTTTCTAATCCTGGTACATTCAGGTAACTTTCGACATAAATTCCTAAAGTTAAATTATCTCTTTGTCCTGCGATATGAAAATGAATTAATGTACCTACAATGAACCAAATTAAAACAATCGTTAGTATCAATTGATTTTTATTCTTCATTATTTACTCATATCCTTTATCACGGCAAAGATCTTCCCCGACTTGAATATACCAGATGGCTAATTGTGTACGATCTCTAAATTGCATTTTATCTAAGATCACGCTTAAATAGTTACGCACTGTACCTTCTGAGAAAAATAATTCAATTGCGATTTCTTTGTTCGACAACCCTTGTGATACTTTTTGAATAACTTTCCATTCTGTTTTACTTAAATTATCTGCATCACCTTCTGTTTGAATAACATTGTCTTTTACTTTTTCCTGCTTGGCCATATCCGAAAACAGTTTAAATGCTTTAGTTGCTGCTTTCGGAGCAATAATTGATCCCCCCTCTAAGACAGTTGCAATGGCAGTGTTTAATTCTTCTGCAGTTGCTCCCTTTAGTAAGTATCCACTTGCTCCATATTTTAATGAATTATAAATATATTCATCATCCACAAATGTCGTTAACACAATTACATTGATGTTTGGATAAGTCTCTTTTACTTTTTTTGTACACGTGACTCCATCCATTTCAGGCATACGAATATCCATAAATATAATGTCTGGCTTTTCTATTTTTATACTCTCTAACACTTCTAACCCGTTACTTGGACAAGCAATAATTTCATAGTTTTCACTCGCATTAGATAATATAATTTTCATACTATCTCTAATAATTTGTTGGTCATCTGCAATCATAATTTTAATCATTTTGTACACCCTTTCTAACTGGTATTTCAGCTACTATTTCAAACCCTTCACTTCCATTTAACTTCAATGAGCCATTCATCATCGTAATGCGTTCCCGCATATGATGTAGCCCGAATCCGTCCTTAATATCCTTACTACCTATTCCATCATCCTTCATAATATACACCAATTTATTGTTCTCTAATGCAAGCGATATTTCAATATGTTGTGCCTTCCCATGACGGATTGCATTCGTCATCCCCTCTTGCGTTAATCGATACAACAATTCTTCTATCTCCTTATTAAATTCTAGCGACTTTAAATTGCATAAGTACACAATGTCCACACCTGATACATTTTTAAAATCATTCACCATTTTTTCTAACGCCTTTGCTAAGGAGTTCTTCTCTAATGCATCTGGGCGTAATTTATTGACCGAACGGCGTACATCAGTTAGCCCTTGTCGAGCTGCATCCGATAAGACACTTAACTGTTTTTTTGTGGCCTGGATATCAATGTCACTTGTCATAATAGCCGCATCTAAGCCGACTGACAAACCTGTTAATGTATGCCCTAATGTATCATGTATCTCACGGGCCAATCGATTTCTCTCTCTTGTTTCTCCCATTTTTTCACTCATCTCTGCTAATTCAGTTAATTGTTCATTTAATGACTGTAATTTTAAGTTTCTTGACATCACATCTTTACTTTCATTCATTTCCACTTGTACTAAAGCGGCCATATAAGCGATAAACACAACTAAGTTTAATGTATAAAATACAGTATCTAATGCTTGCATTGTAAACTGTAAAGAACCATTGTATATTTCCATATACTCTCTAAATGAAGTCGTTTCAAACATAGGCATAAAAGTCGTACTTGTTAATAAAAAGGTAATAACCGTTATCAATAACAAAAAGTTACGCAACTTAGAATCGGTAAAGGTATTCATAATATCTGCCATTAATAATAATAAGATTGCATTGGATGAAAAACCTAAAATATACATTAATAAATAACTTAAAATTATTTCAATTAAAAACAAACAAGCGCTCCATTTCCCTTCTAATTTAGATTTAGATCGATAATTCATTATAATCAATATAATTAATAATAATGCTATTGTATAGATAGAAAACATTAGAGGCGGTGTAAATGGCAGTTCATTAATTCCTTTTAAAAATTGCACTGATTGGTTTGTTGAGATAATTTCATATAATGTGATAGTTATCGAACCAGCAATAAAGGAATAACTGAATATGTTTAATCCAATTAAACTAAAAAATAACAAGTTTACTCTTTGAATATATATATTATTATTTGAAATTTCCATCATTAATCCCATCCTTTTACATCAAATTCGTGTAAATTTACTTGGTTGATAATTCGCACCTCTACTTCAATTAAAATATCAGTAATGCTACGATCATCTAACACACGATAGGCTAAGTTAACAGCTTGATTAGCTATATTGGAAGGAGATTGTGCCACACTCGCTTCCATAATTCCGCTAGCTATAGCTTGCCTAGCAGCAGGGGACCCGTCAAAACTATAAATATGGCTGGCATGATTTTCTTCGCTTAATGCAGCGTAGGCTCCTAAAGCAGCGCGATCATTAATGGCTACCACAATTGAAAAATCATGTGTAAGTAAAGCATTTTCAACAACAAGTTTAGCGTCTCCATATAAAGC
This sequence comes from uncultured Erysipelotrichaceae bacterium, assembly GCA_964370065.1. Classification (GTDB taxonomy): domain Bacteria; phylum Bacillota_I; class Bacilli_A; order Erysipelotrichales; family Erysipelotrichaceae; genus CAMQRS01. The sequence goes on from CAYJGK010000010.1 coordinate 11,563, forward strand.
GTTAGTGGCTACACTATCCACTACACTAAATTGTGGAGCTTGTTTAATCGTCTCCATAAAACCTTCTCTACGCTCCATGCATGATTGAATCGTATCATCCATCAAAAACAAAATATCCCCTTCACTTTGTGTAGAAATTATTTCATTTGCTAACAAGACTCCTGCTTCATAATTATCAGACGTCACACTGTATTCAACATTATTACATTCTATTTGTGAATCAATGGCAATCACAATAATACCTGCATCTTCGCATTCTTTAATCACTTCATTTAAACCAACTGATTCAACAGGGCTAATAAAAATCACTTTACAACCTTCTTCTTTTAAATATTTAATTTGTTGGATTTGATTAGTTATTGAATTCGCTGCATCCAAGGAAATAAGTAAATCCCCTTGTATTGTTACTTGGTATTCTATATCTTTATCTAATTCCACAAAAAAATCATTGTTTAAGTCACGGTATGTCGCACCAAAATAAGTCGGTTTTTTTGTGATATTTGCATAATTGGACGAAATTTGTATTTGAAATATATTTAATGCCAAGATAATAATCAAAACACAAATCAATACAATAGATAAACCTTTCAATGTTATTTTTATATTGAACATAAGGACTCCTTTACATCTTCTTTATTTTACCAAAATTTGACAAAAAAAAAAAGGTAAGCACTGACAAACTTACCTTTTATCCAAATAAACTGTTATTGTTTATTTACCCTTTGAGCAATTAAGCTCGAATTATGAATATATGATATACTGAAATCAAAAATAGTTGAAGTGACAATTGTAATAAAAAAAACTAATGTTTATCACATTAGTTTTTGAGTGCTATTGGAAGGTTACTAAAATTAGTCTTTTTCGATGAATTTTAATAATTCTTTTGCAGCAATATGAATTCCTTCACGATTTGCTTTATCTAATCCTAAGTGTGTGAAGATTTCTCCAATGTATGTCCCATTCACATGCAATGCCTCAAACATTTCATCGATAATAGGTTGACACACTTCTTGTTGTTGCATTGGCCCAAATGGGTTAGCAAAGTAAGTAGTTGATAATCCTACTTCTTGAGTAGTCCCTTTTGCCATACGCTTTCCTTCAATAAAGATTGGTTTAGCTTCTTCCATATCATTGATTTTACGCATCCCCTCTACTGTATCATAGTTATTTGCATAGCAGAATAAATCAATTTTGTGGTTTGCAGCAATTACTGAATAAGGAGCAGCAGGTGTAATGACACGTGCATTTGTTGAATCTGGGTTAAAGAAGATTGAACGATCCATATCACGGTAAGGTGTTCCTGGATCTAAATCATCTAAACGAATGAATGCCCCTATTTCCGTTCCCTGTGCATAAGGTACACCATCCTCTAAGTGGACTGTTCCCATATCATCAAATACGATTTCAATATCTTTAATTTCTTCTGTACCAATTGTTTTTAATGCTTCAATGGATTCTGATTTTCCTGCTCCTGAATCCCCCATTAGCATAATTCCTTTACGTTTTCCATTTTTCAACGTCACATTAATGAATGCTCCATGGATTGGTAACCAGTTTCTTCTCATCATTACACAGTTATGTAATGTTAATGTCATTTTTTTCATATATCCAAAGTATTCAATACGTTCATCATAAGAAATACATCCTACAAACATATCCTCTGCTTCATCATAGTAGAAGTTAGTTTCATTTTTTCCATCTTTGCTACCGAACAATACAATAGCGTCTGGTTTTCTTTTTACTTCTTCAGGCGTTGCTAATTCAAATAAGTTTCCTAAAGCTGTTCCACTTGACATAAAGTCACGGTGGAAATAAACATTGATTAATAAGGCTCCTACTTTTGCAGGATAACAGAAGAATTCATCTGGGTTTCCAACAAATGTATTCATCGGATTTTCTTTCACTTCAGTAAACATCCCTGTTCTTTTATTTGATCTTGGTTGTAAAATCATCGGTGTTCTTAACATGACTGATTCAATATATAAAATTTCGTTTAATAAATTATAGCGCTCCCCTAGCTTTACTCTTGTGTTAAAGCATGCAATCGCCGCATTCGTTCCAGCTTGTAGCTGACGGTAGACGTTGTTTTTTCTTCCTGATAAGGTTTGGGTAATTTTACGGTAAGCGGAACGAATTGTTGTATTAAAATTTGAATCTCCTGTTACAAAAGGTGTAGTACTCATCCCTGTAAAACGGTTAACTGTTACAGAATATCTTTGGTGTGATTTCCAAAAATCGTATAAACCTTCTGTGAAAGATAATAATTTTTCTTTATCATTTAAGTAATAACTATCGATTTCTTCAGGTTTCAAGATCATTAATTGACGGAATGTTTTTGTTAATTCTACATTTGCTTCTCTTGCTGATTGTCCATTTACTAACCAATTATAGAAATCTTTATCTGTTTTATTTAAATACTCTAAATAATTCATCATAAAATTGCTTAATGTGCTTGAAGAAACTAGTTCATCGGTAGCACTAGGATACGCTAAATCGAAATTTACGATTGCAATATCATCTGTTAAATATAATTTTTCTTTCATACTCTTACCTACTCTTTCTTATGTTACAAGAAACATTATACAATAGATTTCAAGAATGTAAAAGCATAAAATGAAAAAAATTACATAATACAAATGTAACAACATTACAAAGTGATACACACTGTCTTTGTGTGAAAGACACAATCGCTTACATTTGCAATTGTGTCTTTCATTATATATTTTATTTTGTTAGTGTAATGATTTTTTCAATCATTTCAGATATCGTTAGTTCTTCTTTTTCCATTCCTCGTGTTACAAATTCGACAATTCCCTCATTAATTTTTTTACCAACCGTTATACGATATGGTAATCCAATTAGTTCCATATCTTTAAATTTGACACCCACACGTTCATCACGATCATCCAATAGTACATCAATTCCTTTTTCTTTTAATGTCTCATAAATCGCATTTGCTTGCGTTACTTGTAGTTCATCCTTTACTTGTACAATGACAATTCCTACACTATAAGGTGCCACACTTAATGGCCATGCAATTCCATTTTCATCATTGTGTTGTTCAACAATGCTTGCCATACAACGCTCTAATCCAAAGCCATAGCATCCCATTGTAACAGGATGTAATTTTTGTTCCTTATCTAAGTATTGCAGTCCTAAACTCTCTGCATATTTTGTTCCTAATTTAAAAGTATTTCCGACTTCGATCCCTTTTTGGAAAACTAGCGTTTTTCCACAAATAGGGCATAAATCTCCTTTTTGTACCTCTGCAATATCACCGATACACGCAACGTTATAATCTGTGTGATTTACGCCTATTATATGATGATCACTTTCATTAGCACCGACAATATAGTTTTTCATCGCTTCTACTTCTTGATCCATAATGATTGGGCAGTTAATACCAATTGGACCAGCAAATCCAACTTTAGCTTTTGTCACTTCTTCTACTGTGGCAAAGCTAGATAATTCCATTTCATTTGCTTGTAATAATTTTAATACTTTTGTTTCATTTAATTCACGATCGCCGCGCAATAAGAATGCATACGTTTTTCCATCTACATCATAAATTAATGTTTTTACAAATTGACTCACATCTTGCTTAAAGAAGGCTGCCACTTCTTCAATAGTTTTCGCATTTGGTGTCGCAATTTTTTCTTGTTTCATTTCTTCTTGTGATTCATTTCTTGCTTGTACAACAACTGGTGTAATTTCTAAGTTACTGGAATAGTCACATCCTTCACAAGTAACAACCACATCTTCCCCAATTGGAGAAATTGCTTGAAATTCTTCACTTAAACTACCACCCATTGCTCCTGTATCAGCGCGTACAATTTTATAGTTTAATTTGCAGCGATCCATAATACGCTTATATGCTTCAAACATTTTATGGTAGGAAACATCTAATCCTGCCTCATCTATATCAAATGAATAAGCATCTTTCATAATGAATTCACGAACTCGAATCAATCCGTAGCGTGGGCGCGTTTCATCTCTAAATTTAGTTTGAATTTGGTATAGATTATAAGGGAAGTCTTTATACGACTTACCTTTCATCATGGCAGCCATTGTAAATAACTCTTCATGTGTTGGTCCCAACACATAATTTTTTTGAAAACGGTCTTTTAATGCAAACATATTAGATCCAAATGCATCTCGTCTTCCACTTTTCACATATACTTCTTCTGGAATTAAAGCAGGCATCAGCAATTCTTGTGCGCCACTTTGATCCATTTCTTCGCGTACAATATTTTCAATTTTATGTAAGACTCTTCTACCCATAGGCATAATCATATAAATCCCACTACTGCTCTTTTTAATCATCCCTGCACGCACTAATAAATTCCCACTCGTACTATCTTCATCTTTTGAATTTTCTCTTATTGTATAAAAGAAACTATTTTTTAATTTCATTACTTTCCTCCTAGTATACTTCTTCTTTTTTATGTATCACTTTACGTATTAAATCGTGTTCAACAATTGCAAACGGCATCTTGGTATATACAATTTGCATTGGTGTTTTTGCTACTTCTATGATGTCTCCATCTTTATCTTTTAATGTTTGCATTACAAACTTACGATTTTCTTTATGTGGGCCAAATACTTCACACTCAATATTAGCACTAAAGTTATTTCTAACCTCTAATGTCGCAATTTGAGTGCTGTCATCATAACCCTTTACATAGGCAATAAATTCTTGCGAAACACCTGAGCCATTCACACCATATAAATGTGCTTCACTCTTGGGCATCCCTTCATAAAATCCAATTGCTGTTCTTCTATTCTCTGCTTTCTGTAACTCTTGTTGGTAAACTAGCATTTTTTCTTCACTAACATACCCCTTTTCATAATATTCATCAATACATTTACGATACGTTCCAATAATTGTCGCAATATAATATTGTGATTTCATTCTTCCTTCTATTTTTAAACTTGATACATTCGCATCAATTAATGCAGGAATATATTGGATAGCGCTTAAATCCTTGCTACTCATTGAGAATAGATGGTCTTCTTTATGCAACGGTGTGTCATTTTTAAATAATCGATATTTCCATCGACAACTTTGTGCACAACCACCACGATTAGCATCTCTTGTCGTCATATTATTACTTAAGGTACAACGCCCAGAATAAGAAATACACATTCCTCCATGGATAAATGCCTCAATGGGTAGTGCACTATGCTTAGTTGTTTGGATTATTTCTTGTAAAGTGCATTCTCTAGCCAGTACCACTCGATCCATTCCCTGTTGTTTCCAAAACGAAACAACTTGACTATTCGTTGAAGAATGTTGAGTCGATACATGTACTTCTAACTTAGGTGCCACTTGTTTGGCAAACCTCATAATAGCAAAACTGGCTACAATAATAGCTGTTACACCCACTTCTTCAAGTTGCTTCAAATAGGTTTCTAACCCTTCAAAGTCTTCTTCATGGGGTAGCATATTCACTGTTACATGTATGTGTGCTTGATACGTGTTGGCAAACAAAACGGCCTCTTTAATTTCAGGAATTCCAAAGTTACTGGCACGACTTCTTAACGAAAACTTCTTTCCACCAATATACACAGCATCCGCCCCATAACGAATGGCTAATTTTAATCTTTCTAAATCACCGGCAGGTGCTAATAATTCTATCTTTTTCATTATTTTAATAACCCTGTTTTCTTATATAAGAATCCTTTCGTTATTGCATTTCTTGTTTGTTGATAGTGTTGATATAATTGTCTACCCTTCATGGGGTCATACAACACTCTTTTATAATCTTGAATAATTTGCACAATCTCATCGATTGTATAAAATAAACACTCTATTTTAAAGTTAATGATATTAGCGTTGACTAAGTCATCCATTTCTTCAAAAGAAGCTAAATGAAAACCAGTATAAATATGTGTTCCTTGTTCATCTTGTAAAATCGGCATTTTTTCATCTCTATTTTCTTCCATTAGATATAAATCCATTTCATTATTTAAATTTTGGTGGCTATCAATAAAAGTCATATAATTAGATAATAACTCGCGTTTTGAATGCATCATATTCAAAGGTCCATGAATAATGACCTCACAACTTCCTTTTACTTTATTTCCTATTTTAATCATATCTTCTAGTGTGATTTCCTTAGCGATAGTAATCATCTTAATCCCTAAATCTAAGTAGGCTTGCACATCATACGAGTTTGTCATTATGGTTTCTGGATTATAAATTAATAAATGCTCCACTCCTACTTGTTTTGCTACTTCGTATACACCTAAATCTGTAAAATAAATACCATCCACTTCTAATTGTTTTAAAAACACTAAATGTTCATATAATCGTGTTAGTTCTTCTTCTACAAAAAAATGATTCACTAATGCATATACTTGTAGAGATAATTGCTTTGCCATTTGTGTAGCTTGTTTAAATTGTACTTGTGTAAAATAATGACAACTACGCACACTAAAAAATGGACTACCTAAAATTACACTAGTAGCTCCAGCTTGTTGTATTTTATTTAAGTCTTCCATTGCATGAATGGATACAATAATATTTTCCATATACACCTCTAATTTATATATTATATCTTATTTGAGTTTTGAATTCCATTTATTTGTTGTGATGTTTTTAATAAGTAGTACCAATTCTTCTTCGCTTTTCACTACATAGTTTGCTTCTTCTACTAAAGCATGTCCTCTACGGTTAAAATAAATACTTTTCCAACCAGCCCTATTTGCTCCTATTACATCATTTTCATAGGAATCACCTATATAGTAAGTATCTTCTTCTTGCATACCCATTTGTTTCTCACAAATTTTAAAAAGTGTTGTTTCCGGCTTATTAACGCCGTACGTTCCAGAAATAAAAATATGTTTTTCGGGAATATATCGTACAAGTTGCATGGCATCTATCTTTTTTTGTTGATGGTTTTGTGGCCCGTTGGTAATGACACCTAATGTATGACCTTGTTTATGTAAATTTAATAATAATTGTTTCATTACTTCACTCATCTGTATATGACTTTGTTGTTTCCCATATTCTTGTTGTAAGGCTAAAGCCATTGGCTCACTTATTTGTATTCCATCATCTAAAAAAGCTCTAGTTATTCGAAATACCCCCGATTCCTCAATCGTCATTTCTTTCTTACATACTTGGTCAAACACTAATTCGCTATACGCGCGACTTCTTGTGAATAACGCTTCCACATCAATTGTATATAAAGTATGTAGTCCTAATTGTTTATACGCTTCAAAAAAGGGTATAAATTGATTGTATAGCGTATCATCTACATCAAATATAAAGTTCATAGTATTCACTCCTTCTTCTTATTCTATCATGATTATTTAATTTTCACACCTAAGCGCATACATAAATCAACAGCTTGCATACTATTAATTTCTAAGCCTTTTAGTTCACTATTCGTATCACTTAATAAAAGATCATAAAACGTATCATTCACAAAACTTAAACCATTTAAAGGGGTGTGAAAAAATTGCGTACGAATAAACTGGCAATTGTTTGTGAAAATTTGCTTTAACTTACTTTTAGAAAAATCCGTCTCAGTAAAATCACAATTACGCACCTCACACTTTGTGCAAACACTTTGTGATACATTAGCATAAGCAAATGTGCAAGAATCCATTTTTACTTCTTTCAAGATGCTTTGCATAAACAATGTACCCATAAATTTTGTATGACTAAATTCGCAGTTGTTAAAATAGGCATCCTGTAAATTCGCGTTGGAAAAATCACAGTCGATAAATTGCACATGATTAAATATGGCATTGCTTAAGTCACAATGTTGAAATTGCAGTTTGTTAAAAATAACTTTCTTACAATCTAATTGTATAAAAGTTTCATATTCATATTGCTCTTGATTATATGTCCTATTGCTTATAAATAATCCTTCTTCTAGTATTGTTTGATAATCCTGTATTAAACTCATAAAACGCCTCTTTTCTTGCCCCCATTATAACATAGAAAAAGATTTCTCTTTTCGAGAAATCTCTTTGTTTTAATTTTTCAAACTTTGTAATGGTGCAGGAATTTTTCCACCACGTTTAATCATTACTTCACAAGAAGTTTGATTAATATTCATAACTGGACCACTTCCAAGTAATCCTCCAAATTCTAATTCATCCCCCACTTGGTACCCAATTGCGGGAATGGCACGCACTGCAGTGGTTTTAGAATTGACCATACCAATAGCTGCTTCATCTGCAATGATTCCTGAAATAACTGCAGCCGTTGTTTCACCTGGTAAGACAACCATATCTAAACCAACAGAACAAACAGCAGTCATTGCTTCCAGTTTTTCAAGTGTTAAAACGCCTGTACGCACTGCATTGATCATCCCTGCATCTTCTGAGACTGGAATAAAGGCACCTGATAATCCTCCTACTGAATTACTTGCCATGACTCCCCCTTTTTTAACAGCATCATTTAGCATAGCTAAACAAGCTGTTGTACCATAAGCTCCACATGTTTCTAATCCCATTTCTTCTAAGATGTAAGCAACACTATCTCCAATTGCGGGAGTGGGCGCTAAACTTAAGTCAACAATACCAAATGGTACATCTAAACGTTGTGAAGCAAGTGCACCAACCATTTGTCCCATCCGTGTAATTTTAAATGCAGTCTTTTTAATAATGTCTGCAATTTCATTCATCTTTAAATCCTTAGGAGCTTTTGCTAAAGCAGCACGAACCACACCTGGTCCACTTACCCCTACATTTAATACGACATCTGCTTCTCCAACACCGTGGAAAGCACCTGCCATAAATGGATTATCTTCAGGCGCATTACAAAATACCACTAATTTAGCAGCTCCTAAACAATTGTTGTCTTTTGTTAGTTCTGCCGCTTCACGCACAATGTGCCCCATTTTTTCTACTGCATCCATATTGATTCCTGCTTTTGTTGAACCAATATTAACAGAGGCACAGACATGATTTGTTTGTGCTAAAGCTTGCGGGATGGCATTCATTAAAGCTTCATCACCAGCCGAGTATCCTTTTTGCACCAACGCACTAAAGCCTCCTATAAAGTTGACCCCTACCGTTTTTGCACAACGTTCTAATGTTATTGCATATTTAATAGGATCGCCACCACTTACCGCTACTAACATAGCAATAGGTGTTACCGAGATTCTTTTATTAATAATAGGAATCCCGTATTCTTTTTCAATTTGCTCTCCCACTTTTACCAGGTCTTTTGCCTTAGTAGTAATTTTTTGAAATATCTTTTCACAAGACACATCAATATCACTATCGGCACAATCTAATAAAGAAATACCCATCGTAATCGTTCTTACATCTAAGTCCTCTTCATTAATCATTTTAATGGTTTCTAATATATTATCTGTATTTAACATCTTTTGTTCTCCTTATTAAATAGTATGCATTGATTTAAAAATATCTTCATGCATAACATGAATTTGCATCCCTAATTCAGTTCCATACCTTTGCATTTCATCAACAAAAGAAGTAAACTCTATATCTAAACGATTGATCTCAATAAGCATAATCATACAAAACATATCTTGCATAATCGTTTGGTTTACATCTACTACATTTGCGTTTGCTTGTGCACATTTTGTGCTCACTTTCGCTAAAATTCCTACACCATCTTTTCCTACCACACTTAACACTGCTCTCATAATTAAACCTCCTCTTATTGTGCTTAAATTATATATTGAAACACTTTCAAAATCAACATGAAAAAAATTTCATATCAAAAAGAAGGTATCATCTCCCTTTTTACAAATATCATTTATGTGGTGTTATCTACTTTACAATTTAAAAAAACTGTGGCGTGTTAAAGACACCACAGTTCATTCACATTCATTCTTGATAGCCCTAATTCGTTGATAGGACCTGAACTTTTGTTTATTTACTAGCTACTACTTTACGTGCAATAATCATCGCACCCAATAAGAATAGTAAGTAAGCCATTGCATTCGTTGTATCTCCTGTATCTGGTGACACTGGAGTATTTGGTTCTTCTGGTTTCACTACTTGTTTTGGTGTAAGAACAAATTGTGCATTGACATTCCCTTCTTCCGTAATGATTGAAATAGAATGTGTCCCTTCCCCTAGTATATCTACAAACGCAGGAGCTAATTCAATAATAATACTTCCTTCTGTTGCAGTATATTGATCAGTTGTTAAATCAACACCATTTATTTGTACACCGATAAATGCCGAAAAATCAATATTTGTGCTAAGAATTACTTTTTCACCCAGTGTAAAACTTGGTTTTGTTCCTTCTTGTAGTACTAAAGCTTGTAACTTGTTTTTTGCTTCGACTAAGTCTTGAAGTGTTTGCTCAACTTCCTCCACAGTTACCCAACGATCACCTGCGATTGATTGTGCATAATCATAAATTAACATATAGTCATTATAGCTACTCATTGTATAATCATGGCGATCTATTACTAATGCTAATTCAGCAAGCAATTTTTCTTGTTCTACTTTCACTATTTCATATTTTTCTTCGCTTGTTAGTACATCATCTAAATCTGACATTGTTTGTGTTTCTATGTCATCGACCATTTTTTTATCAGTAGCGTTTTTAATTACTCTTTCTGCATCTGATAAAATCATATAGATCGCAATAGTTTCCTCTTTATCATATACATTTGTATCTAAATATGCTGACAAAGATTTTATTGCTTCTTCTTTATATGCATTTAATACCGCTACTTCATCAACGACTAACATATTTACTGCATCTTTTATTTTTTTATGTGCGGTATCCACTTTTGCAGCAGAAGCATTAACAGGTGCATCAACAACTGCTTGTGCTTCTTCTAAAGCTGTTGTATACGCTA
>CAYJGK010000010.1:22467-54393 GCA_964370065.1 uncultured Erysipelotrichaceae bacterium
TTAACAGGTGCATCAACAACTGCTTGTGCTTCTTCTAAAGCTGTTGTATACGCTAAATAAGAATCCTCAGTATACATCCAACTTTCAAAATCCAAGGATGCTATATATGAAATTAAAGCATCTAAATCACCTAATAATTCATCATTATTACGAGTTAACATTTGATATACACTAATTCCATCCGTGTACTCAATTTTAATTTGGAAAATATGTGGATATTCATAGTTATAGAAATTAGTAATTCCTTCATCTAATGTTCCCAATGTAATCCATTCCGTTTCTGAAACTCTAGCTTTTATTGTTGCATTAGATTCTGACCCTTGTACAAATGAAATAAAGGTAACATTTGTATTTTCTGTTAATGTATACAAGATTTCTCCTGCTCCACTATCTACTTTATAAGCAGTTGTTAATAATGGATCAATCATTGCGTATGCTTCTTTTCCTGTTTCTTCTGGTTTTCCAGTTTTAATAGTCGGATCATTAATTTCTCTAACCGCTTCACCATCATTAATAATTAATTCATTAATTTTAACAAATCGATGAGCATAGTTAGCAGTGAATAATACACGTACAAACTTAGCGTCAACAGGTGTTGTTAAAGTTCCTTCCACATAATAGTTACCAGGATTTACTGAATCATGAATCCATCCATCAGTTGCTTGGCTATCATTGAATGTATTTTCAATTCCATCACCAATTGTAATGACATCCGTCCATACAGTTCCATCTAATGACACTTGCACTTTTGCATCACGAATATAATTACGTTCACCATCAACATTTGATAAACGTAATTTAGAAATTTCACGTACACTTCCTAATTCATATACGATTGTTTCATCTGCTAATGGAGTATCCGTAAATTCAGCACCTGTAGTTAAATCTCCATCAAAAATATCTAATGTTGTGCCTTTATTTCTTGCATCCGCATCCCCATAATATCCTGAAATAGACAAATCCGTACTTACAAAACGATTATTTCCGATTTCATTTGAATGCACTTCAAATTTTGTTAAGTTAAATGTTAATGCATCGCTTGATGTATTAATTAAACGCACGTAACGTGCATCCTCTAATGACGATAAATCCGTTTTCCATTCGATTGCATTCGCTGAATATTGTACTTCTAAAGCAGAATCCGCTAATGGATTATTATTGACTTCCACTTTAATTTCTTTTAAATCTTTTAATCGGTCTAGTTTTACTCCTATATATTCATTCTCTAATAAAGTTACATTTTCTAAATCAACTAAAGTCGTCAATGCATCGCTAAAGGTATTAGCGGCTTTTTCTAATTCCTCTACATTTGTATAGGTATATTTAGTAATTTTAGCGTCTGCATTTTCCATACTCATTTCTGAGAATTTAATCCATGCATTCACTTGCTCATCATTGACTAAACGCACATAACGTGCTGGTGTTCCTTCTAAATCAATTACGATAACATCTTTTCCAGAACTGTTACCTGTATAAGATTCGCCTTCTGTCCAATTCACTCCATCTACTGAATATTCAAAATGGTATTTTCTCCATTTATCTCCACCATCAGCTCCTACAACAAAGCGAACTTCACCCACATTGTACACGTCTCCCGCATCTAATCCGATATAATCACCGACTGCACTAAAGTCTCCACCCGTCACATTTTTAGGGTTATACCAAACGAAAGTAGAATCATTCCCATCAATTAGAGCTTCATCATTTCCTGAATAAACATTCCAATTCGTACGATATACACTATAAGGTATTTCTTCAGCCTCTTGTTCAATAACCACTTCATTCATGTTATTGATGTTAATTTCTCGCACTCCTAACCATACATTATCGCGTGGTGCTGTTGCTCTTACACGAATAGAAAGTGCCTCAATATCTAAATCTGTAATTTCGATATGGGAACGTGTATCATTATAAGCTAATAATGTATGCCAGCTAGTTCCATCTACAGTATATTCTACTACCGCTTCTGTAAAGGTATCTCTTGGGTTAGAACTTGTTCCTAATACCATTTCTATTGTTTGCACAGGAATAACTTTATTAAATGTCACCCCAAAATATTCATCCACTGGATAGCTATTAGGCGTTTGATAAGTTACTCCTGTACTATCGCTTCCATCTAATACAGTACTTATGTTTCCTGATGGGTTATCATCACGGCTAGTAATGAATTTTTGTGAAATAATAGTTGGATCAATTTCCTCTGCCACTTTCATTCCTAAATCTGATAGTAATGTATTCGCAAACGGTACGATATGTTGTACACCGAATTCAGCATATACAGTCTCATTCACATACAAGAATGTATAAGTCTTAGCCTGTTCTAATAAGGCTTGCGCCTCACTAAAGTTATTCCATAATGCATTGGAATCATTATTTAAATAAGCAATATATCCATCTAATAATTTAATGATTGCACTTGTTGTATCTTTCGCACTATTAATCCAATATTTAATTTGCTCATAGGTGCGATCCATTCCTGCGCTTGTTTCATACGTCATGGCAGCATCGTACAATAATTGAAACTCTAGTTTTAATACATTAGCCTCTTCTATTGTTGCTGTACCTAATTCTAGTTTTTCTAAAAATGAATCTAGTTTTGGTGCTAATTCTACTGACTCTTGTAATACACGAACTCTACTATCCATATTTTGATTAATCATGTGTTTACTTAACTCGCGTAATGCAATAGAAGCATCTGTTTCTGCAAGATTTCCATGGTCAACAAATGCAAAAGCATCATCCCACGCTTTATCTGCTTCTGCTTGTGTAGTCCAGTTATTCCATGAGAACTCTGCATTTCCAAATAAAGCTATTTTAGAAGGCTCAGATTGTTGCATTGGATTTTGAGTAATTCCCTGGTAAGTACCTGGTGTGATATCCATATGTAAAAAGTCTGTGTAACCTCCCATAATTAAATGTTGTTTTGAATTATCTGTACATGGCCAGTTTAACCAAATGTGAGCAGCTCTATCTAATGCAGCAACATGCGCATCACCAAAAGTCTTTGATACTTCACCCCAGATTTTTCCTCCCGTTGTCATAAAAGAAATATTATCTGCTAAGATTTTGTATTGAGTAATACTAGATGGCTGATAGTAATATTCTGCTGGACAGTAAATTATTTCCGTTTTCAACCCTGGATAATCCGCTTGTTTTGACGTTAACCAAATTGTTAAATCGTCTAATAATTTATCTGTGTTTTCCACACTTGCTCCACCAGCATCATCTGCTAATACTCCAAATTGACGAACTCCACTATCTAACAATTGTTGGAATTTTGCAGTCATAATATTAAAGTCATTCTCATAATTACTGAAGTCAAATGCAGAATGCATGAATGGATGAATGGACCAGACATAGTAATTTTTACTTGCATTTCCTGCTTCTGCTAATTTAGCGATTTCTGCTAATTCCTCTTCTGGATATAGATCTCTCCACTGTGAATTATGGTAAGGATCATCTTTTGGCGCAAAAATATAGTGATTCATTTTGATTTCTCCACCAAAACGCATTAATTCTGCACGATCTTCATTACTCCATGGATTTCCATAATATCCTTCGATAAATCCACGATATGCTATGTCTGAATAGTCATTAATTTTTAAATTAGTAATGGTTGATCCACTTTGTTGTCCAATAAATTTTAAACTTGATAAACCATAAAAAGTAGCATCTGTATGAACCCCTAACACGGCAATCACATTGTCATCAACTGACACTATATGTGAATCTGTTTTCTCAAATAAGGTAACATCATCTATTAATGATTGCGTTTCAAAATAAGTATCGACCACTCCACCTGAATTATAAACACCTAGTAAAAAATTTGTTTTCCCCTCTACAACCGCATTACTAACGCTATGTGTACCCACTCCAAATAACGGTAATATACTCTCTAATTTAGCAAGTGTGTAGCTATCAACATCGTCTTCTACAACAATATTCACATCATTTGTTACAGTCGTAGTTATATCAACATAGGTAATTTCTTGCGGTGTAGGATAAATTGTATATTCTTCTCTTTCTTCTGCTGCATAAGCGACTGCAGGTATTTGGAATATTGATAATATCAATGTGCAAATCACGAACAGTGAAAATTTTTTCTTAATTTTATTCATTGTATCCCTCCAATATATTTTTAAGAAAACACTCAATTTGTATACTCTAATTAGTCATTCCTCATCAATAACTAACACTGGACATATACGATAATAATGTCTTATGTGTAGAGTATCCAGATGTAGATCATCACTTCTACGAATGAATGTAAGCGTTATCTCAATAATTATGGTATCATAATATTTCAATAAATACCATATTCATTCACAATTATGTGTAATTATGTGATATTTCGACTGAACTTATTCGATTTACCCACGATTCATTAATGTTTAATACTATAATAAAAAACTGTAAGAATTCTATCTTACAGCTTTTCTATTAAATTCTTGATAAAATAAATGAGGTATTTCCTTTTACTGTATAAGTTCCTGCATTAGCCGCTAAGAAAATACTATCTCCTTTTTTAAATACCACTTCTTCATTTCCGCAAATGACATTTCCGCTTCCTTCTAAAATAGTTAGAGAATGAAAACTTTCTGCTGTTGCTTCTAACGTAATTTCACTTTTTATTTCATATTTATCACAAGTAAAATATTGGCTAGTTGCTAAGTTTTGTAATGTGTCTTCCTCCACTTTCACCACTTCACTAGCACTATCATTTGTTTTATTTGGTGATAATGTAGATACTTCAACGGCTTTATCAACATGTAACTCACGAGGTTGTCCATCTACCCCTACGCGTCCAAAATCGTATACACGATATGTTGTATTAGAGTTTTGTTGAATTTCACAAATCATGATTCCTTCTCCGATTGCATGGATGGTTCCTGCTTGAATAAAGAAACAATCTCCTTTTTTAACTTCCACTTTATTTAGTACTTCTAATACTGTATCGTTTTCAATTCTTTCTTTAAATTCTTCTTTTGAAATCGTTTGGTTTACACCATAATATAAGAATGCATTGGGCTCACAATCTAAAATGTACCACATTTCATTTTTTCCAAATTCTTTTTCCACACGTAATGCATATTCATCATCAGGATGAACCTGAATGGATAAAGCTTGTTTTGCATCAATAAATTTAATTAAAATTGGAAAATTATCAAAATGAGCTGCGTTTGTACCCCATACTGCTTTCCCAGCAGTTTCTAAATAGTTTGTGAAAGTTGTTCCTTTTAATTCTCCATTCTCAATTACGCTTGCTCCAGCAGGATGGTTTGATAATTCCCAACTTTCTGCAATTTTATCTAAATCACACTCTTTTTCATATTCAGTTCTTAGTCTTGTTCCGCCCCATAAATAATCTTTAAAGGCAGGTCTTAATTTTAACATGTTCATAATATATCTCTCCTTGCGCTATTATTTTAGCATACTTTCCTACTATTTATAGTATTAATATTTAAAAAAACAAATGAAAAGACATGAGTCCTATAGAATAGAAGTCATGTCTCTTATTTATACTTTTAAATTATTTTTGAAATAGCATCTATTAGGTAGATCTATATTCGCAATATTTTTTAATCTATTTTTTCATTTTTCTAAATAACCCAAACCCTAGTCCTAATAATCCAATAATACACAACCCAATATATAAACCCGTGTTTGTAGTATCTCCCGTATTAGGCGATTCAGTTGGATTCGTTGGATCGCTAGGAGTTGTCGGTGTAGTAGGATCGTTAGACTCCACAATTGTTAATTGCACTGTAATGTTTCCATCCGTAGAATTTATCACTACTTCATGCGAGCCATTTGCTAAACTAGCAATATATGTATCCGTTAATTCTACTACGATACTTCCAGCTGTAACATGGTAATTCGTATCTTCAACAACTTTTCCATTAATTACTAATGAAGTGAATGTTTCATAGGCTGCACTCGATTTGATAATGATACGCTCACCTCTAGTTACACTCATTTTATCGCCCAATGGAGCTTCTAATATGATTAATCCTGCTTTTGCTGCCTCTAATGTGCTTTTCGCATTCGTTAAATCGCTTAATAATGCCTCCGGATTTGCCATTGCTTTTTCTGCTTCCGTATAGGCATTTAAATAAATAGCATAACTAGATGCTGTATAACCTGTTGCATCTATTTTTAAAACCAAAGCCTCTTCTAATGCATTTTTAATGGTTGCATATTCTGGTGTACTAGACATTAGTACCAATTCATTGTAGGCATTCAATAATTGTTCTCTTAATTCATCAATGATTGATTGTGTTGCATTAATTGACTCTAAGTTTTTAATTTCATTTGCAATATCAATGTATTTCTGTGCGGAAACCAATGTATATTTTGCTGGATTAATTGCCACAATCGCATCATTTAAATCTTTCACATCACTTTCTTCTGCAAGAGCTTCTTTATTGCTCGTTACATAAATTTCAACAGCTGCTCCAAAACTTTGCCCGTTTTGAGTAGTTACCCAGTTTAGACGTAATCCTTCTGCACTTACTGTAGAATCGAAATTTACAATGGTTGTTTTAGCTGCATCCATTGTTCCCGTTTTAATTTCAGTCCATGTGCCATTAATGTTTGCTTCTAAGGAATACTCTTTTAAATCCCCATTTGATCCACCACGTCCTTCATAGACAAAGTTATCAAACGATATTGTTTCATGGAAATCAATTTCAATATAGTGGTCCTCCACATCATAATCAACACCATCTACATAACTTGAATGCCACCATGTCGCTGTATTTCCATCAATCGCTGATGAGGCTGGCCCATCCCCAGTTGCGTTATTCATTTGTGAAGAAGCCGTTGCTGTCCAGTTTGTACGATCTTGTACTTTTGTTGTGACTCCAACATCGTAATCTTTTGCAAATTGTTCTGCCTCTTTATAGTTAGTTGCTCTATTATATAAAGTTACATTTGATAAATACCCTGTAAAGTTTGTATCACCGATTGTGATTACACCTTTTTCCAAAGGTTCGTTTAATTGCGTCTCATCATATAGAGAAGAAACTAATACACCATCAATATAAATTTTTAATAATCCATTCACTTCGCGTACGGCATGTACAGTATGCATTACATTATCGTTGACTCTACCCACTAGCGTTGTATTAGTAGTTGTTGGTACATATTGATCTGTTCCAAATGTCCCATGTGCTTTTTCATCAACTGTAATTACTTCTTCTTTCGAAGTTACTGTTTTGTTTCCTACGATAAATTCAATGTATCCTTCCGCATCGATACGTACTTGAATATCCTCTCCTTGTGCAAACAGTGTTTGATCTACACTATCTGTTTTAACTCCAAATTCAATTGAGAAATCTTGTTTTCCTTCAAAAGCTTGATTCGTATCTACTTGTGCTTCACCATTTACTTTCATAAAAGGAATTTGTGTACTCTCTTGTAATACATCACTCACATTTTCACTATCTTGCACTAATTGTTGTTTATTTTCTACTTTCACAACTGTTTCATTTTCATATACAGTTGCCGTTGTTGTAAATGTACTCGATTCATTCGCAGTATTTAATAGGTTTGTTCCTGAAACAGTAATTGTTTCATGCAACGTTAACGGTGTTTTTGTCGTTAATACCACCGTGCGATAATCTTCTAATAATTGAGCACTTACTTCCATTCCATCTACCGTATAAGTTGTTTTATCCCCTATACGATCATTAAATTTAATTGTTACCTCATTCCATGCCGTTACTTTGATTGAAGTTATAACTGGTGTCCCTGGATCCTCATAGTTGTAATGATATATGATTGTTTCATGTGGTTGTAATGTCACACTGACTTCATCCCCGTAAGATACAACTTCATTTTCCTGTATCACAAATGGTTCAACTTGAATCGCCTGTGCATGACTTAGTGTTGTTGGAACACCTATCGTCTCATCATAAGTAACCCTTAGAGTTTGTTCTGTATCGAGTGGGTTAGTGAAGGATACGATTCCTTCTTCCCCTTTCCATGATGAATACCCATATGCCCCAACTGATGGTCTTTCTCCAAACATCTTCGCGTTTTCTAATACGTCAATGTTTTCTTCTGCAAACGCTAATACATCCGCATTCACACGCCATTTTGCATCGTCAAAAATACTCGGTGAATAATATAATTCCCAGAATGCTGTACCACGTGCTGCATTCGCTATTAAAAATTCTCTAAATACTTCAGTTGTTGTATGACTTCCATCAGAAACTCCATAAATTGGATCGTGGTTGTATAGATTTTTCAATGGGAATTGCAATTGATTTTGTTTTAATAATTTGTAGTATACTTCATCACGGTAATAGATTTTTTGTTCGAAACGATCTCCTGTACCCATTTCTCCTGTATCACCTGAATCTTGAATCCAAACTACATTCACCCATTGTAATAACCAAGGGCTTAAATTTACATAACATGTTGCATTAATAAATAATTCTTCATTCCCTTTTGCTTCACGTACCGCTTCAAATACATCGGTCCATCCTTCCCACATATCAGAGTTGAAATACATATTGTTTTCTCCACCAACCATATGATTATGTCCTTCTTCTTGACAAGGACGATTCGCAAATCCATCCCATTTCCAATATGAAATATCAAAACGGTTTTGGTAATCGATAAACAAGTTTTTATAATTTTCTTGATAAGTACGAGACCCTGTACATACGACATCCCCTAATACTGAACCATGTTGAACAAATCCTGTCCCCATATTTTCCAAGTATCTAGCAAAAGTACTAAAGAAATTATAACCACCTTGTGGTCCTACCCATAAACCAAATGTAGAAGCTAGTTTATTAGATAAAGCAGATGAAGTATATAATTCATTCGGGAATTTTTCATTGAATTCCCAAAATCCTGTTTTATTGGGTTCTGTTCCTGCAGAATTACTAGGTGCAGTTAACCCTTCTTCATCATGATAAGCATTCCATCCATCATCGACAGTATAAGCATCCACAGGTGGAACGCCATTCTCTGTTAATCCTAATTCAGAACCATAGAATGATTCTGCAATGCTTTCGTCAGTAATATTCATCATATTATCATACCATGAATTGTATTGTTTTCTAAACTCTGTTGGTGTTGCAATTTCGTCAATATAAGCAAAGAAATCAGTTTGTACAACATTTGTATCATTTGATCTAGCAACTCCTACTACATTTTGCCATGCGACAAATTTTCCATCGCTCGTTAATTGGTTATCCGCTTCTAATTGTGTAAAGTTTTTACCAGAATAGTAACGGATTTGCACTTTATTTCCTTCTGTAATATCCGTATCCGTTGCAGGAAATTCTGAACCCATAAAGAAACCATTTGCATAAATTGGTTGCCCTAACATCAATTCATTTGCTCCAATCCACATGGAAGAAACAGTATTAATTGGAGGACGGCTCCATACTCCTTCTAAATCATCCGCTAAGATAAATCTGTCTTGTTCAATATAGTCAATTCTTGCATTATCTTTATCTGAAGGCGTAATTTCAATAAAGGAACGCATATAGTGATCATCATTACCCACTATAAAAATCTGATCAATATCATATGTTACACCACCTCTTGTAACCGGTTCAAAGTGAATTGTTAATTGTTTTCCGTTGTCAATATCTTTTGCTTTTGCACTTTCAAAAGTCAATTCACTAGAAGCGATTGTAGATGGATTCATTTGTATTGATGGTTCTACATTCCAATTATCTCCTGTATATTGATCAGCAAATATATTAATTTCTGAACTTGTGAATTCTTGTGCACTTCCAAAGGCTGCGCTTTTTTGCTGAATACGTACATAACGTGTTGTGTATACTTTTTCAAAATTTGCATACACTGTATCTCCTACATTGTATAAATTACCCACTTTATGTAAATTCCAAGCTGCTGGTGTAAAGTTTCCTGCCCCAGCAATACTCCAATTGATTCCATCCTCACTTACATATAAATCAAATTCACCCATCGTACCATTCGTACCATATGCTTCTTCTGTAAATCCAGGACGCTTATTAACAGAGATTGCACTAACTTGTTGTTTTTCACCTAAGTCAATATCAATATTAATTGGATAACTTGCAACGCTCATATTGTTTGGATGTGTATCTAAATCCCCATCCGTTAGTGTTGCCATTTCTTCAGCAGTAAAAATGTTTCCAGTTGCATCACTACCAGTTATCGACCACTTTTCTCGATTACTAGGTTGAGTAGGTACTTCCTCAATATAATTAGTTGTTAAGGACTCAGCATATAGCTTTAGTTCTGCACTTGTAAATTCATTAGCTGAACCAAACGCTTGTGAGTTTTGTACTACTCGTACATAACGAGCACTTACTTCATCAAAGTTTACATACACTGTATCCCCTACATTATATAAGTTTCCTACTTTATGTAAATTATAATCTTCGGCTGTGAATTCCCCTATATGAATGGAAACCCACTCATCATTCACATCATTTCGAGAAAGAATTTCATATCCTCCCATTGTCCCATTTGTTCCATATGCTTCTTCATGGAATCCAGGTCTTTTATTAATTGACATCGAGCTAAATGTCGTTGTTTCTTGTAAATCAATATCTAAATAAAATGGGTTCCCTGAAATTTGCCAGTTATCCACATTCGTATTTAAATCATTATCAAATAGTTTATCAACTTCAGTTTGCGTAAATTGGGTTCCTGCACTATTTTGTAATGTTGCAGTCCATTCACTACGATTAATCATTGTATCTAATCCCCCTAATGAATAATCGGGTTCATTTACAATATCTTCTCCTACGTTTGGATCCTCTACTGGTGGCACTAATAAATTAATAATAAAGTCATTAGAACCTGCTTGTGGAAGTAACTCTGTATTTCCTATGTGGTTTAATAATTTAGATGTATTCACCTTTCCATCTTCAATACTAAATTCTCTTGTTATAGCATCGTTCCCTATTAATAAACTATCACTTTCTACTGTAGCAAAGGCACTTCCTTCAGCTTTTGTAATCACTGTACTTACCCCTAAATTTGTTAGTACAACAGCTATTGAAAGCCCTGCTTTTAATAATGATGCTGGTATTTTACTTCTCTTCATATTTCCTCCTTTTAATAATATCCAACTTATCTAATGTATCATAACGAATCTTTTCAAATACTTCCCCCCTCTATTTAACATCAAAAAAATGTAAGCGTTTACCACTCTATCAGTATTGCATATTTTACCTTTTTTTTATTTATCTTTTTTGGTGTCTTCTTTGTCTTTTTTATGAATATGTAAAACTGATTAAATGGATGTTGTATTATACTCGTATTATATAAATACTACAAATCTTTATTTCAACAATACCACCCAGTATTTTTAATCGTTATTGAAAATAGGTATGCTATAAATAGATAAAGAGCATAGAATCTACATTTTGTAGTTTCTATGCTCTTGTTTTTTTAGTCAATATCCAACTATTAATGATTACCACATAGGATTCTTAATCCTTTGTACAATTCTTGCAAAATATTGCATAGCTATTTGGTTGACTATACTATTTAACTAATGTACGAATTGTTTGTGCTAAATCTTTAGCTGTTAACTTAAATTCATTTTGTAAAAATTCAGGTGTACCAACTTGTCCAAATTGTTCATCTACTCCAACTCTTTTAAATGCAGTTGAAATTTGGTTTTCCATTAATACCTCAGCCACTGCACTTCCTAATCCACCAATAATCGAGTGGTTTTCAAAAGTTACGACTGCTTTTTTATCTGTAGCTTCTTTGATTAGAAGTTGCGCATCAATTGGCTTAATTGTGAACATATCAATCACTGAAACTGAAATACCTTCTACTTCTAATGTATCCGCACAATCCAATGCATCACTCACTAATTGCCCTGCCACAACAATTAATACATCCTTCCCTTCTTTGATTAGGTTTCCTTTACCAATTTCAAATGTAGAACCTTCTGCATATACGTTACGTACATTTTTACGATTAGCGCGCACATAATGAACACCTTCCATCGTTGCAAATTCTTTAATTAACCATTCTAATTGTACATAATCGGCTGGATCACAAACAACTGCATTAGGAATCGTTCTCATCATTGCTACATCTTCCCAAGTTGTATGCGTTCCTCCATTAGGACCTACTGTAAATCCTGGGTCTGATCCATAAATGTTCATTGTATTTTTTGCGTATGCTCCAGATAAGAAGATTTGGTCAAATACACGGCGCGTGGCAAACGGCCCAAAGGTGTGCATAAATGGAATGTACCCAGTAGCGGATAAACCAGCTGATACTCCAACCATGTTTGCTTCTGCGATTCCACATTGCACATAGCGATTTGGATTTGATTGCTCAAATTTTGCAAATCCACTGGCTCCACCTAAGTCAGCTTCTAATGCAACAATTTTATCGTTTGTTTTCATTAAATCTTGTAATGTTTCTACTACTGCTAATTTTAATTCTTTACCCATTCCATCTCTATTAAGTTTATACATATTACTTACCTCCTGCAATAAACGCTTCTATTTCTTCGATTGCTTGGTCTGTAGCTGAATTAATTTCATCTCCTCCAAATTTAACCGAATGGTTGGCGTCTAGCTGTTCAAAGTAAGAAACTCCTTGCCCTTTAATTGTATCTAATACAATACAAGAGGCCATGTTTGTAACTGATTTAGCAGCATTAATTGCTGCATCAATTGCTTGCTCATCATTTCCCTTAACAGTTTGTGTATGGAAACCGAATGCTTCCATTTTCTTAGCAATACAGAAAGGATCTAAAATAGAAGCTGTTGTTCCATCTAATTGCTTTTTATTGTCATCGATAAACACGATACAGTTATTTAATTTATTGTGTGCAATAAATTGGAAAGCCTCCCAACATTGCCCTTCGTTTAATTCTCCATCCCCTACAATTAAGTAAACAGTTTGATCTGTATTACTCATTTTGAATCCTGTTGCAATTCCTGCAGCAGCTGATGTTCCTTGTCCTAATGAACCTGTTGTCATATCGACTCCTGGCGTTTTTGTACGATCAGGGTGTGAAGGTAAGTTTGTTCCTCCCTCATTTAACGTATATAACATTTCTTTTTCAATAAAACCAACATTTGCTAATGCTGAATATAATCCAGGACCTGCATGTCCTTTTGATAAAACTAACATATCTCTTTTATCCCAAGATGGATTTTTTATATCATATTTCATATGATTTCCATATAATACACTAAGTACTTCTACAATTGAAAGTGATCCCCCCATATGACCATATCCACGTTTTTGAAGCATTTTAAGTACGTCTAAACGAATTTTAGCTGACAATACTTTTAATTCATGTAATTTTTCTGCGTTCATCATTTACCTCTTTCCAAAAACAATCTCATTCACCCTATATGTATTATTGATTTGCAAACTTTTCTTTTAACTTCTCAGTTAATTCATTCATGTCCATAATATTATTTAAAATGATTGTATTATCCAAACCTGAAACAAATGAAGCTAAATCCCCACCTACTACAAATACATCAGCTGCACCTGGCACAGCATCAGACACTTGTGAATGGCTTACATCAACTCCAGTGATTTCCATATTTTTAAGTGCTTTTTCAACATTCATTCTAACTAACATACTTGAACCTAATCCAGATCCACAACAACATAAAATTTTTCTAATTGCCATAATATATGACTCCTTTCGTTACAATTCTAACTAAATATAGAGGAGATTATTCTCCTCTATGATTATAGCATAATTCTATTCTGATTTAGCCTATTTTTTTGCCTTTTTTGGTGCAATATAGTTATAAATAATAGGAATTAAGAATAAACCTACACAAACTCCTAATAATCCAACACCTTGAATAAATTGTGCAATGTTACCAATGATGATTCCCATAATTGAGAAGTCAGCATCAGAGAACGTTGTATTTGCAAAGTTTAATGATCCCATAACTGGCATACAAATAGCTGGTAAGAATGTGATTAATAATCCATGTAAGAATGATCCTGCTAAACATCCTTTAATTCCACCTTCTGTGTTCGCAAATACACCTGCTGTTGCTCCACAGAAGAAGTGAGGTACAACACCTGGTAAGATTAATGCAACACTCATAATTTCAGCGTTGATGAATCCTAAGATGAATAATCCAACGATTCCTCCTAAGAAAGAAACAAGGAACCCAATTAATACTGCGTTTGGCGCATATGGGAATACAACTGGACAATCGATTGCTGGTTTAGCACCAGGTACTAGTTTTTCTGCGATTCCTTTAAATGCTGGTACTACTTCTCCAACGATTGTACGTACCCCAGCCATAATAATGTATACTCCTCCAGCAAATTTTAAACCTGTTGTTAATGCCCATACAACCCAGTGAGTTGTTGTTTCTCCTGGTACTAATAAAGCTGATAAACTAGGTAATGTTGCTGGGTCTACTTCAAATAATCCATTTGCTACAGCTACTCCTGTAATAATTAAGAAGAAGATTACCATTGTTAATCCCACTGCTACTGTTGTATCTCTTAAGAAAGATAAACGTTGTGGAAAGTTTAATTCCTCAGTTGATTTACTTCCTTTAAATAATTTTCCAATTTGTGCAGCAAACCAGTACCCAGCACCACCAAAGTGACCGAATGCTAATTCATCTGTGTTCACAATTTTACGCATAGTTGGTTGACAAATTGCTGGTGATAGAACCATGATTAATCCAAGTAATAATCCTCCTGCAATTGTTAATTGAATACCGTCTAATCCACCGTAGTTTAAGATTACAGCTAACATACATGCCATATATAGTGTATGATGTCCTGTTAAGAAGATATAACTCATTCTTGAAAAACGTGCTAAGATAATGTTAGCAAGCATCCCAACTACCATAATATAAGCAGTTGCTTCTCCAAATTCAACTAAACCTAAAGACACGATTGCTTCATTATGTGGCACTACTCCTTGTACGTTGAATGCAAAGTTGAATAACTCTCCAAATGCATTTAATGATCCTCCTACCAAGAAGTCTGCCCCTGCGCTTAATACTAAGAAACCGACAATTGTTTTTACCGTTCCTTTTACTACATCTTCAATTTGTTTACCTTGTAATACTAAACCAATTAAAGATACTAAACCAACGATCATCGCTGGAGTAGATAGAATATTTAAAATAATATCCATAATGTTTTCCTCCCTTTTCCTAACGCTATATGTTACTCAACTGAAGAAGCAAATATATCATATATAGCTTCTGGTTGAGTTGCGTCTAAAATACTTTGCACTTTTTGCTCATCCGCAAAAACATTAGACATAGCTTTCAATATATCTAAATGTGCCTCTGCATCTGTTGCACCTAATGCAACTAAGACTCTTACATCAAATCCGTCTTCTTTAAATTTGATTGGTTGTTTTAAAACCGTAATCGATACTTGGGTTGAAATAACCCCTTGTTCACTTCTCGCATGTAATAATGCTAAATTTTCACATAATACATAGTAAGGTCCAAACTCATTCGTATTCTGAATGATTCCGTCTATATATCTTTGTTCGCAATACCCTTGTTCTACCAAAGGAGCTACTGCTACATGAATTGATTCCACCCAATTCTCTACTTTGTCTTTAATAAAAACATTTTTTCTTTTTAAAATTTGTTCCATTGTTTTTCCCCCTTTGACACCTCTATCATACAAATTATCGCAAACTATGTGAAGTCCATGTTTTTTCATCGTTTTGTGCAATGTAAAAGACTGTTCCAATAGTGTGCAAAACAAAAGAAGGGTTCCCCCTTCTTAGTATCCTTCTTGAATAGATTGTTCTTGCATTAATGCCACTCCACCACTTGTTCCAATACGCGTTGCACCAGCTTCTACCATAGCATGTAAATCTTGCACACTACGAACACCTCCGGCTGCTTTCACTTGTGCAAACTCTTGCACGGTATCTTTCATTAGTTTGACAACTCTTGGATTGGCACCTGCACTATTAAATCCAGTACTTGTTTTCACAAATGTTGCTTTGGCTTCTACACATAATTGACATGCACGAACAATTTGTTCATCTGTTAATAAGCATGTTTCTAATATAACTTTTACACAATTCCCTTGTGCTGCTTTTACAACCGCTTCAATATCTTCTCTCACTAAATCATCATTCCCATCAATTAGTGCACCAATATTGATTACCATATCAATTTCGCTACCTCCATCTGCAATGACACATTTTGTCTCAAATGCTTTTGCTTGCGTATGCATGGCTCCTAATGGAAAACCTACGACTGCACATACCTTTACATCACTACCTTGTAATTTTTTAGCACAGTGTGCTACCCAACTTGAATTCACACATACACTTGCAAAATCATAAGTTAGCGCTTCTTGGCATAATGTATCGATTTGTTTTTGTGTTGTATTTGCCTTTAATATTGTATGGTCAATTAATTTATTCATTTTCATGTTGTTGTTCCTCTCTTTCAATGATTTCATTGATTACTGTATGAATTTGTTGTGTACTTTTACAAACATTTAATTCATCTATATTTTGTTGTTGCTTAAAAATTGTCATAATATCTTTTAAGATATGAATGTGCTTACTTTGATCTTCTGCCGCTAACACTAATATAATTCGTGCTACTTTATTTTCCGGGAAATAAATCGGTTGCTTAAACAATGCAAATGAAACACCTAAATGATTCACCCCATGCTCTACCTTAGAATGTGCTAATACTACTGAATTAGTAATAAACATATAAGGCCCTAAACTTTCATTGCTTGCAATCATATGCTCAATGTATCTATGTTCAATACTTTGATCATTTAACAAAGGTTGACTAGCTATGTGTATCGCTTGCTTCCAATCTACTTTATCATAACACACTAGTACTTTATCCTCTTGTAATGCGCGAACTAAGCCAACTCCATAAGTTTTAGCTCCGATACTTGCCCCAATTTGTAAATCTGCAAAGTATCGTTTTACTTTCTTATTCACTTCAATAAATTGTTCTTCTTCCACATAGGGTTTAATGATTTCCAAGACATCTACTGCATTGGCATGTGTATTATGTTGAATTTGATTACATTTTCGCAAAATCAATAAACGATCATTGTCTGTTAAAATTGGATGAACTGTTAATATTTCATGATTTTCATCATTAAACATAATGGTAGATATCACAATATCATACGTATGATTCAAATCGTAATCACTCACAGACACCATATCAATTTGACTAGTATTAGGTAGTAATGATTCTACTTCATGCCGTAGCATATTCGCTGCCGATACTCCATTGGGGCATATAATCAAAACTGATAATCGCTTTTGATTTTGTTTTTGATTTTTAATAAAACCACCAAAATGTAATGTGATATATGCAATTTCACTCTCTGGAATAATTAAATTTAAACGTTGTTCTAAGTATTCACAAGCTTTACTGGTGATCGCAAAGAGTTCTCTATATTCTCTTTTAATATCTTTAAGCATTGGATTGCCTAATTGTATCCCATATCGATATCGATAAATTGATGTTTTTAAATGTTGAAATAACGCCGTTTCCAACTCATCAATAAGTGTGAATTCAATAGACGAAATACGGGAAAATTCTTGTATAAAGGAACGCGTAATTTCATATATATCATCCTCTTTATTTAATTCTTCAAAAGGAATTGATTGTAAACGTGCACCTAATAGGTGCAATGCCATATAAATTTTTTCATTGCGTGCTAAGTTAGGAAAGTGTTCATCAATCAATATATATTCTTTAGTTGGTATAATTTCACTTTGTTCACATTCACTAAACTCAATACAAGGTGTTAGTTTATGAATAGAAGCAAAATACAAAGCAATAGATAAGCAAATCCCACCTACATAATCCATTTTTAATTCTTTTTCTATTTTATATAATTTTACTAAATAATCATCTACCTTATTTATTTGTTTAATTGGTATATAATTTTTGATATAGAAATCTGCAATTTCATTAAAATATAAAAAGAATACCGTTCTTTTCTTTAATTCTTCTCCTTTTACTAAATACCCTTTTTTCGGTTCATAGTAAAATTCCAGTTGATGATCATTAAACTGTTTATTCACTAACTTCAAATCATTAATGACCGTATTTCTAGACACTTGGGTGATATTGATGAAATCGTCAATAGATAAAGGTTTTTCATCTAATATTGTTGTACAAATGATAATTTTGACTCGTTCCATAGGTGAATATACAAACTGCTGTTGTGTTCCTTGTTCACGCAAATGTGACTGAATCCTTGTTCTTTGCGAATCAGAAATTAGAACACCTTTATTTCTTTCAAATTCAATCGTATCTACTTGAATACTTTTTAACCAATCGTTAATTTTATTAATATCATAATACACACTTCTTCTAGAAATTTTCTTATCTTTCA
The DNA here is from genome assembly GCA_964370065.1 of uncultured Erysipelotrichaceae bacterium. Taxonomy (GTDB): domain Bacteria; phylum Bacillota_I; class Bacilli_A; order Erysipelotrichales; family Erysipelotrichaceae; genus CAMQRS01. Next base: position 40,816 of record CAYJGK010000010.1, read on the forward strand.
TGATTTCAGGTATACTCAAATAAGTAGGTGATTGAAGTAAGAGTTCTAATATTTCTTTACAGCGTGGTTCTAAATAATATTGCATAGATGTTTCCCCTTTCATACCTATATATTGTACGCTTTGTTCGGTAAAAAAAATAGTACAATTCGTGTTGCTTAAATTGACACGAATTGTACTCATTTTATTCAGTTCCTTTTATTAAATCTTGCTCGAATTGTGTCACTGCCTGTTCATCATGTTTTTTATCCTTAAAATTAAAAGTAATACGGTGATTTTTCCCTTCTAGTTTTAATAATACGTTGATATGATGGCTATCGCATCCATCCTCTAAATATTTAAAGTTACGCATAGGTACAATATCAATCATCTCTTTTTTCATCATTTTTTTGCGATAAATAAATACACGTTTTGCACTTTTCGCAATTACTACTTGTGTATACAATAATTGCAAGACAACAAAGAATATTAATAATGCTGCCGTAATCGAATATGCAATATTTAACTTTACATATTGCCCTATAATTAGGCTCACTCCTAAACAGATGGTTATTAATGCTAACATCGCTGTATGTTCTGGCGAAATAAATCCACTTGCTACATATTCAAAGTCTCCTTGTTTATTTTGCTTATGCAATAATTCTAATAATTTCTCTTTAATTTGTTTCATATTGTCCCCCTCTAATAAAACTTAATATTTTTTTCTTTTGTATACTCTTTTAATGCATCTGCTTTATAAACACCATACGGTGTGACAATTCCATTTATAAAAGCTGCAGGTGTAATATCAAAAGATGGATATAATCCTTTTACACCATCTAGTGTATGCTTTTTATTATGCCAAGCTAAAATTGCTTGAGGATCTCGTTCTTCAATAACTATCTGTGTACTATCTTGTTTATCTAAATCAGGTATTCCTGTTACATAGTATGGTACATTAAAGTGTTTGGCTAATATTGCTATTTGGAAGGTGCCTATTTTATTGGCAATACTCCCATCCATAGCTATTGTATCTGCTGCAGAGGTGAACATTGTAATATTTTTATTTTGCAATGTATAGGCAACCATATTATCGCAAATAACTGTTGCTTCCATTCCCATTTCACTACATACACTCGCACTTAATCTTGCACCTTGTAAAAAAGGTCTTGTTTCTGCATGATAAAAATGAATATTTTTATTTTGTAATTTAGCCACTCTACACATCATAGCAACGATTGTTTCACCAAAGCATTGCGTTAATACATTAGATTGTTGTGGGAGTCGCGCAACAAGGTGTTGTGCGACTTGTTGCATGATGCTATACCTTCTATTTAATGATTCGATTGTACCATTCACGATGGCTTGTACACAGTCACCTTCTTGTGTTAAAGCTTGTTTAGCAGCATACAAACAGCCATTTGCAATTTCTGCATATCTATTTTTAGTGGTTACTCTGGCATTGCTAAAATCATCTGCTGCCTTCGTTAAGTATTTTATTTGTTCACTTTGGCTTTGATTTCGACAACTATATGCAGCTAATGCCATTCCCATTCCTATTGCTGTATACGGTCCCGCACTTTGTGTCACCAAATCTTTAATAGCTTGTACAACTTCTAAATAATGTGTACACGTTACAAATTCAATTTCAGTTGGATAAATTCTACGATCTAAAATAGTCACTTTTCCATCTGCATACCAAGCTACATTTTCATAGCGTAATAAGAATGCTAAACCTTGATCCATTCTATTCATATGATGTCTCTTTTCTACGTATACATACATCAAACGCATGCATCATGTCATGTGCACAATGTATGGACTGACCTTCTTTAATAAGCGTGATTCCCCAATTTAATAACACTCTTTCTAATTGTATTTTAGTAGGAGTGAGTGGCATGCTTTCTAGTTCTTTCACTTTAGAATCACCTATTGTTCGACGAATGATTTCACATCCTGCATACCCTAAACTTTGTTGGAACACTCTATTTAAATACTGTTTACGATACGCATCGCTCTTATATAGTTGTACCACTACTTTTTCTTTATATAGTGTTTCTAATGTATCCATTGTATTTTGTAAGGTTTCTTCAATACACACAGCTAACCAATTATGCATTTGAGAGGGATTTTCTATAACTTGTCGCGCATAGGCAAAAAATAAATTTGCAATCACATTTCCTATGTCATAGCCCATTGGCCCATATGTTGCAAATTCAGGATCAATAACTTTTAATCCGGTTGTTGTGACAAAGATAGATCCGGTATGTAAATCCCCATGTAGTAATGCTTGACTTTGATTCATAAAGGCATCATATAGTTTTGCTACTTCCAATTTTAATGACTCATCTTGGTAAATGTTTATATTCACAAATTGTTCATTTCCTTCACTAATTACATTCCGATTACGATCATTAGTAAAAGGTTCATTTAAAACTAAGCATTCACTAATATCACACATTTCTATATTTAAAAATTTTGCTGCATTTTTTCTTTTTTCACTTCGACTTAATACAATATCACTTGTAAGTAATAAATTATATGCCATATAAGTAGCCATTTGTTGACTGAATTTAGGAAATTGTTTGTTTTCCAATAAAGCATAGCGCATATTTTCATACTCTGATATATCTTCCATAATGATTGTACACAAGATAGGATCCACTGCATATACTTTAGGTATAAACTGTGGGGTAATCGCATATTGTGTCAATAACGCTTGTGCTTCTATTTCGCTACGAATCACATCTAATAATCTACCTGATGCACGTAAATAAATATCGGCTTGCTTTACAATTACACTTTTATCTTTTTTTATACATTGTACTTTAAACACATAATTTATATTTCCATCACCTATTTCCGTTGCAATAAGTTCATCTTCTTGCATAAAGAGTTGGGTTTGTGATCTTACATAGTCACAAACATTCATACAATTTAATAACTCATGTTTTTTCATATTCGTCCTCCCTATGACTTACAATAAGCATACCATAAATTAGGAGCTAAGATAAGTAAAAAATAAATTGTGGAAATAGATGGCACATGTTAAAATCGATATGTAATAAAAGAGGTATTTATGAAATTCGACTTACATATGCATTCCAAATATAGCCGTGATGGTGAGTTTAGCCCTGCTCAACTAATGGCTTTCATACAAGAAAAACAATTAGGGGTAGTGGCTTTAACTGACCATAACGAAGTGTTAGGAATTGATGAAATGATTCATTTAGGTAATCAGATCGGCGTACATGTGATTCCTGCAATTGAATTTGATAGTTTATTTGAAAATAGAGAAACCCATATTTTAGGATATGGTATTAATCATAAAGATGAGTATTATGCTGGTTTATCTAGATATATTAATATGATAATGGATGATGTAACAGAACTGCGCATTAAAAAATTTGAAGAAGTTTATCAAATCAAAATTGATCGTCACACTATTTATTCTCAAGTACAAGATGGTGTGAATCCTTTCTTTATCATTTGTCAATATTTATTTACGCACCACAGTGATATTGAAGACTTCAAGCCGTATTTGCCTGGCGGACATAGAAGCGACCCTGCTGTGCCTAACTTTTTTTGGGATTTATGTAAATACGGTAAGAAAAACTATGTTCCTGTTCCTTATCCTGACATTAAAGAGGTCATTGACCGCATCCATAATGAAGGGGGATTGGCAATTTTAGCGCACCCTCATGAAACGTATTATAAACAAGAGGAATTATTGCAAAAAGCGATCACTTTAGGGATTGATGGAATCGAAGCCTATAGTAATTATCATACACCTGTTCATAATGAATACTATGAAGCCTTCTGCAATAAAAATAACTTATTGATGACTTTAGGAAGTGATTTTCATGGCTACACTAAACCAAGTATTGAATTAGGAGAATATGGATATGAAAAACAAGACGCTTCTAAACATATTCAAACGTTTTTAGAAGCATTAAATAAATAGGAAGAAGTCGAGAGTGACTTCTTCCTATTTATTTTCCAACTATTTCATCTTCTACAATTTGAGCTGCGCATTTTACACAGTTTGTGCAACCGATTGGTTTGCCATGCACTCTCGCTTGATCTAAGTTTGCTTTAAGTTCATCACAATCAATATATCCCATACGTTCATGAAATAAATTTTGTAGTTCTTTTACCTTTTTATACGTTTCTTTTTTAGATTGGCCTACTATATTGGGATTACTATACGCTAATCCAGTAATCATGATCATTCCACTTGCTGCTCCACAAATTCCTTCATAACCTGCGATTCCTCCACCGAACCCTTCACATAACTGGTATAATTGGTCTTCATCCATATTGTATGTTTGAGCAAAGGCACAAGCAACTGCTTGTGCACAGTTATGTCCATTCCTATACAAATTTACCGCTTTTTCTGCATTTTTCGACATCATTATTTCTCCTATTTCTACTTTAATTATATATTACATATGATTAATTTCAACGCATTTTATTTCATTTCTATAGAATTTGTATAGAAATAGGAGTATACTTATTAAATATGTAAAGGGGAGTTTTATGGAAAAAGTACAAAAGGGCTTATTAACCGAAGGTAATATATGGAAACAGATACTATTCTTCTCATTTCCGTTGTTATTAGGTAACTTATTTCAACAGTTATATAATACTGTAGATAGTATTGTAGTAGGAAATTACATCGGCGACCATGCGTTGGCTGCTGTTAATTCCAGTGGTTCTATTGTCAACTTATTAGTTAGCTTCTTCATGGGTTTATCTTTAGGTGGTGGAGTGGTTATCGCACAGTATTATGGGGCAAAAGATGCAGAAAATGTACATAAAGCAATCCATACAACTATGGCAGTTGCCCTCCTATCAGGTTTATGTTCAACATTATTAGGTATCTTTTTTACCCCTACGATTTTACGTTTAGTGAATGTTGCGCCCGAAGTCATGGAAAGTAGTGTCAGCTATTTATCAATTTATTTTATGGGTATTATGGGATTAATTATCTATAACATGGGTAGTGGTATGTTACGTGCAGTAGGAGATAGTAAACACCCTTTATATTTTCTAATCGTATCTAGTGTCACGAATATTGTTTTAGATATCCTATTTGTTACGCAATTTAATATGGGTATTGCAGGTGTTGCTTATGCCACTATGATCGCTCAAGCAGTTAGTGCAATCTTAACAATTCGCCAATTGTGTAAAAGTAATGATGTGTATAGACTCTATTTAACTAAAATTAAAATTCATAAGGATACAATTAAACGTATTATCAAAATTGGTTTGCCAAGTGCATTTCAAAATGCAATCGTTTCCTTATCAAATGTAGTGGTACAAGCTAATATTAATTCATTCGGTGCTATCGCTATGGCTGGAGCTGGTTCTTATATGAAAGTAGATGGATTTGCTATCATGCCAGTTATGTCTTTCTCAATGGCCTTAACAACTTTTGTTGGACAAAATATGGGGGCGAAGAAATATGATCGAGTTAAAAAGGGTGCTGTATATGGCATGATTATGAGTTGTACATCAATCGGCTTAGTTTCTATTGCATTACTAGCCTTCGCACCTGAAATTATGGCTATTTTCTCAAGTAATCCAGAAGTACAAGAGGTGGGTCAATTAATGATGCATACTGTTGTCCCTGGGTATATCTTACTAGCGATATCCCATTCTTTAGCGGGTGTGATGCGTGGAGCAGGTCGTACTAAAATACCTATGTACGTAATGGTATTGTGTTGGTGCGTGGCTCGTATGACATGGATTAGCATTACTGTACATTTATTCGATAATATTCAATATGTATTTATGGGTTGGCCGATTACTTGGGTATTGAGTGCCATTATATTATTTACTTATTATAAACGTGCAAACTGGATTACCATATCTTAAATATAGTTTTTTTACTTCTTTTTACGAGAACGTAAATTCCAAAAAAAATGAACGTTTCAAATTATTTTTGCAAGTGGGTTTAAAGTGTGTGAAAATATAATTGATACTAGTCTATTTACAGTTGGTGAGAAATCGCCAACTTTTTATATCCAATAGAATAGCAATACAAGCAGCAACAAAAAAATATATAAAAAGAGCAGAACCTAACAATCTTGTTAACTTCTGCTCTTTTTCTTAATCTTTAAAATTGCGCTATTCAATTTTAACCAGCAATTTCTGCTTTGATATAGTTTTGCTTTTCTACACCGCTTTGCATTTACGAATCAATAGAAGAGCTGTTAAAACAGATACACATAATAATCCTACATAATTTATTATATTAGTCGTATCGGATGTATCTACCCCTGCTTGTGGTATTTGACCTACTGTATTCTCCACAATCGGTGCCTGTTTCACAATTAATGATGCATTCGGTGTACTCTCTCCAATAGTAACTACTACATCATATGTTCCTATTGTTAAAGTATTAATATACTCTTTGTGTAAAGTTATCACAACACTTCCAGACTCTAATGTATAATTACTTGGATCCACCAACTGCCCATTAATATATAAACTGGTAAAATGCTCTACATAACCTGTTAACTTAAATGTAACATCATTTCCTCTTGTTACTTCATGTTTCTCCCCTGAAGTAAATACACTATCAATTTCATAAGATAAAATTGGTTCATAATACTTATCATTCTTAATTTTAACTTGTTCCCCGACGCTAAATTCATTTCCTGAATTAATTGCACGCCACTCTTTAACCACTATCCCTTTTGGTAATTCAAATGGACATTCAGGTAGTGTGAAGTTTGTTTTATCTTGTACAATTATTTCTACATTCGTTCCACTCAACTGACCAGGTAATAAGGTAATCGTATGCATATCAATTATCTTTATTGTATAGGTTGCTTTATAATCTTTATTTTTTGAAATTCCATCTTCAATGACTACTTTTACTTTTGCAGTTCCTGTTTTTGTTGGTGTGAACACGCCCTTCTTTATTGATCCATATTTCTTTGAATCGTTTGTAAGTGTCCAGCTAATTTTCTTGTTTTCTAATTCTTTTGGTAAATCTTTTATTTCTAATTGTAAGGTATTTCCTTCTTGTACCTTTTTATTTACTAAATCGTACTGAATCGTTGACTCATCTACCATATTTACTTCTACTAAAAATGTGCCGAATGTATAGCTTGTATTATTTCTTAAACTTTTTACATCGATTGTTAATTTATTCGTATAAGCATTATATGTGTATTCACTGATTGGTTGATTATTGGTATATACTTTTACATCAGCAGCAATAATTTTATTCTTCCCCACTGCAGATAAATCAAATTCTGCACTATCTTGTGCAAAAGATATGGATTGTGTAGTACTTCCTAGTACCTTACCTTCGAAGTTATCAGTAATAGGTATTATATTATTAGAAGATAACTTTGCCCCTGTTTGTGCCCAACCATTAGTGTCAAACATATAATAAACATGCGTATTTAAGATTTTTTTAATTCCATCATCTAGTGTTGGATAATCACCTAAAAAAGTAATTGCTGAAATTGATGAATTTAAAAATGCATTTTCTTTTACTTCTACAACGCTAGCAGGCACTTCGATTTCTGTTAGATTGCTTGTATTAGCAAATGTACGTTTCCCAATTGTTTCTAATCCCTTTGGTAAAACAATCGATTTAATCCCACTATTTTCAAAGGCACTAGCCGATATTTTTTTTAACGAGTTGGGTAATGTAATAGTAGTTAGGTTTTTTGTATTTTTAAAAGCTTCCCCACCGATCTCCACAAGTTTTGATTGGTTTTGAAAAGTAACTGTCTTTAAGTTTGTAAAACCTGCAAAAGAATTTTTTGGTATTGCTGTTACATCCTTCTTGATAATTAAATGCTCAACTACCTGCTTATCTTTTTTCGAGTATTCTTCGACATATTGAAATCCAGTATCTACATAGACTGTTAATGTTTGGTTATCTGTATCGTATGAGATTTCCACTTTTTCAGAAGGCTTTTTTTTAGCTTCTATTGAGGCTGTAGTAAATGGTACAGTCACTGCTATTAATAATGCAGCGAATGAAATTTTCATAATTTTTTTTAAATGATTCATATTTTTATTTCCTTTACTTATTTCTGTATTTAACAAATGCAATAATGGCAATAATTGATAGTAATAAAAAACCAATGTATTGCGCTATATTTGTTGTATCTCCTGTATTTGGAGCTGTTGGTGCAGTAGGCGTAGTATTTCCAGTTTCTACTTTTGCGGAAGTAACCGATAGCGTCGCTGTTGGCGTACTTTCTCCTACAGATACCATAATTTCATGGTTTCCTACTTCTAATAACTTAGTATATTCTTCATTTAATGTAATAATGACACTTCCTGCTTCTACAGTATAGTGTTTTGGATCGATTAATTTTGAATTAATGTAGAGTCCATTAAAATGTTCAACGTATCCAGATACAGTAAATGAAAGTTTTTCCCCTTGTGCCACACTGTATGAACTACCTGTTGTAAAAGTACTATCTATTTCATAAGCTAAAACGGGAATTAAATTTACATCAGCTTCTAAATTAATTTGACTACCTGCTTTATAGATATCTTTTGTTTTCTTGTTTTCCCATCCCACTAAGACCATTCCTTTTGGTAATAATTCTGCTGGATATTCGATTAAAGTAGCTAGTTCCCCCAAATCAAAAATAGCATTTGCATAGATTTGATTCATTCCATTTACTGAGTAATATGTGATTTTTCTTTGATTAATAACTCTAAGTGTAAATTCTTTTGAATAATCTTCCCCTACTTTAATTCCATCTTTTATCGTTGCAATAACTTTTATTGCCCCTACTTCTTTTTCATTAGGGACTAATTTACCATCAATAATTTGTGCTTTATGAGCTGACTCGTCAGCTATCGTAAATGTAATATCTTCACTCGTGATACTAGCAGGTAAATTTGCAAAAGCTAATAATAATGGTTCATCATATTCTTTCATTGTTGTTTGCACTAACGAATATTCAATATCTGCACTGTTTGCAGCTTCTGCTAAAATAACAATCTTTCCTAGTGTGTAATTAGGGTTTGTATAAATTGCTGCTAAATCAAGGATAATCTCACCAGTCAGACGATCATATGTGTATTCACTTACTAACGTACCATTCATTCTTACTTTAATGTTCTGTGGTAATGTGTGCTCTTCATTTCTTAAAAATAATATTGTGCTAAATGATGCGGTATCTAATGTTACAGCACTATCTTTAACACTCGTTCCTAAACGCGTTAAGTTAAACTTAATTTCCATCGGACTACTTGGGTGTAGTATTGCATTTTTATCTTCCCAACCATTCGATGTAAAATTATAATAAATAATTGCTTCACTCGGTAACGTTTCAAATCCTCGATCTTCTGTTGGATAGTTACCTTCGAAATATATTTCTTTTAGATTTGTACCAGCAAAAGCAGTGCGCTCAAATGTAGTCACTGTGCTAGGAATAATAATGGTTTCCAATCCTACATTCTTTTTAAAAGCACGATTATCAATTGTTTTTAATCCTTCGTTTAAGGTTACATTTACTAAACCACTTTTCTCAAAAGCTGCTTCTTCAATTCTATTTAAACTTTTTGGAAAAGTAATTGATGTTAAGCTTGTTGTTTCATAAAATGCTTGACTTGCTATTATTTCTAGACTGCTTCCACCATGAAAAGTGACATTTGTCACATTTGTACACCCGGCAAATGCACTTGGTCTAATTCTTGTAACTTCATTTCCTATTACAATTTTATTCACTTCTGTCTTATCAATTGTATCATCTTTCGCCCAAAGCGTTGTTCCCTCATTGCTATAAACCTTCAATACACCATTACTCGTGTATTCATAAGGTTCTGATGTTGCTTGTGTTTGTTCTACATTTACATATAAACTAACTGTCATAATGCATAATGCAAAGATAATCTTGATTCCTTTTGTTATTCTATTCATATTCATCCTCTTTCTGCCAATCAAAGCATGGTAAGAGTATACTAAAAGACTTTAAACTGGTGTACTAGCCAAAGGGGTAGTTTTCACTTTTTTTTCACATTGCTTATTTTTCGCATACGATAATAAAAAAAACAGGGATTAACCCTGTTCATTAAATAGTGGAGTGGATAAGTATCTTTCTCCTGTATCTGGCAAAACAACAACAATTGTCTTTCCAATATTACGTTCTTTTTGTGCTTCTTTAATTGCTGCGTGAGTGGCTGCCCCACTAGAAATACCTACTAGTAAGCCTTCTAAAGTTGTTAATTCTCTAGCTTGCGCAAAAGCTTCTTCATTACTAACTTGCGCAATACTATCATAAATTGAAGTATCTAAAGTTTTGGGAACAAATCCTGCTCCAATCCCTTGTATGGTATGCGGACCTGGCCCATTCCCACTTAACACTGCTGAGTCTCTTGGTTCCACTGCAATAACTTCCACTTCTTTTTTTGATTTTAAGTAAGTAGCCGTCCCAGTAATGGTACCACCAGTACCCACTCCTGCCACTAACATATCTACCATTCCATTTGTTTGTTCATAAATTTCAACACCTGTATGGCTAAGATGGGCAAATGGATTCATTTCATTTTCAAATTGTGAAGGAATAAAACTATCTGGCATGTTTACCTGTAATGCATTTGCTTTTGCAATTGCACCCTTCATTCCTTCTCTACCTGGAGTCAGGACTAATTGTGCACCATATGCTTTTAATAAAGCACGTCTTTCTACACTCATTGTATCTGGCAATGTAATAATTAAAGGGTATCCTTTAACTGCAGCAACTAACGCTAACCCAATTCCTGTATTCCCACTTGTTGCTTCAATTAAAGTGGCACCTTTTTTTAAAGCACCTGATCGTTCTGCGGCTTCAATCATTTGAAATGCAATACGATCTTTTACACTTCCTCCTGGATTAAACGATTCTACTTTTGCTAATAGTTTCACTTGTAACCCATATTTCTCTTCTATTTTTTGTAAACGAACTAACGGCGTTTGTCCAATTAATTCTAATACATTGTTTACTACTCGATTCACTTTATTATTCCTCCTTGCACATATCGCAATCAATATTAGGAAAGTTTGCAATTTTATTTAAATCGCTATTATCTTTAATTACATCAAATAATGATATGTTTTCTAAGTATTCATCAATTACTTTTTGCAGTCCTTGCCAAATCGAAATACTCATACAAGTTTCATATTTAGCACACTCTTTTGGATTTCTAACACAAGGCACACATAAGGTATTTTCTTCACAAGCATCAATAATCATTTTTAAATTGTACTCTGAAGGATCTTTACTTAATTTGTAGCCTCCATATTTACCTTTAAAACTGTCCAAATATTTTGCTGTACATAGTGGTTTTATAATTTGTTCTAAATATTTGATTGAAATATTTTGTCGTTCTGATATTTCTTTTAAAGAGACATTCTTTTCTGTTCCATAAATCCCAATATCTACCATCACCCTAAATGCATATCTGCCTTTCGTCGAAATCTTCATATTGCCCTCGTTTCTGTATTATTCAATACTGCTAATAAAAATAATTCCTTCACTTTCGTTATAATTTATTGTAATTGTATCGCCAACTTTAATAAATGGTAACACCTCTTCATATTTTGTAGCAAAATCCATTTTATATTTATTTCCTTCTACATCTGCAAAGTAATATTTCGTATTACCCTCTACAAACACTTTTTCAATGGAAGCAATTGTAATTTGTTTTTTTAGTGTTTCCTCTTCTTTTGGAGTTTCCCCGCCTTGTGCATCAATCATTTTTTTCTTTAGGGCATCAAACCCTTCATCCACATCAACTGTTACCACCTTTTGATAATCTTCTACATCAATCATGGCATATTGTTTAATCACACCATTACTTTCATCACTACTTGGTGCTCTTAAACTTAACATATAAGTCGGATTTCCATTTACATTCACTAAAATTGGAAAAGTTGCTTCATACCCATAATTTTTCACTTCATCTTCTGCCGATTTCATAGCACTTGTTTCATTGGCTCCTGGCGCGCTCATGCGTAATGTTTCATGTGTTCGCATATTCACTAACACAAACCCTAAATTACTTGCATCTTTCGTCACACTTGTAATTCCTGTATATAACCAAATATCCCCATCTTTTTCAATATAGTTATAGCCCTCACTAGAAACTACTACATTTTTTTGTCCAATAATTGAGTTAATATATCCATCTTGTAAGCTACCATAATCATTAATCTCTTCAATAATTAAACTTTCTGGATACACACGATCTGCCCATGCGGGAATATCTTTCGTTGCATATTTTTGACTTGACCCATCGATTGGATCAACAAAAACCGCTCCAGTCACTGATTTTTTTGCCCCGACTCCTTTGTATGTATACGTTGTACAAACATACCAAGGTTTCCCCTCTTCGTCAATTTCAAAAGAGGGACTTCCAAAAATTTCAGTTGGATAACTAAAGCGCAAATGGCGTTCTAAATTATTATTAAACAAAGCAGAAGGTACATATTTCATATTGTCTAGACCTAAATCTTCTAAGCGAACTAATGTTGCTTCTCCATTTGTGGAATTTACTTTAATATAGGCAGGCACTCCTTGTGCTTGGTTGGTCAACCATTTAAAGAAATCTGCATATTCTAATGGGGTAACTCGATACACACTATTATCATAAGAGATTTGTGTATATTCATTCGATACATTAAATTGTGACACCAAATCACTCATTTGACCCATCACACGATCACCTAAAGCTTCCGTAGTAGAACGATCGATAACTGGTGTTTTAGTAAAATCAACTTCTTCTATTTCGCTAAATTCTACATTTTCAACATTGATTCTGGATGCATATTCACTAGCATTAAATAAACGAATAGAAGCTCCACTTGCAAGCATGGGGAACCCTACACTAAAAGCTAATGCACTTGCTAATACAATAGCTACTTTCTTGTAGTTTACATTATAATATGTTGTAGTTGGAATAAACGAAACAATAATTAATGGTACAGCTAATAATCCTACCATTAATACTACATATGTCCAAAATTCAGGTGCATGCCAATTCAGTGGTGGAAGTTGTATATAATACACACTTGCTCCAATTACTACATATCCAATCGCAGCTAAAATCATTAACTTATTTTTCATTTCATTACCTCTTTCATTTCCAATACTTGTCCCTCTTTTTATTTTATCGATTCATGCTATAATAAGAGTATGTGTCTATAGCTCATTTGGATAGAGCGTCAGACTCCGACTCTGAAGGTAGCAAGTTCGAATCTTGTTAGGCACACCAATAAACATATATAGTATATACGTAAAATGTGTATACTTTTTTTATTTATACACTCGAATGCAATGGCATTCAAATATAATGCTTATTGCTATAGTTATCGTATCATTTCCTACCATTTATGTCTATTATTAGATACATTTACCTTTAACTTCTAATGCGATCAACATAATTTGACTAACCAATTGCATAAACCTCATGTGATGATTTCATAAATAAAACGTGGGTATCCACAGACACTCCACGTTTATTTCAATGCTCATTTTTGTATTTTTATTTTTTTATTAATTTGTTCACGCTTAATAGACCAACAAACCCTAAGCATAATAACGCTAAGAATAATTGTGTTTGACTTGTATCAC
>CAYJGK010000011.1:0-45406 GCA_964370065.1 uncultured Erysipelotrichaceae bacterium
ATATACGTGTTTGCACGAGTAATAGCTGCATCCACTGCACTATAATCTGCCTCTTCTATGACAACGCTTGCTCTTGCGATATCAGTCATACCTGCATCTAAGCGTGCCACTTCAGAAATTAATAAATCTTTGTCTGCTTGCGAAGCAGCTGTTGCAGATCCATATCCGTTTGACCCTTTGTTAGAACGTTCAATTGAACGAACTAAGGTATTCATCGCTGTTTCATTTTCGGTAGATAACGTCATTAAATATTTCGCTTTATTAATATCATTAACACCTTCTTTAAGAATTTCATATTTTGGTGTCGTATAGAAATAAGTATCTTCTCCAGTTCCATCTTTTTCTACTGGGTAAACAAAATATCCATCTTCTGGTTCCCAATATCTATAACTAGCAATAGTTAATGGATCCTCAGTCCAATTATCCCATGCCCAACGCATATATCCGTCTGTATTTTGCGCTAAAGTATACCACATCAACCATTTATTTTCAGCCATATCACTGAAAATAAATGAACTTGGATAATGTCCTGTACAAGTATATAGAGTAGTAATTAAACCCAAATCATTACGGTGCTCTGACATATTACGCATATCTTCTGAATCATCATTTACATAGGATTGTCCGATTGATAAATCATCAATCCGATCTAAGAATGTATAGTCATTTCCACTTGCATAATTGAATGCTGCTGCTATTTTAAATGATACACCTTCATCATTTTCAATCGATTCAATTAAGTTAATTGCTGGTTCAAGTTCTGCTCTTCCTCTTTCATCCATTGAAATGTATGTGATATCAAACCATCCTTGTTCTTCTGTATGTCTCATGAAGTCTGTAATGAACGATGTCCATGCAAATGTCCACGCTTCTGACCCTTGTGAGTATCTTTCTGTTACATATCTTCCTGTTGACTCATCAATAAATCCAATTTGATTCGCCCATGGTACCATACTATATGCTTTAATTTGTCCATATCCTTCAGCTGGATCAATGACACCTGTTTCAATGTTGAAATTTACCCAAGCATCAAACCATGTGTAATCAAATTCAAATGTACCATCTGTTTTTTTCGTCCATTTAATCATGGATGGATCTGATGTAAACGATTGATGATTCCATGCTTCTTCCACAATATTCACTACTAAGTCATTTCCACCTAATGCAGCGTATTCCTCCATAGATGCTTCCATATATTTAAAATGCTCTTCTGTAAAGTAATCTTCTTGTGGCACCTCATAATATTCTGCTACAGCAAATGGATGTTGCCAAATTTGAATTTGCGTGTCCATTTCTCTTGATGTTGGTACTACTAAATTTAGTACTTCGATTGTGTAATCAAAAATAATATCTTCTTCTAACTCATCTGCCTCTACTGTAATACTTCCTGTATAAATACCTGGTTGTGTATCTTCTGGAATTACCATATTGATCCAAGCTGATTTTACTGTGTTCGCAGGAATGTTAATTGTTCCACCTTTATGAATCACTGCTGGGAATGTTTCAATCGGTGCGCCTGAATTTCCGCGACCAATATTTGCATCTACATCATTTATCCAACGAATGTCGATATTTTCTGCTTTTAATGTATGGCTTCCATTTGTGAAATCACTTGCGCTAACTGTTGCATTATGTACTTCAGCATTTCTAGTCACAAGTACTACTTTTGAATTTAACTCGTCTCTTCTCCAAACAACGTCATTAAATTCGTTATTACGTGTAGTTGTATACTCTGTATAATCTTCTTGTAAAGCATGTGTGTCAGTTGTTGCAACAAATGCAGACAATCCTACTACTCTAGGTTCTACTGTCACAGGAATCGATGCCTCTACATCTGTTCCTTCTACAGTAGCAATTAATCTTGTTTCACCTTTTTTAACACCAGTCACTAATCCATCTTCATCTACTGTTGCGATTTCATCATTTTCCATTGTATAAGTTATTTCTGCACCTAGTGCAATAATCGGCTCAACTGTTGCATTTACTTGTGCTTGTAACCCTACTTCTACAAAAACCGATTCTTCTTCAATTAAAATAGCTGTTGGTAAAATTTTTCCATGTGTAATACTGATTTGGTCAATTTGCGCAGTTTGACGCCCGCCACGTCCACTATCATAATTAAAAGTAACTCGTAATGTATGTTCTCCATCACTAATTCCATCTTTTTCAAATAATATTTGCTTAGTTTGTCTTGAATCTGTCGATGGTGTGAAACTACCTGCTTCTTCTCCATCGATAGTAACTGTTCCTGTTGCTGATGTTGTTTCTTTGTTTCCATAAATAACAACTTTAGAACCTGTAAACTTCACTTCATACCAAGGTGATGCAGTTGATGTTACCTCAACCCAGTGTTCATTTCCATCAAAGAATTGAGCAGGATACCCACTAGAAGTTCCCCATCCACTTGAATACTGCATTTGGAATAAACCTGTTCCAATTGATGCATCACTTACATTAGTCACATACGTGCGATCTGGATCCACTTCTTGAAGTGCCGTAACTTTGGCATAGTCAAATACAGCAGAAGCCCCATTACTCACTGTCGCATCATAGTTTCCACCAGGCCCCATTGCATTAATTTTAGGTAATATTTCAAAATGTAGTGTGTGTTCCCCATCTGTTAAATCACTAATTTTTACTAAACTAGTTTGACTTGCAGCATCCGCATCATAAGCATCTACCTCAATAGCATTTTCTGCATCGCCATCAATCGTGATTTTATAGATCCCTGCCGTTCTTTCTTTTTTTCCAAATAACTCAATTTCATTTCCTGAAAATTTTATTTCAAATCCTGGCATATTTACACCGTACACATTTTTAGCTGTCCAGTGTTCAGTTCCTAGATAGTCACTTGCAACTCCCGTTGCCGTACGCCATTCTCCAAAGTAATTAATTTGGTTTAATTCTGTTCCTACTTGTGCGTCATCAATAATTGTAAATACCTCTTCATGCTCAGTTGCACTTACAACTTGAGTTGGCACTGAAATCAATGAAAAGACTGTAAAAACAGACAATATTAAATTCATTATCTTTTTCATATTCTTCCTCCCTTGTTAAATAGTAATTCTGCTTACCTCCACCCTAAAGTAAACGCTTACACTATAATTATACTGTATTAAAATCAATTTGATTTATCTTTTTTAATAATCATTTTATCTTTTTATGCAGAAATTTATAAATGAGTAGTTAAATTATATACATTTTCTAGATATCTGGAGGGTATTCATTAATAGGCATATCGTATATCTTAAAAGACTACAATATACATTGCGAACAGCTGTGTTCTCCCCATTACTTTGAAAATAAAATAGATGTTTTGAGACTAATTAATTTATTAAATAAAAAATTAGAATTCTAGTTTTCCTACTAAAAACACACATTACAAATTGCAATGTGTGTTTTAGAATTATTTAATTATACAAAGATAAAGTTGCTTGGCACATCTTTAATTTCATTATTTTTCGTAAGTAAAATACTGGTAAATTGTTTAACGTTTGCAAAACTATAAAATCCTTTACGATTCAGTTTACTTTGATCAATTAATAGATAAGTTTGATTACTTTTTTGAATAGCTATTTTTTTTATTTGTGCACTATCCATTTCAGCTGTAAAGGCTTCATTTGTATTTAAAGTCACACCAGCGCAACCAATAAAGGCTTTATCAAATGAAAATTTAGATAATTGCTCTAAAGCCATTGGTCCTACATTCATTTTATGAATACCTAAATTTCTCCCTCCAATTACAATTACTTCTATTCCTTGTGCCTCGCTTCTAACAAAATCACTATGCGTAACAACTTTTATTCTTTTTCCCTCTAATAATGGCATTAGTTGAAGAAAAGTTGTTCCCCCATCTACAAATATACAATCTCCATCTTCTACAATGGATGCACACATTTGACATAATTTTAGTTTTTCTTCTTTATGTAAATCTTTTTTTGTATGCATACTTAATTCTTTGGTTTCATTTAAAATTGAATTAAGTGATACTCTGATTGCACCACCATGCACTCTTTTTAATTTATTTTGTTTTTCTAATTCTTCTAAATCGCGACGAATTGTTGATTCCGATGTCTGTAATGCTGCACAAATATTTTTCAATTTTACGCTTTCGCTTATTTTTAGTTCTTCCAAAATATAAAGCATACGTTCACTAGCTAACATATTATAATACCTTCGCAAAGTTGGCAGTTATATTTTGCGGGCGTGTAATGGCTCCCCCCACTACTGCACTATAACATCCCATTGCTAAGACTTCTTGCAAATCTTGTGGTGTATTAATTTTACCTTCTGCAATTAATGGGACTGTTAAATCTAGTAATAAGCGTTTCATCAATGCAAAATTTGGGCCTTCTATTTGCTCACTATATGAAGTATAGCCGCATAATGTAGTCGATACGCAATCAAAACCAATTGTTTGTGCATGGATACATTCTTCGTAGGTAGAACAATCTGCCATTGCTAATACATTATGTGCATGGATATAAGCTACTAAATCTTCTATTTTTTCATTATTCGGGCGTTTGCGAAGAGTCGCATCTAAAGCGATCATCTCACACCCTGTTGTCAGTAATTCATCTACTTCTTTTTTGGTTGGTGTAATATAAATTTCACTATCTGCATAGTTTCTTTTCACAATTCCAATGATAGGTAAATCCACATTTTGTTTTATTTCTAGGATATCTTCTTGTCCTTGAGCACGAATTCCACTAGCACCACCTTGTTTCACAGCTAATGCCATTTTCCCCATTATGAATGATGAGTGCAAGGGTTCATCTACTAACGCTTGACAGGAAACAATCAACTTTCCCTTTATTTTATTTAACATAATTACCTCCTAAAATGCATGTGTTAATTATACACTAGTTCTTACAAAAATTGAAATAATATAGACTCTATTCTAATTGCTTTCCATTCCTTTTGCCACCCATTTTAAAACTGGTTGTACTGGGTCATATAAAATAGTCATGATGATATAATTGCTAATTGCATGCACAATATCGAAAAAAATACCTTGAATAAAGTACACATATCCGGCTTGTATGGATAGCAAAAAGTACGGGATTGCAAAAAATAAACCAAAGCATAAACCAAATGCTGCACTCAACAAAGCGCATGCATGATCGGTTTTTAGTTTTCTTTTGAAAAGGTACGTTACACTAACATATATTGGCCAAACGACAAAATACATAGGGGTCCAAAAATGAATACCATATAACATAATTTGGATAAAACAAAAAATTAAAACAATACTTATGTTCATTTTATAGGGAAAATGCATTGCAAAAGTAATGCATAAAAATGTAACAAGTTCCACATTAGGTAAAAAGCTAAGTAGTTCTTTACTCACGATCATTACCGCTGCACAAGCGGATATATAGGTGATTTGTTTTATTGACCTCATACTAATAATCAGTTAGTGTGAATACAAAATGATCATCTTCTTCTAATAGTAAATCACTAATTCCAGGGCAGTAATTGGCTTCGATACATTGGGAATTAGTAGCAGATGTATAAGTCCAAGCTGTGCCTTCTTGTGGGTTTTCTTTGATTAGTTTGCTCGTTCCTAATCCGACGATGTATTTTCCATTTTGAAACTCTTTTAATTCTAGCAGAATTTCACCTGTTTCTTCTAATGAAAGTAATAATTCTTCTAATGTGGAGTCTTGTGTAACAGTGTCTACTGTAAAGGATACCCTTTCTTCCGTTAACACAATCTCAATGAGTACATCTTTCATTTCATTAGTTTGTTGTCGAATACGATATAAAAAGAATCCTCCTACTATAAACGCTAATAACGCTAAAGCAATTATTATTCTGCTTACTTTATTCATAATGTAGACCTCCTTATTTATATATTAATCATATCATTAGCGCTCTCATATGACTATAAAAAAAGGTTCAACTGAACCTTTAGTCTATAAATGCTTCTTTAATTAATGGGTACATATGATCATACCCTTCTTTGTTAAGATGGAGTCCATCTGTTGTATACGTAGAAATCAATTGTCCTTCTTGTGTAAAAGCATTGTAAATATCAATGAATGTAGCATTTGCACATTCCTCAACATTTGCTTTATATTCATTCATCAATAAACGTATTTGTTTGCTATCTTTACAAACACCACTTTGTAATTCATCAACAATAGGTAAAGCAGAAATCACTACAATTTTTGTTTTAGGTAGTTTTCGCTCCATAATAGTTAATAGTTTAAATAAATTAAAAGCACTTTCTAATTTATCAAATTGCCAGCGATCATTTAAATCATTGGTTCCTATCATTATGACTAATTTACTTGGTGCATACGCTTCTATTGCATGCGGAAATAAATGCAGTAACAAATCACTTGTTGCCCCATTGACTCCACAATTATAAATATCATTTCTTCCAAAATAATGTTTTACATCAAATCCGGCTACTATAGAATCTCCTAAAAAAACCGTTGCACCCTTTTGAGCAGTTCTTGATTGCGTGATAATTTGTTTCACTTGTTCTTTTTGGTAATCTAATACTTTTTCAATAATATCCATGTTGTTATCCTCCTAATAAAGTTAATTGTACTTTATGTTTTTCTTCGTCTATTTTGTGTACCCATACTTTTATAACATCGTTCACACTTACTATTTCACTTGGGTGTTTAATTCGTTTTTTACTCATTTGTGAAATATGAATGAGTCCATCTTCTTTTAAACCAATATCCACAAATGCACCAAAATCTACTACATTACGTACGATTCCTTCTAACTCATCTTTTTCTTTTAAGTCTTCTAACGTTAGTACATCTTTACGTAGCAAAGGTCCATCATTTTCATCACGATAATCACGTAGTTCTGTAGTGATAGTGGATAAGATGTCTTCTAATGTATACATATCAATATTTAATTGTGCCAGTATATGGTCCTTATCTTCTTTCGCAACAGCTTGTTTAGCTTTATCACTACCCATATCATTAGTTTCTAACCCTAATAGTTGTAAGATTTGTTTACATACTCCATATGATTCTGGATGAATTGCACTACGATCTAGTAACTCTTTACTTTTCTCTACGCGTAAGAAACCAGCAGCTTGTTCAAATGATTTTGCTCCTATTTTAGGTATTTTTAAAATTTCTTTTCTCGTTTGAATGCCACCATTCGCTTCTCGATAAGCAACAATACTATTGGCCATGCTTGCATTTAGTCCAGATACATTTTTCAATAAGGTACTACTTGCAGTATTGATATTGACACCTACTAAGTTGACACTTTTCTCAATAACAAATTGTAATCTTTCTTTTAATCTAGCCTGTGGTAAGTCGTGCTGGTATTGACCAACTCCTATTGATTGTGGATCAATTTTAATCAGTTCTGATAATGGATCCAATAGTCGGCGTGCAATTGAAATCGCACTCCTTTGTTCTACTTGTAAGTTAGGGAATTCATCAATTGCTAATTTAGAAGCACTATATACACTAGCTCCTGCTTCTGAAACAATTGTATACGAAATGCTTAAACGATTCTCCTTAATAAATTGAGCAATAAATTGTTCACTCTCACGACTAGCTGTCCCATTTCCAATTGCAATTAAATCAACTTTATAATCATTAATTAATTGTAATAATTTTTGCTTCGCTTGCGTTACTTTTGCATTCGGTGGATGTGGATAAATCACATCAATTGCAAGATTGGTTCCTTGTTGATCAATAATGGCCAGTTTGCATCCTGTACGAAAAGCGGGGTCAAACCCTAAAATGACTTTATCTTTCATCGGCGCTTGTAATAATAAATTTTCTAGATTCATAGAAAATATTTCAATTGAATTCTCTTGTGCCTTATTACTTAATTCATTTCTTACCATACGCTCAATACTCGTATACGCTAAACGTTTTAATCCATCTTGAATCGCTTCTCTTACATATGGCGCACATGGACTATTTTCAAATTTTACATAGCGTCGAGCAATCCAGTTAAAAATATATTCTTCATTAAATACAATGGATACACTAATTACTTTTTCTTTCTCCGCCCGGTCAATCGCCATAATACGATGCGTAGCAATACTATCTACTCTTTCTTCATAATCATAATACATGCGATATATTTTCGCATCATCGCCATGCTCTTTTTTAGCTGTCGTTTTTAACTTTCCATAATGAAGCATTGTGTCTTGTATTTTACTTCTTACTTTTTGATCTTCACTAATGATTTCCGCAATGATGTCTTGTGCTTTTTGTAAAGCATCTTCTTGACTTACGACTTCATCATTTATATATTGCAAAGCATCACTTTCATTCCAATTGCGATCCATTTTTAATAATGCATCCGCTAGTGGTTGCAACCCTTGTACAATAGCCACCTTAGCTCTTGTTTTTTTCTTTTGTTTATAGGGACGATAAATGTCTTCTACTTGGACTAATTTATCACATTGCATGACTTGCTGAATAATTTCATCACTAATTTTTCCTTGTGTTTCAATTAAACGTATGACATCTTCCTTCCTTTTTTGTAAGTTGATTCCATATTCATATGTTTCATGTATAATACGAATTTGTTCTTCATCTAATCCTTTTGTCATTTCTTTACGATACCTAGCAATAAAAGGAATCGTTGATCCTTCTTCTAGTAAGCTTAGGGTTTGTTGTATTTGATTAGCTTCTACTTGCAAGTTTTTAGCTATTTGTTGAATAACTTTAAGTTCCATAAATCCTCCTAAATTAAAATTTGACTCTTACGACCTTACTCCTATCTAAAAAGGTGGTAGGGTGCTTTTCTATTTTACCATACTTATGACTAATACTAAAAATAAAAGGCATTGTTTATGCTTACTATTTTTCACATAAAAAACATCGTTTATTTTTCAAAACGATGTTTTAATGTATTATAAAAATTTGCTAGACTTTTATCACCGTTATTATCCATAAATAAACATTGCGGTAAACTGTCTGTATTCTTATGTTTGTTGATGCAACTACAACAATTTCCATGATGAGTACAGTTTACTTTTGGACAGGGGCAACTTTTTTTATTGACACAATTCATATGACCTCCTTAATAAACCCATTGATTATCCTTATTATATAGCGTTTTATACCCTTGGTATAAAGCAATAAATATAGCCAAACAAGTAACAGCTGCAATACAAATTGTTATTGCTATTTGATATAGGATAGCTGTGCTGACTTGTTCACCAGCTAATATTTGACCAGTCATCATTCCCGGTAACGAAACGATTCCCATTCCAATCATATTATTTATAGTTGGTAAAAGTGCAGTTTCAATAGCTTCATTCACAAACGGTAATAAAATTGTTTTAGGGTGACCTCCTTGATTGAGTAGTACTTCTAATTGTGTTGTTTGTTCTTCGACTTTGCGTAAAAAGATTTGTACCCCTATGCTCACTCCAGTCATCGCATTACCAATAATCATTCCACAAATAGGAATCGTATGCTGTGGATTAAATATATTTTGATTCAATACAATGACTACAAAAAACACTAAAATGCTAATTGATGAAAAACTCATAGCTAGTGCAATAACCCATTTAAAAGTACTGCTAATATTGGGGTTTAATTGTAGAATACGATGAATCGAAAATAGAGTCATTATAATTACATAGCCTACTACTAATAGAGCGGATGGATTTTCAAATACATACGTTAAGATATATCCTGCTAATACTAATTGAACACTCATTCTAAAACTAGCTATAAATAAATATTTAGTATGATTAATTTTACATATTTTCATGATAATAGCTATCCCGACTAGTAATAAATAGACTAGGCTGAAATTCATTAAATTAATATTTATTGTTGTCATTGATTTCTCCTTTTAAATGAATATGGTATTCATGATAGCGTTCAATTAAGCGATCATCATGACTGATTAAAACAAGCGTCAATTGATTTTGTTTTGCATACGCTATGATATTTTCCATGAATCGTATTGCGAGTTCAAAATCTAATGCAGAAGTTGGCTCATCAAGTAGTAACACTTCTGCAGACATAGATAAACAAATTGCTATATATATTCGCTGTATTTCCCCTCCTGATAAATGACTTGTTGATAGAGTAACATCTAATGGAGCTAAACATAACTGCAAATAATATTGCATTCTTTGTTGCGTAATATTTATTTTACTTTCGCAGATAGTGTGGTATTGCTGAAAATTATCTTCGATACTCCCTTTAAATAAAAAAGGTTTTTGTGAAATTAGTTTTACCCTTTTACGCAAGGCGATACTTTCGCAATTTTGTAATGTGATCGAATCGACCATAATGCTTCCTGTTTCAAATGGTAGTGTTTTATTGAGTAACTTTAATAATGTGCTTTTGCCACAGCCGCTTGCTCCACTAATAAAAGTAACACTTTGTTTCGGAATATGAATAGTAGGGTATTTTATTTGCTTATTAAAGACTACATTTTCTATTAAAAACATAATTACTCCTTGCTGTATAACTCTTTTTTTAGTATACTGTTTATATAACATCGTTATTCGTTATCGAATTTCGATATTGATATATTAACATAAGGAGTACCCCAATGCAAGACCCTATACTACGAAAATTATTTTTAGGTTTTATTCAAATACATATTTTACATCATGCTCAAAAAGAGCCGATTTTTGGTTCCTTTATGATTGACGAATTAAAACATCATGGCTATGATATCAGCCCTGGTACTTTATATCCCATTTTTCATAATTTAGAAAAAAATGGTTTACTTCTGATGCAACCACAAACGGTAGAAGGAAAAGTGAGGAAGTATTATTCAATTACTGAAAAAGGAGAACACGTTTTAATCGCTGCTAAAAAGCAAGCGAAAGAATTAAGTCATGAATTATAAAAGTGTGCATAATAGCACACTTTTTATTTGCTTTGTTTACAAAAAACAATATCTTTTTGAATCGCTTCTAAGGTAATGGGTTGCATACGATCTATTTTTTCTAATATGTGCATCATTACATTGGCACTTAATGCCCGCACTGTCATTTCCTCTAATGAATCCTGCTTTTGCAAACTATTAGCCAATGCATAAAGTATAGCTGCTTTATTTTCATACTGTGTGACTTCAAATTTAGTGTACTTTCCTATTACTTGATCTAAATGGCTAATTAGCTCTATTTCATTTTCATTGTCACTATACACCACAGTATGGGCAAAAGGTAAAAATGCTAGACGAATATACTCTATAT
The DNA here is from genome assembly GCA_964370065.1 of uncultured Erysipelotrichaceae bacterium. Taxonomy (GTDB): domain Bacteria; phylum Bacillota_I; class Bacilli_A; order Erysipelotrichales; family Erysipelotrichaceae; genus CAMQRS01. The sequence goes on from CAYJGK010000011.1 coordinate 11,174, forward strand.
AATCATGGATATTCACCCCTTTCATTTCAGCGTGCATTTGTACTTGATCTTTTGTAATGTACAAAATTTTAACTTTCTTAGTTAAAAATTTAATATAGCCTGGATGTAAATAGGCGACAACATGTGCTTTATGACTTAATAAATCAATTAGATTAGCAATTTCCATAGTAGAGCTATCTTGTTCTAAGTAAGGTACTACAAATACATCTTGCTCGTACGCTTCACTTGTTACATAGTGCGTTAATACTTGTAGTGCTTGTTTACTCATGGGTTTGATTTCTTCATTCCATGTTTCAATTTGCTTTTGATTCTTATTTGTATAACAAACTGCATAGGGATCACTGGTTTCAAAGCATGTATATTGTATTCCTACTTGCTTACTTTGTTTTTCTAATTTTGGTAATAATTTGGGGTTACAAATAATATAAGCATGGTGATTTTGCTTGTGTAAAGCTAATAAGTTGGCTATATCATATGCTAAACTGCATATTTTAGTTTCCGTATACATAGGGGTGAAGCTTATTTCATCTTGCACTCCATGCGTAAATTTATTTAATTTAGTATGTATTGAAATGGTTTTAATCATATGTTTCTCCGTTCATTATAAATAATTGTTTTTCTACTTCTTGAATGATATCACTTGGTAATAAACTGTATACACTTTTTTGTTGGATGACTTTGTCTGCACTGTACGCATGTAGAAATACACCTAATATGGCAGCTTGTAATGCATTTTTATTTTGTACAAAAAATCCACTGATAATTCCTGCTAGTACATCACCACTTCCTCCTGTGGCTAACCCATTATTTCCATATGTATTAAAATAAATTTGTTCTGCTTGCGCAATAATTGTAATGTCATTTTTTAAAACTAATACAAAGTGTGGATATTGCTTACAAAATTGCTTTACAAAAAATAAGGGGTCTTCTAATACTTTTACAAGAGGCACATCCATTAAATAAGCAAATTCTTTCATATGCGGTGTTAAAATAAATGTACTCTCATTTGATAGAGTATCTAATATTGTTTTTGCGAAATAAATGGCATCTGCATCAATTAAGGCTAGTTTGGCTTGCTGCAAGACATGTTGTACGGTTTGCTCACTACATATTTGTCGACCCAATCCACAACCCAAGCATACTACATCAAAATCAGTTAATGAAATACTATCCCAATTGCTTTGTGCAATAAACCCGTTTTCTTCTTCTAATATAATACTAGTCGCTTCTAATACTTTTTGATGCACCACTTCATTAATACTTTTAGGAACCGCACAACTTAATAGACCGCAACCTGTTTTTAAAGCTGCTAAACTAGCTAAACAAATGGCCCCGCTCATTGTTTGACTTCCCCCTAAAATAAGCAATCTACCATAACTCCCTTTGTGTGTAAATCGTGCTCGTTTGGGTAAGTATGTGTGCATTTGTTGATGTTCCAGTGTGTAATAAGTACCCTTTTGAGCATCTATGATACTTTGTGGAACATGCAAATCACATACACTAATTTGATTTGCTTTTATTCTTCCTTGTGATACATAGAGTCCTACTTTGCTATTTTGCAGTGTAAATGTATGAGTTGCTTGAATCGCAGTTCCCCATGTCTTACCTGTGTTTGCACAAACTCCGCTTGGGATATCAATACTAAAAACTGTTTTATGATAGGCATTGATTTGTTGAATGAAGGATTGTTGAGAAGAAGATAACGTTCGATTAAAACCTGTACCAAATAATGCATCAATAATAATAGTACACGTATCATCTATATCTCGATATGGAATTTGTAGTTGTTTAGCCAAATGCTCATTATATAACGCACTCTCGCTTTGACAAGGACTGTATTGTTGAATTTGAATCGTATAACCAGCATTGAATAATAAACGAGCTAACGCTAATCCATCCCCTCCATTATTGCCACTCCCACAAATAACTTGAATGATATCTTGTTTCGTTAGGAATGGAATCATTTTTTCATAGATAGAAATAGCTGCCTGTTCCATTAATACATACGGGTGTATCCCTATTGTATTAATATATGTAGAATCTATTGCTTGCATTTGCTCTCGAGTTAATAATTGCATAAGACACCTCTTTCTTTTATTATAAACTAATTCGTTATAATATGTTGTATCAATTTCATTTGTTTCATAAATTTTCACAAAAATATCATTTTTTTACATTTTGGTGTTGACTTTTATGACAAACAAGCGTAAACTAACTTTAAACCAGTGATTAGGAGATAAAACAATCATAAGCGCTTATAGAGAGTTGACCAAAGGTGGAAGGTCGATAGAGATGCTAGTTTGTAAATGGACCTATGAGGGCAATAAGAAAACAGGAGTGAGTATTAGCGACGTGTACCTACGTTATAAGGTTGAAAGTGTGATAGCACTTGAAAGTGGATTAATCAATGATTAATCAAACAAGGTGGCACCGCATGTGTAATGATACACTTGTCCTTGGTTCAATTAGTTTTGAACATGGACGAGTGTTTTTATTTATATTAGGTCCTTCGCTATCACATACATGACATATAGGAGGAAACAAAATGAAAAAGGTTATCATGTTATGTATGAGTTTATGTTTAGCGCTAACGTTAGCTGCTTGCACAAGTAAAGAAGAAGCATCTAATGAGATGAAAAAAATTGGAATTATTCAATTAGTCGATCATCCATCATTAAATATGATTAAAGAGGCAACGATGGAGCAGTTAGAAGTAGAAGGATATGTCGATGGGGAAACAGCAGAAATTTATTTCCACAATACCAATAGTGATTTATCATTATTACCCACTATTTTAGAACAATTAAAAAATGATGACGTTGATGTAATCATTGCCATCACTACACCTATTGCACAAGGAGCTGCCGCTATTTCAGATGAAATACCTGTTATCTTTGCAGCAGTGAGTGATCCGGTAGGAGCAAAATTGATGAATGATATTGATGAAGTCACAACTGTAACAGGAACAAGTGATGAAGTACAAGTATCTATTATTTTAGATTTAGCAACTACTTTATATCCAGATACAAAAACAATTGGATACATTTATAACTCGGGAGAAGCAAACTCTGTATCCAATTTAGATAAAGTAAAAGACTATGCTGATGCAAACGATTTAGAAGTAAAAGAAATTAGTGTAACCAATGCAACTGAAATTCAAAGTGCAATGGAACAATTAACAACGCAAGCGGATATTATCTTTTCACCAACTGATAACACGGTAGCGAGTGCTATGGTGCAAGCTGGTGCAATTGCCAAAGATGCTAATATTCCATTTTTTGTTGGAGCCGATACGATGGCACAGGACGGTGGTTTCTTAACAGTTGGTATTAACTACGTTGAATTAGGAAAAGAAACAGCGAACATGGCGATACAAGTATTAAATGGTACACCTGTAAAAGATATTCCTGTGAAAATATTTAAAGATGATTTAAAAGCATATATGAATCAAACAACTGCTGATGCATTAGGCTTTGATCAAATGGATATCATTGAGGAAAATTATGAACTTGTTATTTTTGAATAGCAACTAAGGAGATTATATGAATATTAATATTATTTTATCTGCAATAGAAATTGGATTCATCTTATCCATAATGTCATTTGGTATTTATATCACATTTACCATTTTAAACTTCGCTGACTTAACAGTTGATGGAAGCTTTACATTAGGAGCTGTCGTCAGTGCATTATGTACGATTGCAGGACATCCTATTCTTGGTTTATTATTGGCAACCATCTGTGGTGCTATTGCAGGCTTTATTACCGGCTTCCTTCATACAAAAATGAAGGTGCAATATATATTAGCTGGGATACTAACAATGACTGGGCTCTATTCTATTAACTTAAGAATAGCGGGTGGAAGACCCAATCTCTCTCTCTATGGAGAAGACACTATCTTCTCTATATTTGAAACATTTCTTCTTGATTTAGGAATTATGTTTCAATACAGTCAACTTCTTCTAGCCTTAATCATTGTTGGAGTATTAGCTACATTCTTATTATTATTTTTTAAAACACAAACAGGTATGGCAATTCGTGCAACAGGCGACAATGAGCATATGGTACGCGCCTCTAGTATTAATTCTGATGTGATGAAGATGGTAGCACTGGCTATTGCCAATGCATTAGTTGCACTTTGTGCATCTATCTTTACACAATATCAATTATTCTATGATGTTTCATCTGGAATTGGAATGATGGTAGTAGGATTAACAGGTATTATCGTTGGGCAATCCATCTTTGGAAAAAGAACTTTATTTAATAGTTTTATATCTATTATCTTAGGAGCTATTTTCTATCGTTTCTTATTAGCTTTTGCTTTATCGTTAGGAATGAATGCAACAGATTGGAAGTTATTATCGGCTTGTCTAGTAGCCATTACCATCTCTATTCCACATATTAAACATTACGTATTAAGAAAGAAGGTGTAATATGTTAACTATTAAAAACTTAAGTATTACTTTTAATAAAAATACACCAAATGAAAAAGTAGCATTAAATGGTGTTGATTTACATTTAAATAAAGGTGACTTTGTTACAATTATTGGAAGTAATGGAGCTGGTAAATCAACCTTATTAAATTGTATTAGCGGTACCTATCAAAGCGATGCAGGGAGTATTAAATTGGAAGATCATGCTTTGCAAACTAAGAAAGAACATAAAAGAGCTAAATACATTGGTCGATTATTCCAAGATCCTTTAAAAGGGACAGCACCGAATATGACAATTGAAGAAAACTTAGAACTAGCCTATCGTAGAAGTCAAAAAAAACAGAACTTTTATACTAAGTATTTGAAAGTTAAACTGACAAAACAAGAAAAAGCTTTATTTCAGCAACGTTTATCGCTACTAGATTTAGGATTAGAAAATCGTTTAAAAAGTAAAGTGGGTTTATTAAGTGGGGGGCAACGGCAAGCATTAACCTTATTAATGGCTACGATGGTACCTCCTACTCTATTACTATTAGACGAACACACTGCTGCATTGGATCCTAAAACGGCAAGTAAAGTAATGTCTATAACACAACAAATCATCGAAGAAAATAAAACGACTACCTTTATGATCACTCATAACATTAAACACGCTTTGGCGTATGGAAACCGTATGCTTGTTATGAGCGATGGTAAAATTGTATTAGATTTTGACGAGGAACAAAAGAAAAAAATGAGTGTAGAAGATGTGATGCAATTATACGCTAAATTAAGTGTAAAAGAGTTTAGTGATAAAATGATATTAGATTAACGATACCATGCGTATCGTTTTTTCTTTATTCATGCAAGTATTTTTTTGATTTTTTTGGTATAATACCTGTGGTGATGAACATGAAAGCAATTTTAGTAGGAGTATGTATAGGAAAAGAAAAAGATTTTGAAGAGAAAATCTCAGAGATGATTAATTTAGCACAAGCTTGTGAGATTGAAGTTGTCCAAACCATTACGCAAAATTTAAATTCTATGCATAAAAGAACATATATTAACAGTGGAAAATTAGAAGAAGTTAGATTAGCTTTAGAGGAAGATGCTAGCATTGAAACAGTCTTATTCGATACCGAATTAGCACCTGCTCAATTACGTAATATTGAAGAAGTATTAGAAATAGGGGTGATTGACAAAACAAATTTAATCATTCGTATTTTTGATATTCGAGCCCAAACAAGAGAGGCCCGTTTACAAGTGGATATTGCAAAATTACGCTATCGCCTACCTCGTTTAAGAGGTACTTATGAAGCCTTAGATAAACAAGGTGGTGGATTAATGAATAAAGGTACGGGGGAAAAGAAATTAGACTTAGATGCTCGTCACATTGCTTATCGTATCGATTGTTTAAAAGCAGAATTAAAGGATGTACAAAAAAATAGAGATACACAACGTAAGCAAAGACAAAAAAAAGAAATAAAAAGCGTTGCTTTAGTTGGTTATACAAATGCTGGTAAATCGAGTACACTAAATCAAGTCATGAAATTACAAGAAAAAGAAGAAAAAAAAGTATTTGAAAAAAATATGTTATTTGCGACATTAACAACCAATACACGTAATGTGACACTTAAAAATGCTCGTCATTTTGTTTTGTCGGATACAGTTGGTTTCATATCCGATTTACCACACACTTTAATTAAAGCCTTCCAATCAACTTTAGAAGAAGTGGTACAAGCCGATTTATTATTACATATTATGGATGTTGCAAATCCAGAACATGAAAAACAAAAACAAATCACATTAGAAACATTGAAAGAGATTAAAGCGGATACGATTCCTATTCTAAATGTATACAATAAATGTGATTTAAGTGAGCATGATTATCCTGTAATAGATGATGATACAATTTATATTTCCTCTAAAGATGATGCGAGTATGGAGTTACTATTAGAACGTATTGATGACTTGCTATTTCATGCAGAGCAAGTAAAAGTATTTATTCCTTATGCACAAAGTAGTGTCGTTTCTTATTTAAATGAGCAAGCTTTAATTTTACATACTGAATATGTAGAGGAAGGTACAATATTAGAAATTGAAATAGAACAAGGTTTAATACATCAAATTGAATCTTATATTATTGAATCATAAAAAAAGAAGTGGGTTTGTGTTAAACCTACTTTTGTTTTATAATAGTAATGTTTAAATGATAATGGGTAGAAGTGAGAGCCATCCATTTACTACTTTTCATTATGCTTTAAACTCTTGTATAAAACGTTGTATCAATTGAGCGACAGTGGGAGGAATTATGAACAAGAGTACTAAAAGATTAACGCTATTAACATTATTTATCGCAATTGAAGTTGTGATGACATTTATTCCCTTTTTAGGGTTTATTCCATTAGGGTTTATAAATATAACAACATTACATATTCCCGTTATTATCGCAGGGATATTATTAGGAAAAAAAGAAGGAGCGATTGTAGGCCTTAGTTTTGGATTATTGAGTGTTTTAAAAAATACACTCACTCCTGTTGCTACCTCTTTTCTATTTACCCCATTCTATGAGGTAGGAAATATTAGCGGTGGTTGGCAATCCTTAGTCATTGCTATTGTCCCTAGAATTTTAATTGGATATTTAAGCGGTTTAACATTCAGCATTTTATCAAAAGGTATGAAAAAGGTAACTGCTCCAATGGGTATTGCCGCTTTAGTCGGTTCTTTATCAAATACGATTTTAGTAATGAGTTTAGTGTATATCTTTTTTGCGAAAGAATATGCACAAGCCATTCAAATTGGTAGTGATCAAGTGATTACATTCATTTTAGGAATCATTGCCACAAACGGTGTAGCCGAAGCCATTGCTGCAGTAGTAATCAGTGTGGCTGTGTGTAGAATAGGTGTTAGTGTTATTAAAAGATAGAGAGGTTCATTATGAAAAAAAGGATAATTGTAGGTGTGACAAGTAGTATTGCCACATACAAAAGTGTACAATTAATATCAGATTTATTAAAAAAAGGATATGATGTGGAAGTCATCATGAGTGAAAATGCAACTCGATTTGTATCACCATTAACTTTTTCATCTTTAACTAAACATAAAACATACGTTGAAACTTTTGATCGTCATATAGATTATAATGTGGAGCACATTTCACTAGCTAAAAAAGCAGATGCTTTTATTATTGCACCAGCAACCGCTAATATTATTGCGAAAGTAGCTAATGGAATTTGTGATGATATGTTAAGTACAACATTCCTTGCTAGCAATTGCCCCAAGCTAATTGCACCAGCAATGAATACACAAATGTTGAATAACCCTATTACACAAACTAATTTAAAAAGATGTATTGAATATGGCATGCATATCATTGATAGCGAATTTGGATTGTTAGCTTGTGGAGATGTAGGCACTGGTAAGTTAGCGAGTATTCCTAAATTAATAGAAGCGATAGAAATGGTTCTTGTCAATGAGAAACCATTGCTTGGAAAGCATGTGTTAGTCAGTGCAGGACCAAGTGTAGAGCCTATAGACCCAGTTCGTTATTTAAGTAATTATTCAAGTGGTAAAATGGGCTATGCACTTGCTAGAGCAGCCTTTCGAATGGGGGCTACTGTAACTTTAGTAAGCGGTCCTACTGCATTAGAAAAGCCGTTTGGCGTGAATGTAATCGATGTTGTAACTACCCAAGAAATGTATGATGCTTGTGATAGCGTATTTGATACCTGTGATTACTTTATCAGTGCAGCGGCTCCAGCCGATTATCGCGTTGAACGAGTTGCAAGTCAAAAAATAAAGAAAACAAATGATGTAAATTTATCACTCATTCAAAATATTGATATATTGAAAACATTAGCATCTCGTAAAACGCATCAAAAAGTATGCGGGTTTGCAGCTGAAACACAAAATGTATACAAGCATGCAAATCAAAAATTAATAGATAAAAATTGTGATATCTTAGTCATGAATGATGTTAGCCAAGCAGGTGCTGGATTCAATCATGATACTAATATTATTTCAATATTAACAAAAACAGATAAGATTGATTATGAAAAAATGGATAAACAAACTTTATCATTTTACATAATGCAAGCATTAATCAATAGTTAGGAGAGATTATGTTATTAGTTATAGATATAGGAAATACCAATATCACTATTGGTATTTATGAAAAAGAGGCATTAGTTGCAAATTATCGTTTAACAACTTGGTTTAAGCGTACTAGTGATGAATATGGTTTTATGATTATCAACTTCTTACACAATTCCAATGTAAAAGCAGAAGATATTGATGATGTCATCATTGCTAGTGTAGTCCCAAAAATTATGCATTCATTTAATAATTCTATTCGCAAATACATTCATAAAGAGCCCCTTATTGTAGGCCCAGGTATTAAAACAGGAATTTCTATAAAAATAGATAATCCTCGTGAAGTAGGTGCCGATCGTATCGTGGATGCAGTGGCTGCACATTATGTGTATGGTGGAGATGTATTAGTTATTGACTTTGGTACAGCAACCACCTTTGAATATGTGAATGCTAATGGTGAATATTTAGGAGGAGCGATTTGTGCAGGTATGGAAATTACTGCACAAGCTTTATCGAATCAAACTGCTAAATTACCTGAAATTGAAATTAAAGCTACCTCTAATGTATTATGTTCTAACACAATACAAGGCATGCAAGCAGGTATCTTTTATGGCTATGTAGGGCAAACCGAATATATTATTCGTAAGTTTAAAGAAGAAACAAAGAAGGATTTAAAAATAATTGCAACTGGAGGATTAGGAAGAGAGATTGCTAATCATACGAATGAAATTGATATTTATGATGCTGATCTAACATTCAAAGGATTACGCATTATCTATGAAAAACAAAAAAAGGCCTAGGCCTTTTTTTATTTATTATACGTAAAGATTATGGGATTGATATCATTGGTTAGCACACCAAAGTTAAATCCATTATTTTTGTAAATATCAATAATTGTTGGTAATGCATGGACCGTTGCATGTTTATCATTCGTATCATGCATTAACAGTACAACTTTATCTTTATTAATAGTAGCTACTGAACTATCAATTATATCTTGTTTGGTAACTCTACCCACTTGGGCATCACCTGATGAAGCATTCCAATCGTAGTACATAAATCCTCTACGCGTCATTTCTGCAATAATTTCTTGGTAGACTAAACCATTGTATGCATTCACACTTCCTCCAGGGAAACGAAACACATTAGCTTTTATTCCAGTAATATCAAAGACTTTTTTCCATACAGCTTGAAAATCGTCTAAATACGCATCTACAGATGAATAAATATCAAGATAATCATGTGAATTGGTATGAATGGCAACCACATGTCCTTCTTCTGCAATTCGTTTTAAAACCACATGATTTTCAGGATTATCTAATTGTGTCCCCACTACAAAGAATGTGGCTTTTACATCTTTTTCTTTTAAGATATCTAATACTTGATTTGTCACAACTGAAGTAGGCCCATCATCAAATGTTAAATAAATATTTTTTCCTTCTTCTACTTTCCAATTTTTTGGTGCAGTATCATTTACATCTAATTCTGGATATTTGGTTTGGTAAGGAAAACTTTCACTTTTCTTTATCAGTCTAGTTTTTTCCAATTCCTCAATTCTTTCTTTTGATTGCTTTAACTGTTCACTTTGCTTACTATTTATGCTTTGTAAACTTATAATTACTAGGATAAATACACTCGTTATTCCCATTGCAATAACGGGTGTCAAAACTCTTTTGAGTGCTCCCTTTTTCATAAATTACTCCTTTATGAATTGCTTAATCTCTCCCATTCTAGCTATTGTATCATCATATCCTAATTGAAACCAAGGTCCAATTTTTTCTACATCTGTTGTATAGCGTGAAATCCCCATATCTTGACTGGGACGTAGTACTAAAGCGTTTCCTTTTTCTCTTAATTGTTTAATAGTATTCCATTGTTTTTCGTAGTTTTTATGGCGTAGTGCTAAATCCTTTGCAACATGTGGATATTTACGATATTTCCATTTAGCTAATCGCAATTGCCATTTTGGAGCTGGCTTGCGAGTATAGTTTTCTTCTTTTGTGGAAATAAAAATATGCCTCTCATTTCCTACCCTAATACTTTGATCCACTGGTATCATATCAATTAAACCAGCATCCATGTACAGCCCACCGTTAAAAGGATAGGGATTAACAATAATCGCTAATGCGCACGCTGCTTTAATTAATATTTTATCTTTGTCCAAATATTCTTTTGGAAAATATTCTATTTTACCAGTATCCATATTATATAAACCGATATCTAATTTTGTTTCACTTTCATAAAATGTTTTAAAATCAAATGGTGCTCTATCTTCAATAAACTTAATTGTTGCTTCAATTCCAAAAATAGAACCTTCTTTTAATAAAGGTCGTAAACCCACTGCATCTTTATTGGATGCACTGTCTACACCAGTAACTCTTAACCTTTCCCTTTGACGTGATACATAAGGCAGTAAATTCTCTGCTCCTGCACTAATTCCCACTGCATATGGTACATAAATACCATTATCTAATAGAGCTTGTAATGCTCCTGAAGTGTAAGCACCTTTCGTACCTCCACCTTCACAAATTAATCCTACTTTTCTCATAATTACCTCTCTACATTAATGGTGCTAATAAATTTAAAAACGCTCTAGTAATACGCACACTAAATCGAACATTTTTACAATCTTCGTAGCTGATTTGATGAGACTGCTTTAAAGTATTTAAATAGTCTTCTTTCATATTTTGGATTAAACGACTTTTATAAAACCATATTCCACATTCATAATGTAAATAATAGCTTCTAAAATCCATATTTGTCGTTCCTACAATTGCATATTTATCATCTGAAACAAATGTTTTTGCATGCACAAATCCAGGTGTATATTCATATACTTTTACACCATGTTTCGTTAATTCTTGATAGTTGTGACGCGTTAATGCAAATACATATTTTTTATCTGGAATATGCGGCACCAAAATACGCACATCCACTCCATTTTTTGCAGCCAGAATCAAACTAGTTTTCATTTCTTGATCTAGAATTAAATAGGGTGTCATTATATACACATAGTGTAGTGCATTGTTTATAATGTTGATATGTGTAAATTCTCCAATGTTCTCATCATCTGTTGGTGCATCGGCAAATGGTTGTACATATCCATCATCTTCATATTGCTTAAAATATTCTGTTTTAACTCGAAATTGTTCATAATCATCTTTATTTTCTTCGCTTTCATCAAAATTCCAAAACTGAAGAAACATCACAGTAAAAGACCAAGTTGCAGGTCCTTCTATTAAACATCCACAATCTTTCCAATGTCCAAAGCGTTCTTTTTTATTAATATATTCATCAGCTAAGTTTATTCCTCCTGTCATCGCACATAAACCATCTACGACTAATATTTTACGATGATCACGATTGTTCATTTGAATGGCTAGTTTAGCCCGAATACGGTTGAATACTTTCGTCTTGATTCCCCATTTATTCAATGTTTCATCATAATTTGGACCTAGTGTTGAAATACACCCGAAGTCATCATAAAGAAGTCTGACATCGACACCCTCAGCAACTTTTTCTTGTAGTAATGTGACAATTTCTTTCCACATTTCGCCGTGGTCAATAATGAAAAATTCCATAAAAATAAAATGCTTAGCTTTTCTAATTTGCTCTTTCATGGCAACAAATTGTTCTTCACCTAATGTGAAGTATGTTGTCTTTGTTTTTTTATATAGTGGAAATTTACTTGCTTTCGATATATATTTTGATTGCTTATGTGCAATTGGGTCTTTATTGAATAACTCTTGCCCCAAAACCGTATCTCGAATTAGATAACGTTTCATGCTATCATTTAATTTTTCATCCCGCACCCTTAAATTTTTAGGCACTTGCTTGGCTCCAAAAAGAAGGTAGACCACAAATCCAAAAATAGGAGCAAGTAATATCAATACAATCCAAGTCAACTTATAATCTGGATTGATTGGTGAATATATAATAAATAAAGCGGTAATTAACCCTAAACCAGTGAAGATAATTCTAAGAATCAAGCTAGATTCTGTAATTAGTAAAGTTGGCACTACAAATAGTAGTAATTGAAAGATAATGGCTAATACCACAAAAAATGCTTTACTAGATACAATTTTTAACAATTTACCTAACATAGTTTACCTCTATCCTAGTTGCTTATACAACATTTCCTTGACTGCTTCATACACGTCTAAATCAAATTCTGTATCTTTATGAGTGCGAATTTGTTTCACTGTAATATCTTCTTCAATCATTTCTCCTGTGCTAATTAAAATTGCATTCTCTAATTCTTGTATTGGCAATTGTACAACTTTGTTTTCTTCTGCTTGTTTCACAACATTTTTTATTGGACAGTTTTTAGATAATTTTTGGGCTTCTTTACGTTGTCCCTTCGGATATAAAATAGAGACAGTATCCGCTTGTCCAATACAATTTAATAGAATCATATTTGTTGCTTTATTAATTGTTTTCATATATTTGGCTAATACCTTAGACCCTGTCATCTTCGCATTGTTTTTATCAGTAAATACTATAGCGATTTGTTTTCTTTTTTCAACTGGTAATGAAGCCATTAAATCAAGAGCTAAAATAGTAGACAAGTTATTTGCTGTTACATTATTTTTATTAGGAAACCCTCTCCAAATAAAAATAAGTAAAAGTATAAAATAACTTAAAGTTAATAAATAGACTAACAATTCCGAGTTTTCCATTATCATTGGCAATCCATAGATTAACCCAATTAGCACTAAATACAATGCTAACATAGGTGTGTATATAGGAATAAAATTTTTTTTCATAGATTTCATTCCATTTTGTGGATAGTATTTATAGTTAGGGAAGAAAATTCTAGATTGTGTATCATACGGTATGACTAAAATTGTCTTTGCCATTTTAAAATTTCCAATTAAAATGTTTTGCACTTTTTTCATACTTATTTTTAAATCTTGAACATGTGTTTTATAACCTAATTTTTCAAAATCCTTTATTATTTCTTTTGCGAATTCTTTCTTTTGTCTTCTACTAAACTTTGTTCCATATGTTGTTAGGTATTTTTCTGTCCATGTATTTTTCATATTATCCTCCATTGCATATATCATATTATACACTTTTTATTTCCTTTTTGCACATAAAAAAAGGAGTTATACTCCTATTATATACTTTGCACAGTAGCTATTTTTTTTATTTGGTTACTTTTAAGTAAAACTTTAAAAATCATGATTGCGAAAATGAAATCGACGCAACTATGTATGAATGTTCCTATCCCTACTAAACCAAACAATGGGTATAATATTTCATTAAAAGATGATGTCATATAGAAAGGTAATACAATAATGACCTCTAGTATTGCATGCAATATACTAATTCCAATAATAAACAAGATTGCTGCACCCCAGTGATTGAATAGTTTTGGGTTTTTACGAATAATTATTGCCCCTATTAATGCAAACCCTAAATGGGAAAGGGCACGGCATACAACCGTTATTGGAAATCCCCCTAATAGAAACCCTAAAGTTGTAATAACAGACACAAAACTAGCGACACTTGGTGAGATAAACATAGCTATGATAATTGCTACATGACTCGCAAATGTAAACGATGCCGGCTCGATGATTATTTTGAATGGTGATATCATAGGAATGAGTATCCCCATTGCACATAATACAGCACTAATTGTAATCGTGTAAACTGGATTGCCTTTCATATTTTCTTCTCCCCCTACATGACTTGTGTCATGACAGATTATATTATATAAAGAATAGCATTCCATGTCAATATAAATTAAAATCAGCTTAATTTATTGGTTATTCGCTTTTAATACTGATTACCCCTCTATATCAATGTGTTTGGGATCCATATAACTTTCTAAAAAGCTCTTATCTTTCTTGAGTAAAACTTTTTTCTAATAGTGCAGCTTTAATAATATTCATTGTTTGTTCATCATTTGCTTGAATGGTATGACAATGCACACCTTCATTTAAATGGCTTAGACTCATCGCCTTATGTTTAGTCCATTTCTCTAAATATTTTTGAATGTCATATCTAGTCTTAATGTTTAATTTACCACTGATTTCTCCATACACTGGATGTTCAATAATCACATCAATAATAGTTCCGCCATGATCCACAATACATTGTAATTCCTCTTCAATATCCTCTTCCTTATGATTACAAGCAACTATAAAAGTATACCCTAGCATTGCTTTTTGATAAATGTAGCCTTTCGGTGTTGCCATTATTGGTTCTTGCATCGCCTTTAAAATAGCCACATCTTGTACAATTGCCTGGCGACTTACTTTATATACCTTTGATAAAAATGAGGCACTTAATGCTTTGTTACTATTTTTAATTGTTTTTAAAATTTCTATTCTTCTTTCATTTGTTTTCATCTTATCACCGATAATATTATAACACAATATTAATCTTGCCAGCATAAATGTTTAATCACTTATTAAAACTCTATATAGCATGCAAAAGAGTATAATCACACGTTCGATTATACTCTTTTGTTTGCCTCTCCTAAATAACTCTAAAATGCTTATTGAAATTGCATTTCATATAATTTCGCATATTGATTGTTTAGTGCTAATAATTCATTATGTGTCCCTGATTCAACAATACCAATTTCATCTAATACGATAATTCTTTGAGCATTTTTTATTGTTGATAAACGATGTGCAATTACAAATGTAGTACGCTCTTTGGCAAGTCTTTCCAATGATTCTTGTACGACTTTCTCACTCTCATTATCTAAAGCACTTGTTGCTTCATCAAATATTAATATTTTCGGATTTTTTAAAAATACACGAGCAATAGAAATTCTTTGTTTTTGACCACCACTTAGCTTGACCCCTCTTTGTCCAATATCAGTCATATAACCATCCTCTAAAGACATTATAAATTCATGTGCATTTGCTTTCTTACTTGCTTCAATTATTTCTTCTTCACTCGCATGTAAGTTTCCATATGCTATATTTTCTAAAATGGTACCAGCAAATAAATAAACATCTTGTTGGACAATCCCAATATTTTCTCTTAAACTTTGAATTGTTACATTTTTAATATCTTGATTATCAATACAAAGCGAACCCTCATTAATCTCATAAAACCGTGGAATTAATGAACATAAAGTTGTTTTACCAGCACCACTCTGTCCAACCAATGCCACATATTCTCCGGCTTTCACTTCTAGATTAATGTTTGTTAGTACAGGAGTTAGGTGTTCTTGATAACTAAATGTTACATTTTTAAATGATACATTTCCTTTTACATCAAGCATGGCTTGTGCACCTTTGCGATCAGCGATATCAGGTTGTATATTTAATAATTCCATATATCGCTCAAATCCACTAATACCTTCTTGAAAACTTTCCGTAAAGTTAATTAATTTTTTAATTGGTTCCGTTAAGTTACCAACATACAACAGGAATGCGATTAAATCACCAGCATTTAGTGTCTCATTGTTTAAAAGCATTGCTCCACCTACAATGATAATGACAGTAATCAATGAAATAAAACTTCCTAGCCCGGAATGAAATCTACCCATTTTTTGATAAGAATTACGCTTTGTTTCAATCCAAAGATTATTCTCATGTTTAAACCTATGTAATTCTAGGTTTTCATTAGCAAAACTTTTCACAACACGAATCCCAGATAAACTATCTTCAATTCGAGCATTAATATCTCCAATTTTCTTTTTATTCGCTCTAAATGCTTTTTTCATTTGTCTATTATAATAATAACTAAAGATTGCCATAAAAGGTAAAACAGCAAATATAATTAAAGTTAAATGCAAATTAATTGTTGATAAGATAAAAAATGCTCCTAATATTTTTATCGTAGAAATCACAATATCTTCTGGCCCATGATGACATAATTCAGTCAGTGAAAACAAATCATTTGTTAATCGTGTCATTAATTGACCAACTTTTTGATCATCATAAAAATTAAAGCTTAATTTTTGGTAATGTTGAAATAATTCATTGCGCATATCTGCCTCAATATAAGCACCCATAACATGTCCTTTATAAGCAATAAAGTAATTACAAAAGTATTCTACAATAATCAATGCAATCATAAAACATGCTAGGTACCCAATAGTATTAAACTGTACATTCCCATGATCTTGTAATACGGTATTTGTAATATAACGTACAATTAGTGGGAATACTAAAGATATAGCTGCAGCAACAATCGCACAAAACATGTCTTTAAAGAATAATATTTTGTATGGTTTATAATATGATATAAATTTTTTTAAATGCATAAGAGTCTCCTTTTTAAAACAGTATATATTATAACACAAAAAAATAAAGAGCATTACGCTCTTTATCTTTTTTAAAAGGGAGAATGTTAGAAGTATTCATCTATACTTCTGCAAACCATTATCGTTTGCTTGCTTAAATTATAATGTTTTTATGTATATTTTTTATATAGTTCGAATGTTAAATTATGTGATAATCAAATTAAACGAATAGCTATTAAACATAATCCGATAAAAATAGTTGTTGTTATCACAATTTTTAAAAGTGCTCTTTTATTGTGTTTACGATCATCTATAATTTCTAACATTAATGATGTACATAATAGTAGAGAAACAGCAAACATCACAAACGTATAATCGAATTGTTTTAAGATATAGAACATAGCTAATAGTATGATACCAAGACTATACAGTGATAATCGAATCCATAAAATGTTTTTCATTTGCTTTTCCCCCTTTTTTATTTCCTAGGTAATAATTAATAATATATTTCAAGGAATCCAATTTCTGGTTTTTCCATAAATTGAACACTTGTAATATCGATGTGTAATTGTGAAAATATTTTGAATATATCTTCATTTGTAATTAAACGATTATATGCATATGCATATATTGATGGATTAAACTTTAACTCGATTACACCTTTTCCCATTTGATATTGTCTTTCCACTTCTAATACAACTGCATCTTTTGAATATTCATTAAATGTATAAGTATTCGTAATCGTGTCTTTGTATGGGTAGGCTGGTGTATATAAAGCTAACATATCAGTAGAAGATAACATGTAGTAAGCGTTACATGCATGTGCATGCTCCCCTTCAATATCGCCCCAAGTTGAATCAATATAAAAATAGTCATCGTCTAATTTCACCATATTTAATGCGTGTGAAACACCTTGTGTTTCTTCTTCTATTGATTGAACTGGTAAATAGGTTGTCCATACCCCTACCTTTTGTAATAAGTATTGGTACGCTTTTGCATACCCTGCACAAACTGATTCTTTCTTTATTAGTGCGCTAATTAGGCTTTGATTATATTCACTTATTTCATTATATGTTACGTTACTAGTAATATAATCATATGCTAACTTTGTAATTTTTTGTTGCGTAGCATCTGTTGGTATAGTAGCAATAAATGATTGTGTAACTTCTTCTAATAGTGCGTTTGTTTCTTCTATTTCTTCAGGTGATAAAAAGTATTCAAAATTAAGTTTTGCTTTATCTTTATTCGATGTCAGTTGAATTGTATATTGATTTAAATAATATATTTCAGGATGATCATAACTAATATATTCCATGGCTACTTCGATCTGTTCAATATTTGTAACATCAATAATTACTTCAGTCTTGGCTGCTGATAAAGCATCAAATAATACTTCATATAACTTTTTGTTTTCTTCATCTAATTGCATATAATAATATAAACTTTGTGTATTTTGTTCTTGTAGCTGTGTTTTATATTCCTTTACATCTACAACTTCTTCTTTTTTTTCAGGTGCACAAGCAGTTAATAAAACTACTAATACAATACCTATTATATTTTTTTTCATAAGTACCTCTTCTCCTTTAATGATACTAAAAAAGGACTGTATTCACAATCCCTTTTTTTTACTTATGTAATTAAGCTTTCCACAAACCATGTAAATTACAGTATGCATATACATTCACAACTTCTTCTTTATTAATTTTAAATGTTGCAATAGGTTCCTCATCAACATTTAATTTTTTAAACAAGTGCCCTTCTTTAGTTTCTACTAAAATCCACGCTATATTATGTTCAGCACTCATCGGATGTAATACACTTCCTACAGTTACCTCTAAAGTATCATTTTCAAATTTCACAACTGGAATGTGTTTTTCAACTGCTGCATCGACTGTGTTGGCTTCTAACACAAATTCGCCACATCCTTCACATACATTGCCTTCTAATATCATAATTAATTTATCTTCTGTTTTAACTAGCTTCATTTACAATTCCTCCTTGTTTATATATATCATACCGTATTTATACATATAAACAAGTATAATGCTCAAAAAAAGACCTGACCATTAAGATCAAGCCTTTATTTATTAATTACTTAACTAATTGTACGATTGCCATTGGAGCATTATCTCCACGACGGTTTCTAGTTTTAACTACTCTAGTATATCCTCCGTTACGCTCAGCATATACAGGTGCGATTTCATCAAATAATTTTTTAACTGCGTCGTTCCCTCTAACGTATGATGCTGCCTGACGGCGTGCATGTAAGTCTCCACGTTTTCCTAAAGTGATTAATTTCTCAACTACCGAGCTCACTTCTTTCGCTTTCATTTCTGTTGTTTCTAAGCTACCAGTCATAATTACTGATGTAGCTAAGTTACGAAGCATTGCTTTACGGTGATCAGCTGTACGACCTAATTTACGATTCCACATAGTTTTAAATCCTCCTTTACTTCTATTCGTATGATTTAAAGCTTAAGCCTAAATCATAAATTTTATCTTTAACTTCTTTTAATGATTTTTTTCCAAGATTTCTTACTCTCATCATTTCGTCTTCTGTTTTCATAGTCAGTTCTTCAACAGTCTGAATTCCTGCACGTTTTAAACAGTTATAAGAACGAACTGATAAGTCTAAATCTTCAATCATCATGACTAACCCTTTGTTAACTACTTCACCCTGCACTTCTTTCATAACTGATTCCATTTCATTAACTGCTTCATGTACATTTGTTAATAAACTGAAGTAATCAATTAAGATTTTAGATGCAAGTGCAATTGATTCTTGAGGAGATAATGAACCATTTGTCCATATTTCCATAGTGACTTTATCATATGATGCTGCTTGTCCAACGCGTGTTGGTTCAACAAGATACGATACTTTATCAATAGGCGTATGAATAGAGTCAGTATAAATAATTCCTAAAGGTTGATTTTGTCCTTGGAATTGGCGTTTGTTTTCATTAGCACTTACATATCCTCTACCATTTCTAGCTTGAAGTTCCATTTCTAATGTTGCTCCATCTTCAAGGTTACAGATATATAAATCTTTATTTAAAATTTCCACACCATCTGGACAAATAATATCACCAGCAGTTACCACTCCTGGACCAATTTTAGAAATTCTAAGTGTGTGAATTTCATCATCTCTAACACTTAAAATCGTAGATTTTAAGTTTAAGATCATAGCCGTCACATCTTCTTTAATTCCTGGAATAGAAGTGAATTCATGGAATACACCTTCTACTTTAATTGAAAATACAGCTCCACCTGGTAATGAAGATAATAAAACTCTTCTTAATGCATTACCGATGGTAGTACCAAATCCTCTTTCAAGTGGTTCGATAACAAACTTCCCGTAATTCTCAGAATCTATAAACTCTTTAACTTCAAATTGTGCACGTTCAAATTTTTGCATTGTTTATTACCCTCCTCATTTATGTTGGTTAATATTAACCACGTGGTCGTTTTGGTGGACGACATCCGTTGTGAGGAATAGGTGTTACATCATTAATTAATGTAATTTCTAGACCTGCAATTTGTAATGCTCTAACTGCTGCTTCACGTCCTGGACCAGGTCCTTTAACGCTAACTGCTACAGTTTTCATTCCATGATCAACTGCGGCTTTACCAGCTGCTTCTCCAGCCATTTGCGCTGCAAATGGAGTAGATTTTCTTGAACCTTTAAATCCTAATGCTCCAGCACTTGACCATGCGATTGCATTACCACTTTCGTCAGTAATTGTAACGATTGTGTTATTGAAAGTTGAATGTACGTGTGCACATCCTTTCGCAATATTCTTCTTTACGCGACGTTTACGAGTAACTTTTTTTGCTTTTGCCATTTTAATTTCCTCCTATCGTCCTATTTCTTTTTACCTGCTACTGTACGAATTGGACCTTTACGTGTACGAGCATTTGTTTTTGTTCTTTGTCCTCTTACTGGCAATCCTCTTCTATGACGAATTCCTCTGTAAGAAGCAATTTCCATTAAACGTTTGATGTTTAACTGAACTTCTCTACGTAAATCTCCTTCAACTTTAATATTGTCGATTTCTTTACGAATAGCGTTTAATTGTTCTTCTGTTAAATCTTTAACGCGGATGTTTTCGTCGATCCCCGTTGCTTTTAATACTTTTGAAGACGTTGTACGTCCAATACCATATACATAAGTTAATGACACTACTACACGTTTGTCACGTGGAATGTCTACTCCTGCTATACGAGCCATTTAATTACACCTCTCTTAATTATCCTTGTCTTTGTTTGTGTTTTGGGTTCTCACAGATTACCATAACACGGCCTTTTCTCTTAATGATTCGGCATTTATCACAAATTGGTTTGACTGATGGTCTTACTTTCATGTGTTTTCCTCCTATCCGTTTACTTATGACGGAATGTTATACGCCCACGTGTTAAATCGTATGGTGATATTTCTAGAGTTACGCGATCACCCGGTAAAATGCGAATGTAGTGCATACGGATTTTACCAGAAACGTGAGCAATGATTTCGTGTCCATTCTCTAGTTTCACTTTAAATTGTGCATTTGGAAGTGTATCTACTACAATTCCATCTATTTCAATAACGTCTTGTTTCGCCATTATTGAGATTCCTCCTTGTCCTGTAATGTTGTCAGTATTTCGCAACCATCTTTTCTTATTACAACGGTATGTTCAAAGTGTGCAGCTAAACTTTTATCTTTTGTAACGACTGTCCACTCATCAGCTAATACTCTTGTTTGTGCTTTTCCAGCATGAACCATTGGTTCAATTGCTAAACACATTCCTTCTTTTAGTAATACACCTTTACCAGGTTTACCAAAATTAGGAACAGTTGGATCTTCATGAACTGAAGTTCCAATCCCATGTCCTGCATAATCTTGAGGAATTGAGAAACCAAATTTTCTAACATGCGTTTCAATTGCATGCGAGATATCGGTTAATCTATTTCCAGCTTTCGCTTTCTTTAATCCTTCATATAAAGACTGTTCTGTAACTTCCATCAATAACGATGCTTCATCACTAATTTTCCCAACTGCATATGACCAGGCAGAGTCACCATGATATCCATGATAACATGCTCCTATATCGACAGAAACTATGTCACCTTCATTTAAAATTTGATCACTACTTGGAATACCATGTACTAATACATTGTTTACAGAAATACAACATGCATTTGGAAATCCATAAAGGCCTTTAAATGAAGGAGTTCCCCCTGCCTCTAGAATTGTTTTCTCACAAATAGCATCTAGCTCTAATGTAGATAAACCAGGTTTAATTGCAGCTTTTGCGGCACTATGCGCTAAAGCTACAATTTCTCCTGCTTTTTTCATATAAACAATTTCTCTTGGAGATTTACAAGTAATCATTACTTATTTTCTCCTAATACAGCTTGCGTTTCTTTCCATACTAGTTCCAAAGGTTGGTTTGCATCAATTGTAGATACAATTCCTTTATTAGAATAGTATTTTAAGATAGGACTAGCGTTTTTAGAATATTCTTCTAATCTAACTTCTAGACTTTCAAGTGTATCATCTTTTCTTTGATATAATTCACCTTCACAATTGTCACATACTCCCTCAACTTTTGAAGGACTATATGTTGTGTGGTATATTGCTCCACAATCTTTACATAATCTACGACCTGTAATTCTTGTTGCCAATACTTCAAAAGGAATATCCAAAGCCATAACTTTATCAATTTCTAATGAACTATCTTTTACTAATTTATCAAAGGCTTCAGCTTGTGCTAAAGTTCGTGGATACCCATCTAATAAATATCCATTTGATGTATCTTGCTTTTCTAAAAAACTTTTTACCATTGCGTTAGTTACTTCATCAGGAACTAATAATCCTTGATCTATGTATTTCTTTGCAGATAAACCTAGATCCGTTTGCTTTGATATTTCGCTTCTAAAGATATCACCAGTTGAAATGTGTAAGATATTATATTGAGTTACAATTTTAGCAGATACGGTTCCTTTACCAGCACCCGGACCTCCCATAATTAATAGATTCATGACTGCTATCTCCCACTTCCAAAGTATCCTTGGTAAGATTTTTGAGTTAATTTTCCTTTTACTTGCGAAATTGTTTCCATTGCTACTCCAACAACAATAATCATTCCCGTTCCACCCATTCTAATAGAAGCAGGTAATCCTGGAATTAACATTGGCATAATTTGAGGTAATACAGCAATTGCAGCTAACGAAAGAGCTCCTAATACTGTAATTCTATTAATTACGCGGTTTAAGTATTCTTTAGTTTCTTTTCCAGGTCTAACTCCAGGAATGTATGTACCAGATTTAGACAGGTTATCAGAAATTTTTTCTGGATCAACAACCATCTTTGTATAAAAGAAAGTAAATAGTATGATTAATACTACATATAATACTAAACTCTCTGGGCTACTCATACTTAACAAATTCTGAATCGATGCGGAAATTGGATTTTCGCTAATCCACCCAAAATACATACCAACCTGCACTAATTGTACAGGGGCCATCATAATTGCTGATGCAAAAATAACGGGAATAACACTTGCAGAGTTTATTTTCAATGGTAAGTATGTCATATCTCTATTCTTTGTTTGAACTGTACTTGATGTATATTGAATAGGAATTTTTCTAACCGCAGTTTGAACAAAAATAACTAATACAATAATAATAAGATAAATTAATACATATCCAGAGAATGTTAAGATACCACTGAAGAATGCACTACCTGTTACACCACTAGTTAATGATCTAAATGCTTCTGAAAATTCGTAAGGAATCGCAGCAACGATCCCTGCAAAAATAATCATCGAAACACCATTTCCAATTCCATGTGAACTAATACGATCAGCAATCCATAGTAAGAACATAGTTCCTGCACTGAATACTGTAGCTACATATAAGTAACCAGAAAGGCTATCATTCATTAATAATGATGTATTATCAGCAGTTTGTAATGTTAATGTTAATGTGTATGCTTGTACAAAGCAAAACACTAACGCTAAGTAACGAGTATATTTATCCATTTGTTTTCTACCAGTTTGTCCACTTTTACTTAGTTCAGTTAAATGTGGAATAACATCCATAGATAATAATTGGATAATAATTGATGCCGTAATGTATGGTGTAATACCAAGGGCAAAGATAGATGCTTGATCCAAAGCTCCACCACCTAGTAAGTTCATCATACCAAAAAATTCTTCATTTGAAGCAATGATTGCATCAACGTTAATATTAGGAACAGGTATTTGCGCTCCTAATCTGAATATAAATAGCATCGCAAGCGTAAACAATATTCTTTTTAAAACTTCTTTATTCTTGAATGTGCTAATTATGGTCGAAATCATTAGATTACCTCTACTTTTCCGCCCGCTTTTTCGATGGCTGCAACTGCTGATTTAGAGAATTTATTAGCTTTTACAGTTAACGCCTTTTCTAATTCACCTTGCCCTAAGATTTTGATACCATCTAATTGTTTTTTAACTAATCCAGTTTCCATTAATAATTCTGGAGTAATTTCAACATTGCTATCGAATTTATTTAATGTTTCCACATTAACAATAGCATATTCTTTACGAGTAAAGTTTGTAAATCCACGTTTTGGTAAACGTCTAGCTAAAGGTGTTTGACCACCCTCGAATCCTAAACGAACTCCTCCACCTGAACGAGCATTTTGCCCTTTGTGTCCTTTACCAGCAGTTTTCCCAGTCCCAGAAGCATGTCCACGTCCTAAACGTTTTTTGCTGTGTCTAGCACCTTCTGTATATTTCATTTCATGTAATTTCATTGCACTATCTCCTAACCACGAATCTCTTCTGGTTTTTTACCACGAAGTGTAGCAATTTGCTCAACTGTTTTTAACTCTTGTAATGCAGTCATTGTAGCGCGTACCATGTTAATTGGAGTACGAGAACCTAAACATTTAGATAAAACGTCTTTAATTCCAGCAACCTCTAATACATCACGTACAGCTCCACCAGCGATTACCCCAGTCCCTTCAGAAGCAGGTCTTAAGAATACTGATCCAGCTCCATAGTTTCCAGTGATTGCATGAGGAATTGTGTTTTTAACTGTTGGTACAGTAAATACATTTTTCTTAGCATCTTCAACTGCTTTTTTAATAGCATCAGGTACTTCATTGGCTTTACCAGTTCCGAATCCAACACGACCTTTACCATCTCCGATAACAACTAATGCAGCAAAACGGAAACGACGTCCACCTTTTACTACTTTTGTTACACGGTTAATCGTAACAACGCGTTCTTCGAATTCTTTTTCTTGGCGGTCTCTTCTTGGTCTTCTATCGTTATTTCTTTTAGCCATTGGCTTTTTTTCTACAGCAGCAGCTGGTGCTACAGGTGCAGTTTGTGTTTCTTTATTTTCCATAGTGACCTCCTTTTAAAATTCTAGCCCTGCTGCACGAGCAGCATCAGCTAACGCTTTTACACGTCCGTGGTAAACGTATCCACCACGATCAAATTTAACAGTAGTAATGTTTGCAGCTTTAGCTAATTCTGCAATAGCAGTACCAACTTTACTAGCAGCTTCAACATTTCCACCTTTTTCTAACTTCATTGAAACCGAACTTACGGCAGCAAGTGTAGTTCCATTAACATCGTCGATAATTTGCGCGTGAATGTGCAAGTTTGAACGGAAAACGTTTAAACGAGGACATTCAGGAGTTCCACTTATTTTAGTACGAACACGTGCGTGACGACGCTTACGTTCTTGATTTTTAGCAACTTTTTTAAGCATAATTTAACTCCTTTCGCCTATTTCTTACCAGCTGTTTTACCTTCTTTACGACGGACAGATTCACCTTTATAGCGAATCCCTTTTCCTTTGTAAGGTTCAGGTTTTCTAACAGCTCTAATGTTTGCAGCAACTTCACCAACACGTTGTTTATCGATACCAGAAATTTTAATTTCTGTCGCTGAAACACATTCACATGTAACTCCAGCTTCGATTTCGATTTCAACTAAGTGAGAGTATCCTACAGTTAATGTTAATTTTGTTCCAGTCATTGCTGAACGGAATCCAATTCCCACTAATTCTAATTCTTTTACGTAACCTTCGCTAACTCCAACGATCATATTGTTCATTAAAGCACGAGTCGTTCCGTGTAATTGTTTTGTATGTTTTTGTTCATTTTTACGAGATACTGTAATAGTATCTCCTTCCACATTAATATCTAATAGTGGAGAGAACTGACGAGTTAAAGTCCCTTTAGGTCCCTTAACAGTCACCTCATTACTTGCTGAGCAGTTGAACTCTACACCAGCAGGAATGGTAATCAGTTTATTCCCGATACGTGACATTTATTTACCTCCGTGTTGTCTACTATTACCAAACGTAAGCGATAACTTCGCCACCTACGTTTTTAGCTCTAGCATCTTTGTCTGTCATTAGACCTTGTGAAGTTGAAATAATTGCAATTCCTAACCCGTTTAATACTCTAGGTAATTTTTCAGCTTTAGCGTATACACGTAAACCTGGAGTTGAAATTCTTTTAATTCCACTTACAACTTTTTCGTTGTTTGGTCCATATTTTAAAGTAACTGTAATTGTTTTCTTAACTTCTCCAGAAACTTCATAGTTTGTAATAAAACCTTCTTCTTTTAAAATTTTAGCAATTTCTGCTTTTTCTTTACTTGCAGGCATTTCTACTGATTCGTGACGAGCTTGTAAACCGTTACGAACTCTAGTAAGCATATCTGCAATTGGATCTGTCATCATCATCATGATATATCCTCCTTCTTACCAACTTGCCTTTTTTACACCAGGAATTTGACCTTTGTAAGCCAATTCTCTGAAGCAAACACGACATAGTTTATATTTACGTAATACTGAGTGAGGACGTCCACAACGTTCACAACGAGTATATTCACGAACAGCAAATTTTTGAGTTTTTTGTTGTTTGTTTATCATCGCTTTTCTAGCCATTTTCTATTGTCCTCCTTTTTTGAAAGGCATTCCCATTTCTGTTAACAGAACTTTAGCCTCTTCATTTGTGTTCGCAGTAGTAACAATAACAATGTCCATACCGCGTAATTTGTTTACTTTATCATAGTTAATTTCAGGGAAGATAATTTGTTCTTTAATTCCTAAAGTATAATTTCCACGTCCATCGAATGATGTAGCACTTACTCCACGGAAATCTCTTACACGTGGTAAAGTAATAGAAATTAATTTATCAAGGAATTCATACATTTTTTCTCCTCTTAAAGTAACTTTACATCCAATTGGCATACCTTCACGTAATTTAAAGTTCGCAATTGATTTTTTTGCTTTTGTAGCAACTGGTTTTTGACCAGTAATTTGTGTTAATTCAGCGATTGCTTCATCTAACACTTTTGGGTTAGATACAGCTTCACCAAGACCAATGTTCAAAACAATTTTTTCAACTTTTGGTACTTGCATAACAGAAGAATAGTTAAATTTTTCAACTAAACTTGGTGTTATTTCTTTAATGTATTTTTCATTTAGGCGGTTCATCTATATACCTCCCTACTTAACAGTAGCGCCAGTTTTACTGTAGACGCGTACTTTTTTACCGTTTTCTTCTTTAAATGTGATTCTACTAGCTGTTTTTGCTTTAGAATCATAAGCCATTACATTTGACACATGGATTGGAGCTTCGAATTCTTCAATTCCACCTTCTGGATTTTGTTGTGTAGGTTTTAAGTGTTTTTTCTTCATATTAACACCTTCTACAACAATCATATCCTTTGAAGGAATTGCTTTAATTACTTCAGCTACAGTACCTTTGTCAGCACCTGTAATAACTTGAATTTTATCACCTTTTTTGATTTTCACAAAGATACCTCCTTTTATAATACTTCTGGTGCTAAAGACACAATTTTCATAAAGTCTTTTTCACGAAGTTCTCTTGCCACTGGTCCAAAAATACGTGTACCACGTGGTGTATTATCATCTTTAATAATTACTACTGCGTTGTCATCGAATTTGATGTATGTTCCATTATCTCTTCTAACACCGTAAACTGTACGTACGATAACGGCTTTAACAACGTCACCTTTTTTTACAGTTCCACCAGGTGCAGCTTGTTTTACTGTACAAACCACAACATCACCGATGTTTGAAAATCTACGTCTACTTCCACCAAGTCCACGAATTACTAATACTTCTTTAGCACCAGTATTGTCGGCAACACGTAATCTAGTTTCGTTTTGAATCATTTTATATTACCTCTCTGTCCTAAAGAATTACAGCTTTTTCTGTAATTTCTACTAAACGGAATCTTTTAGTAGCACTTAATGGACGAGTTTCCATAATTACTACTTTATCTCCAGTTTTAGCTTCATTGTTTTCATCATGAGCTTTGAATTTTTTTGAATATTTAACACGTTTCCCATATAAAGGGTGTGTTTTTTTAGTTTCAACTACTACTGTAATTGTTTTATCCATCTTATCTGAAACTACTGTTCCACGATATACTTTACGGTTAGATCTTTCCATACTTTATTGATCCTCCTATTCCTTGTTACCAAGCTCGCGCTCAGTAATCACAGTTTTAATACGTGCAATTGTTTTCTTTACAGTTTTCATTCTAGCTGTATTTTCTAATTGACCCGTAGCTTGTTGGAAGCGTAAGTTGAAAAGTTCTTCTTTTAACGTTTCGATATCTTTTAGTAATTCTTCATTACTTCTTTGTCTGATTTCTTTTGCTAACATAAATTACTCTTCTCCTCTCTTCACGAATTTACATTTTACTGGTAACTTGTGAGAAGCTAAACGGAATGCTTCACGTGCTACTTCTTCAGGTACACCAGCTACTTCAAACATAATACGTCCTGGTTTAACTACTGCTACCCAACTATCAGGAGCACCTTTCCCAGATCCCATACGTACTTCTAATGGTTTAGCTGTTCTTGCCATGTGAGGGAAGATTTTAATCCAAACTTTTCCTCCACGTTTCATGTAACGTGTCATTGCAATACGAGCTGATTCGATTTGACGGTTACTTACATAGTTTCCTGTGTCAGCCATTAAACCGAATTCACCAAACGCTACTTCGCGTCCAGCTTTTGAACGACCTTCATAACTTAAACGGTGAGGTCTTCTATATTTTGTTCTTTTAGGCATTAACATAATTATTTACCCCCTTCAGCGTTAGCTTTAGGTCCTGCATTTCTAGGAGCTCCCGATTGAGGACGTCTTGGACGATCTCCTCCAGGTCTTCTACGTTTTCTATCATTCATGTTAACTTTTGGTGCTTCAGGATCAGTTACCATTTGTCCTGGTAATACTTCTCCACGGCAAATCCAAACTTTAACTCCTAAACGACCATAAGTTGTTGCAGCTTCTTCCCAAGCATAATCGATATCTGCACGTAATGTATGTAAAGGTACATTACCTTCAGAATATCCTTCAGTACGAGCCATATCAGCTCCACCTAAACGTCCAGAAACAGCAGTTTTAATTCCTTTTGCTCCAGCACGCATAGTTCTTTGAATTGCTTTCTTTTGTGCAGTTCTAAATGATGCACGGTTTTCTAATTGATCAGCGATGTTTCTAGCAACTAATTTCGCGTCTAAATCAGGGTTAGCAACTTCAATTACTTTAATAAATACATTTTTTCCATTAGTCATTTTAACTAATTTCTTTTTTAAACCTTCTACTACTTCTCCACCATTAGATCCGATAACCATACCAGGTCTAGCAGTTTTAATCATAACGTCTACTTTGTTTTTTGAACGTTCGATTTCAATTTTTGATACAGAAGCAGCTTTTAATTCTGTAAATAAGAATTCACGAATTTTAACGTCTTCTAATAAGAATTCAGCATAATCTTTCTCAGCGAACCATCTTGATTCCCAATCACGAATAACACCAACTCTTAATCCTATTGGACTTACTTTTTGACCCATGAGCTACCTCCTAATCTCTTTCTGACACACAAACAGTGATGTGTGACGTTCTTTTGTGGATTGCACTAGCGTTTCCTTTTGCACGAGGCATGAAACGTTTTAGTGTAACACCTTCATTTACATAACATTGACTGATATATAATTTTTCTTCATTTAAATCATTGTTGTTTACTGCATTTGCCACTGCAGAGTTTAATACTTTACCAATTGCTTCAGCAGCGAAGTTTGGTGTAAATCTCAAGATAGCTGCTGCTTCTTCTACGCTTTTCCCACGTACTAAATCCATAACGATTCTAGCTTTTCTAGGTGGGATACGTAATGTTTTTGCTGTTGCTTTAATTTCCATCAGTAATTCCTCCTATCTCTTAGCTTTCTTATCATCACTTCCGTGACCTGTATATTTACGTGTTGGAACGAATTCTCCTAATTTGTGCCCTACCATATCTTCTGTTACATAAACAGGTAAGTGTTCTTTACCATTGTAAACGGCAAAAGTAAGTTCCACAAATTGTGGGAATATCGTTGAACGACGCGACCAAGTTTTGATCACTTCTTTTTTACCAGACGCTTTTACTGCTTCTACTTTTTTCATTAAGTGTTCATCACAGAAAGGTCCTTTTTTAAGACTACGACTCATTTACATTTTCCTCCTTTGCCTTATTTACTGTTACGACGACGAACGATTAATTTGTCAGACGCATTTTTCTTTTTACGAGTAATAACACCCATAGCTTTTTTACCCCAAGGAGTCATTGGTGATTTACGTCCAATTGATGTACGTCCTTCTCCCCCTCCATGTGGGTGATCGTTAGGGTTCATAACTGATCCACGAACTGTTGGTCTGATACCTTTCCAACGAGAACGTCCAGCTTTCCCAACGTTTACTAAGTTATGGTCTTCGTTTCCTACTACACCAACCGTTGCACGACAAACTCCTAAGACTTTACGTACTTCCCCACTTGATAAACGTAAAATAACGTATTTTTCTTCAATCCCTAAAATTTGAGCTGAACATCCTGCCGATCTAGCCATTTGTCCACCTTTTCCAGGTTTTAATTCTACGTTATGAACGACAGTCCCTTCTGGGATGTCTTTCATTTCTAAACAGTTACCAGGTTTGATATCTGCTTTAGAACCAGATTCTACTACAGTTCCAACAGTTAACCCTTTTGGAGCGATAATATATCTTTTTTCACCATCTGCATAGTTTAATAATGCGATGTTTGCACTTCTATTTGGATCGTATTCCACTGTGGCTACAGTTGCTGGAATCCCATCTTTATTTCTTTTAAAGTCGATAATACGGTATAGACGTTTGTGCCCTCCACCCTTGTGGCGAGTTGTTATATGTCCATGATTATTACGACCAGCATTTTTACTTAACGATTCTGTTAATGAACGTTCAGGCTTACTAGCCGTAATTTCATCGAATGTTAAAGTACTCATACCACGACGACCAGGTGTGGTTGGCTTATACTTTTTAATACCCATTGTAATTTTTCCTCCTAACGCGTTTTACGAGAAATAGCGTGACTCTTCTCGACTATTCTGCTGAGAATAGATTGATTTCCTGTCCAGCAGCAATTTTTACGATTGCTTTACGAACAGCGTTTGTTTTCCCTACATACTTACCTTGTCTTTTAGTTTTAGGTTTGCAGTTCACAACATTTACTTTAACTACTTCAACATTAAAGATTGCTTCGATTGCTTGTTTAACTTGCGTTTTGTTAGTTCCTTTAGCAACTTCAAATGTGATTTTGTTATCTGCATCCATGTTTTTCATTGTCTTTTCAGTAATGATTGGACGGATGATTATATCTCTAGGATTATACATTATGCAAATACCTCCTCAACCATTTTTACAGCACTTTCTGTAAATACGATTTTGTTTGCGTTTACGATATCGTAAACATTTATTCCTTCTGCTAATACCATACTCATTGTTTCAATGTTTCTCATTGATAAGTATGCATTTTCCATAGCTTCTTCAGGAGAAACTACGAATAAAGTTTTCTTAGTAGCTCCAATATTTTCAATGATTTTTTTGAAATCTTTTGTTTTTGGTGTAGCTAATTCGAATTTATCAACTACGATCATGTCGTTCGTTAATACTTTTTCAGATAAAACTGATTTTAAAGCCAATCTTCTAACTTTTTTGTTTAAAGAATATTTGTAACTTCTTGGAGTTGGACCAAATACGATTCCACCACCACGCCATTGAGTAGCTCTAATAGAACCTTGACGAGCACGTCCAGTTCCTTTTTGATTGTAAGGTTTACGACCCCCACCACGTACTTCAGTACGAGTTTTAGTATCGTGTGTTCCTTGACGCATAGAAGCTCTTTGCATAACGATAGCGTCAAAAATTACTTGTTGGTTTGGTTCGATCGCGAAGATTTCATCTTTTAGTGTAATTTCACTAACTTGTTTTCCTTCTTGATTTAATACTGTTAATGTTGCCATCTTATTCCTCCTCTGCTACTGAAGTGTAATCAACTAATGTTTTTGCGCCACCTTTAGCAACAGTAGTTTTCACTGCAGATTTAACCATTACTAATCCTTTTTTAGGACCAGGAACGTTTCCTTTAATTAATAAGTAGTTGTTTTCAACATCCACTTTAATTACTTCTAAGTTTTGGTTAGTAGTTGTGTAACCACCTTCTTGTCCAGCCATAACTGTCCCTTTAGAAATTTTTCCAGCTCTTGAAGTAATCCCGATAGTTGCTAATGACCCAATATGTCTGTGGTGCATAGAACCATGTGATTTAGGACCAATTTTAGCGTTATTTCTAACGATTGTTCCGTTAAACCCTTTACCTTTACTAGTTCCAGTAACATCAACCATGTCCCCTGCTGCAAAGATATCAACTTTCACTTCGTCACCTAAGTTCACGTTCAATTCGTTTCCTTTGATTTCTCTAGCGAATTTTTTAGGAGCTGTATTAGCTTTTGCTGCGTGACCTTTGTTAGCCTTTGTAGCTCTTTGTGCTTTTACATCTTCAAATCCTAATTGAACTGCTTCATAACCATCGTTATTTGCAGTTTTTACTTGTAATACTGTGTTTGGTGTTGCCTCAACTACTGTTACAGGAATTAAAATTCCATCTTCAGTAAATACTTGAGTCATCCCAATTTTACGTCCTAAGATTCCTTTCATATCGACACCTCCTATAATTTAATCTCGATGTCAACACCGCTAGGTAATTCTAAACGACTTAGTGCGTCGATAGTCTCTTTACTAGGGGCAACAATTTCGATTAAACGTTTATGCGTTCTGATCTCAAATTGTTCACGAGAATCCTTATATTTGTGTACCGCACGCAAGATTGTTACTACTTGCTTTTCAGTTGGTAATGGTACTGGTCCAACAATTTTTTTAGCACCGTGAGATTGTGCTGATTCCACGATCTTTTCTGCAGATGCATCTAAAGTTCTGTGTTCATACGCTTTTAATCTAATACGTACACTATTTTTTGCCATGATAATCTCCTTTCATCTATAATGGTTTATAGACTCGCTCAATACGAATTCCCCAACACACTCCCATGACAACGGTTATCAGTGTGTCAGCAACCTCGCACGTCCATGCGGTCATGCATCTATTCTATCATATCCATTTTAGGGACGCAAGGCTTTTTTTCTTTTTTTTAATTCTTCACAATGTGCGATAAACTAAGGGCATTTAAAAGAAAAAAGGAGTTATCATACTCCTTTAATTCCTCTGAATTTAGTAGATGAAATTTTTCTTAAACGATTCACTAAAATTGGTGTAATTACGATTGCTACAATTAAAGTAGCTAGATTATACCATAAATTATAGTTCAAAGAAAAAATCCACGCTCCCATACTACCTGCAGCCTCTCCTTCAGGAAACCAATACACTGCTCCAGAAATGACATGTGATAGATATTTTAAAATCATCACTCCAATCATTCCTGTAATTAAATTAGAAACACGTCCTAATTTAGGTATTATAGCAGCAGCTCCTACAATCATGGCAGGAATAATGTAGTCAAACGCTGTTTGTAATGGTGAGACCATATAGTTATTTAATCCTAAAGTTAAACCAATAAGCCACCATAATAAACCCGTTACAACTCCAGATGCAGCGCCTAAGTGGTAAGAAGCAACAAATATAGGTATTACCGATAAATTAATCGATCCCCCATTTGGCATTTGGAGTAATGGGATAAATTGATTACAGTAATCCAATGCCACGGCTAATGCACAATATAATGCAATGTATACAATATCTCTAGTTTCAAATTTTTTCATAAAAAAACACCTCCATGTGAGGCGTAGAAAACAAATCAATATAAATTAATATAAAGATAAGACTCCCTACGCTAGTACTAACTAGATCAGGTCATAAGGGATTGTTTTTCAACATCTCAGCACAAAGCACCCCTGTCTTGACTTAACAATTATATAGGATATCTATATACATTGCAACTTTATTCTTAAGCATACTTTTATAAATCAATAAATACTTGTGGACACTAGTGTCAATCTTGCCGATACCAAAGATTACACTAAATATTCCCTTTTATATACGCACAAAATGAAAAGCCCTAAACAAAAAAAAGACTCACAAAGTGAGTCTAAAAACCTGGCGATTTGCTATCTTCACTA
>CAYJGK010000012.1:0-45096 GCA_964370065.1 uncultured Erysipelotrichaceae bacterium
GTAGAAGGAAAATGGGAATATTATGCAAGAGAAACGACAATAAATGGGGAACTGTTATTTCCTATTGAGGAAGAAGGTAAGTACAGATTGGTTGAAGTGAATGCACCTCCTGGCTATTCAAGTAGTTCTTTAAAATTATATAAAACAAATAACGCTATTGAAGATATGGTGGATTTAGCTGCACTCGGTGAAGAAATACACTACCTGGATATTGATTTTTCAAGTAAACTAACTAGTAGTTATGTGGTAATCGCGACAAATGAAACCATCAAAGAAGTGTCAGGGTATATACCAGGTCCAGTAACGGGTGATGTTTCTAATCAAAATATGTATGTATACTTTTTAATCATTGCTGTAACAGGAATAGTTATACAATGGAAGTTAAGTAAATAAAAGTGTGATTTTAATCACACTTTTTTAGATACTTGTATAGATGTTAATTTGAGTTTTATGCATTCGCTTAGTGCTGGCAATGGATTTTATAGAAGAATAGATGTTAAATAACGATATGGCTTCTTTCATGATTCAGAACTATTATATATTCTCATTCTATGAATACTAAATGAAGTGTGTTAAAATAAAATGAATGAATAGGAGATGACTATGGAAAATAATAAAAAATACATACGTGTAAAACGATATAAATGGCCAGATGAAATAGCAGAAGAGAAGAAAAAGACAAAACAAACCTTTATTACAATATTACTTTGTTTACTTTGTTTTGGCTTAGGGTTAGGGGTATCTAATTTAAATTCTGATGCTTCAACAGTCATTCAAAATACACAAGCAAATAGTAAATTTGAAGAAATTTATGCAACATTAGAAACAGATTGGTTATTTGGAAAAGACATTGAAAACTTACAAGAATTTTTAATAGACCAAGCTGTTTCTGGATTAACAAATACAGAATATGATCAGCATACTAATTACTTGAACCCTGAACAAGCGAGTGCCTACTTAGATTCCTTAGCAGGTAATTTTGTGGGGGTAGGAATTGTTTATGCTCAACAAAATGGGCATTATATTGTGAGTCAAGTGTATGCAAACTCACCAGCTAAAGAGGGAGGCATTCAACCTGGGGATCGTATTCTGGCTTTTAATGGGATTGAAATAGAAGGTAAAACAACGGATGAAGTAAGTGAATTAGCATTAGGAGAAGAAGGAACTAGTATTAATATTACTGTATTGCGTGGAAATGAAACAATTACCTTTGATTTAATTCGTCGCTCTATTAGCACAACCGTATTTGGTTATATCGAAGAGGGTGTAGGGGTTCTTGAAATCAGTAGTTTTTCTGAAAATACGTATGATGAAGTAGAAAGTTTTATTGAGGAATTTAATGCAGCTGGCATTAAAAGTATCGTGATTGACTTACGTGATAATTCAGGTGGATATTTATCAACATGTGTAAATATTGCTGGGCTGTTTTTAGATAAAAATAGTATTGTATTAATTGAATTAAATAGACAGGATGAGGAAATAGAATATAAAACAAATGCAGATCCTTTATACACAGGAGGGGATGTGGTTATTTTAGTGAATGAAGGCACAGCGAGTGCAGCAGAGGCATTTTCCGCTGCTTTACAAGAACATGGAATGGCTACTATTGTAGGAACCCAAACATATGGAAAAGGAACAGTTCAAAATTCAAAATTATTTGAAGATGGAAGTTACTTAAAATACACGACAGCTGAGTGGTTAACACCCAATAAAGAACATATTCACAATGTGGGAATTACGCCAGATGTAGTGGTAGAATTAGATGAAGCGTTAACACATACTTTAAGTGATGATGAAACAGTATACCAAGTAGATAGTGTAGGACTAGGGATACAAGATGCACAAATGTACTTATCTTTATTAGGTTATGATGTTGATCGTCGTGATGGATATTACTCACAAAAAACACTAGTTGCTGTGAATGCTTATCGCTCTGATTTAGGTTTAGAAGTAAACGGATTAATCGATAGTGATTTTTTAGTGACACTATTATCCAGTGCACAGGAAAAATACTATGTAGATCAAAAGACGTTGGATACACAACGTGTAGAAGCGTTCAATTTAGCGAAACAGTAAACAAAAGCATATTGAACAATTTGTTCAATATGCTTTTCTATTCAGCAGCGTTGAAAAAACAATCTATAAGTGATATAGTTCACTGTAGAAATAAGAAGAGATGGTAGGAGGTTATTATGTTTAAATTAGAATCAAAATATCAACCAGCAGGAGACCAACCTCATGCTATTCAACAATTAGTAGAAGGAATTGAAAGCGGAAAAAAACACCAAGTATTATTAGGCGCAACAGGGACAGGAAAAACATTCACGATTTCTAATGTAATTGCGAAAGTGAATAAGCCCACTTTAGTGTTTGTACATAATAAAACATTAGCGGGTCAACTCTATGCAGAACTAAAAGAATTTTTCCCTCATAATCGTGTAGAATACTTTGTGTCCAATTTCGACTATTACCAACCGGAAGCATATTTACCAAGCAGTGATACATACATTGATAAAGCATCTACTACAAATCAAGAATTAGATATGCTGCGTATGGCGGCTGAAAATAGTGTATTAGAACGTAGAGATACCATTATTGTAGCGAGTGTAGCTTGTATTTATGGTGCTAGCAACCCTGAATTATATCGCGGTATGTTTTTTAATTTAAAAGTAAATGAAGTCATTGACCGGAAAGAACTACTCACTAAATTAGTATCTAGACAATATAAAAGAAATGATATCGACTTAGATAGAGGTTGTTTTAGAGTGCGTGGTGATAATATAGAAATTGGATTAGGACATACGGATGAATATATCTTACGTATCGAAATGTTTGATGATACAATTGAACGTATTTGTGAAGTGGATCCACTCACAGGAAAAATATTACAAGCTTATCAAGTGTATGTTATGTACCCAGCAAGTGGTTATGCTACACCAAAAGAAACAATCAAAAGAGCATGCCAAACCATTGATGCAGAATTAAAACATAGATTAGAAGAGTTAAAACGAGATGATAAACTACTAGAAATTCAGCGTTTAGAACAGCGTACTTTATATGATATGGAAGCACTAAGAGAATTTGGAGTGTGCCCAGGTATTGAAAACTATGCCCGTCATATTGATGGTAGACAACCCGGGGAGACACCCTATACATTATTTGATTACTTCCCAGAAGACTTCTTATTAGTAGTGGATGAAAGTCATGTTAGTCTTCCACAATCACGTGGAATGTATAATGGAGATCGGGCTCGTAAAGAAACTCTTGTTAACTTTGGATTTCGTTTACCGAGCGCATTGGATAATCGACCACTCCGCTTTGAAGAATTTGAATCGAAAATTCATCAAGCTATTTATGTATCAGCAACACCAGGCGATTACGAGTTAGAAAAAGTGCAAAATAAAGTGGTTGAACAAATTATTCGTCCAACAGGACTGTTAGATCCTATGATTGATGTACGTCCAAGTCAAGGACAAATAGATGATTTAATTGATGAAATTAGAAATCAAATAAAAAAAGGCGATCGTACATTAATTACGACATTAACTGTCAATATGGCTGAAGACTTATCTAATTACTTAAAGCAATTAGATGTTAAGGTCGCTTGGCTACATCATGAAGTAAAAACGATTGAGCGTACACAAATTATTCAAGACTTACGAAGTGGGAAATATGATGTATTAATTGGTATTAACTTATTAAGAGAGGGATTAGATATTCCTGAAGTTTCTTTGATTTGTATTTTGGATGCGGATAAAGAAGGATTTTTAAGAAGTGAGCGTTCTTTAATTCAAATTGTAGGACGTGCTGCTCGTAATAGTGAAGGACGGGTTATTATGTATGCCGATCAATACACGAAATCAATGAATAAAGCAATAGAAGAAACAATGCGTAGAAGAACGATTCAAATGGAATACAATACCAAACATGGAATTACCCCTACTACGATTAAAAAAGACTTACAAGAAGTTATGCATTCTTTAGAAACAAAAGAAATGAGTAAAAAATTCTTAGCAAAAAAAGGAAAAACTTCGAAAAAAGAAAAGGAAAAATTAGTACACGAAATGGAAAAAGAAATGAAAGAAGCAGCCAAAGCATTAGACTTTGAGCGGGCAGCACAGTTAAGAGATATTTTAATGGAGATTAGAAATGGGTAGGCAAAAATATAACTTTGTATTCTTTTTTGCTTTGATTGCTTTACAGAGTATGGCGGCTAATTTTGCTCATCCAGTTACCCCGACTTTGATTCAAAATCTAGGATTAGAAAGCTACAGTTTTGGTTTGTTTTTTGCAGGGATGGCTTTTTCTAACTTCTTGTTTTCACCCATGTGGGCAAAACAGGTTAAACGCATAGGAAGCCCTAAAGTACTAGGGATATCTTGTGTAGGTTACGCCATAGGGCAAGGACTATTTGCCATCTTTACAACAATACCTACGATATTGTTTGCACGTGTATTCTCTGGATTCTTTGTAGGAGGAATCATGGTGAGTTATTTAACATATATTGTAAACCGTGCCCCAGAACATAAAAAGGGAACGTATTTAGCATTGTCAGCAACATTTGCTACCGTGTTTGGAGCCTTTGGATACTTAGTAGGTGGAGTGTGTGGAGTGTATTCTATACCCTTGACGTTTGGATTACAAGTGTTTACATTAGCCTTGTGTGGATTGCTATTTGCCTGGCTATTAGAAGACGATAAAGAAGAAGGAATAAAACTGAATTGGAAAAAGGATGCTAACCCTTTTGCTGCCTTTATTGAAGCAAAACAATTCATGAACCAAACCTTTGTTATCATATTCTTATGTGTATTTATATCAAGTGTAGCCACTACTTGCTTTGATCAAAGCTTCAATTATTATGTGATTGATGTATTCCAATTAAATTCAGGATACAATGGTTTGATAAAAGCGATTGTCGGATTCATCTCATTAATTGCGAACACAACATTGTGCATGTGGATATTAAATCATACAAACTTTAAGAAGAGTGCTGTTTATGTATTTATGGTTTGCTCCTTTACATTATTATCGCTTAGTTTTATTACTTCAATGATTATTTTTATCATCGTAGTCTTCCTATTTTTTGCTTTCAACTCTATTTATATTCCAATTGTGCAAAACATTTGTGTCAATGATGCAAAAAAGGAAGATGTAAACTTAGTAGTTGGATTCTATAATTCAATTAAATCACTAGGTATGATTGCAGGGGCTTTATATGCAGGGTTTATATATGAAGTAGGAAATACACTGCCTTTTCTATCGGCAGCAGTATTCTTCTTGATTGCAACACTCTTACTGATGCTATACAATCGTATACAAGCAAAAAGAAAACAAGTTATGTAAATAGCTTGTTTTTTAGAATAATGGGATATGTTATAATGTATAAACGGAGGGGTTTTATGGGACATATTAAAAGTTTTATTTATGAATTTAAAAATACGTATACAAGGGATGATCAAATTATTACAATTTTATTCAGTTCATTATTTTTACCTTTTCAAATGAGTGGTTTATTATTTTGTTTAGGATTTATATATATTGTATGGAAGGGCCATATAAAAGCTATTATTAAAAAAGTAAAAGGATCAAAAGTCATTATAGTATTAGCCCTTTATTTATTTGTAGTATCTATCGTTTCCCAAAACTGGCTAGGAGCAGGCTTAAGTGTGCTATTACTTATTTATTTTATATGTATCCTACATTATCGTTTCTATGTGCATCGTAAATTGTTTGAACAAGTATTAGATATCTTAGTTATTTTAAGTATTGTAGCTTGTGTGTATGCTGTTATTGAACAATTTTACTATATGACTTTAGTAGAAGGGATGGGTTATTTAGACATACAAAATAAGCCAGAATTAAGAGTTCATACCTTTTTTATGAATGCTAACTATTATGCTATGATGCTAGTATTTATCGAAAATGTATGTGTTTATAAATTTATGAAATTTAAAAAAATTAGCTTTAGATTATACTATACTTTAATTGGAGTTATTAATTTATTCGCTTTATATTTAACTGGGGGAAGAACAGCTTGGTTATGTTTAGCTTTAAGTGTATTACTGATGTTAATTGTATC
Source organism: uncultured Erysipelotrichaceae bacterium (assembly GCA_964370065.1). GTDB lineage: Bacteria > Bacillota_I > Bacilli_A > Erysipelotrichales > Erysipelotrichaceae > CAMQRS01. The sequence continues at coordinate 6,080 of CAYJGK010000012.1, forward strand.
GAAGTGGTATAAAACATTAGCTCTGGCTACGACAGCAATTGGTGGTTCATTATTTGTATTATCATTAAAACCAGATTTATTACCTCGTCTAGTTACGCAAGGTTTAGATGTAGCAAGACGTACTCAAATTTGGAATACCGCACAATTAATGATACCTGATATTTTCTTATTCGGAAGAGGGCCTCTTGCTTATATGCATTTATATCCAAGCTATACGCAAGAATATATTGATACGTATGGATTAGCGAGCTATGAAGAATATAAACTAGGAATTTCTGCACCCCATTCGCATACTATCTTATTTGAAGGACTTATCTCTTTTGGATTAATTGGAACAATCTTATTGGCTATTTATACAATATGTCAATTACGTTGTTTCATTAAAATCATGGCCTATAAAGTAGACCCTATTTTTTGTGGGTTAGTCATGGGAGTATTCATGACTACTATTAGCTTTTGTATTATTGATTTCCCTATTTTATGGATACAAACTGGAACGTTTTTATTCTTTATATTAGGAACATGTGATATTTTTAATAATGAGGTGAAATTATGATATCCTGGATTGAGACATTAACATATATTGCAAGCTTTGGTTTTAGTTTATATGCATTAAGCGCCCTTAAATTTGATGAATTATGTTATGTTAAAGAGGCAAATAAAGTTAGGTTGTTATTGTTTTTATTAGCAATGGGACTAGGGTATTTAGTAGGACAATTTATTTTAATGATTACTATTTATAACTAAGTGAGAGCACAATTTTGTGCTCTTTTCTAAAATGTAAAGTATTCTTTAATTTTAAAATGATTGTGTTATAATAATATGGCAAGATATTATAGAAAATAGAAAGTGAGGATATTATGTTATTATCAAAAGAAATCGGTATCGATTTAGGTACTGCAAATTTATTAATTTATGTGAAAGGTGAAGGGATTGTAGTAGATGAACCTTCAGTTGTTTCAATTGATGCGGATACAAGAAAATGTTTAGCAGCAGGAAATGAAGCAAAAGCAATGTTAGGTAGAACACCTGGTAAAGTATTAGCAATACGTCCTTTAAAAGATGGAGTGATTGCTGACTTTGAAGTGACTGAGATTATGTTGAATTACTTCTTAAAAAAATTAAACATAAAAGGAATTTTCAAAAGACCTACTATTTTAATTTGTTGTCCTTCAAACATTACAAGTGTAGAAAGAAATGCCATACGTGATTGTGCATATCGTGCAGGAGCGAAGAAAGTATATATTGAAGAAGAACCAAAAGTGGCTGCTGTAGGAGCTGGATTAGATATTTCTAAACCAAGTGGATCTATGGTACTAGATATAGGTGGAGGAACAACGGATATTGCAGTTTTATCATTAGGTGAAATTGTAACAAGTACTTCATTAAAAATCGCTGGTGACACATTAGATCGTGATATTATTCGTTTCTTAAAAGATCAGAAAAAATTACTGGTTGGAGAAAGAACGGGAGAAGAAATCAAAAAACAAATTGGTACGGCTATGCGTAATCGTGAAGTGGTTTCTATGGAAGTGAGTGGACGTGACTTAGTAACAGGATTACCACACACTGTTGCCATTACGAACTTGGAAGTAGAAAATGCATTACATGATACATTACAACAAATTGTAACGGCATGTAAAACCGTGTTAGAACAAACACCTCCTGAATTATCAAGTGATATTATCAGTAAAGGAATTATTATTACAGGTGGTGGTGCTTTATTAAACGGGTTAGATGAATTGTTATCAGAAGAATTATTAGTACCTGTTTTCCCTGCTGATAATGCATTAACATGTGTAGCAGAAGGTACAGGAATCTTATTAGAAAGTTTAGATTTAAGAAAATAAAAAAGGGGGGGAGTTTATGCAATACCTTGCATATATAATTGTACCCTTTATCATATCTGTCGCATTAATGCCAGCTGTTAAAATAGTAGCCAAACACTTAGGCGTGTATGCTCAAATGAATGAACGAACTGTACATAAAAAAGTGATGACAAGGGTAGGTGGTATTGCTATCTACTTGTCATTCTTATTTGCCATTACTTATTTTAGTCCTGCTATTGATGTCACAATTCGCGGATTATTGTATGGGTCAAGTATTATGTTTGTTGGTGGTTTAATTGACGATATGTTAGATTTAAAACCAATTGTGAAATTAGCATTTCAATTTGCAGCCACATTTGTATTAATCTTTGTAGGGGGTATTACATTAGACGTTATTCGATTACCTTTAGATATTACGATTGATATGGGTGTTATTTCATTAGTCGTTACCATTATCTGGGTTATTGGAGTGACTAATGCCATAAATTTAATAGACGGATTAGATGGATTAGCGGGTGGAGTCAGTGCGATTATTTTAGTCACCATTGCTTTTATAGCATTTATTGACCAAAGACATGATATTGCTATGTTAAGTTTAATATTAGCAGGAGCAATACTTGGGTTCTTAGTTTTTAATACGCATCCAGCCAGTATTATGATGGGTGATTGTGGAGCACTATTTTTAGGGTTCTTCATCGCTGCCATTTCGTTAATGGGATTTAAAAGTTCAACTTTTATCACATTAGGATTACCCATATTATTATTAAGTGTACCCATTATAGATACACTGAGTGCAATTCTTAGAAGGAAACTATCTGGAAAAAGTTTTTCCGATGCGGATAAATCGCATTTCCACCATATGTTGATGGAGCGCTTTGGTCATCGTAATTCTGTATTAATCATTTATGCGATTACGATTGGATTCGGTGTAGGAGCGTACTTATACATAGTGAATAAAACAATAGGTTTATTTGTCGTTACAATTTTATTTGTATCGATTGAATTATTTATTGAGAAAACAAATATGATTTCAGAACATTTTCATCCTTTGATTGGATTAGGAAGAAGAATAAAAAGTTTGTTTAAGAAAAATAAATAAAGAGTTGTAAACAAATGGTTACAACTCTTTTTAAAAGGAGATTTATGAAACAATACATTGCTGTGATATCCGATATACATGCTAATCGAGCAGCTTTACAAACAGTCTTACAAGATATTGAAAATAGAGGAATTCCGTTTTCTAATGTTTATTGCTGTGGGGATAGTGTTGGCTATGGAGCAAAACCCAATGAAGTGTTAGCCACTTTAAAACAATATAATATTTTATCGGTAATGGGGAATTACGACGAAATAATCGCTTATTTATCAGATAAGGAATATAAATTTTCCCAAAAATGGACTTATGATTGTGTGAGTGATGAAAATCGTTTATTTATGCAAACTTTTGAAGACCACTTATTCATTGAAAAACAAGGAGTGCTCATACAACTAGTACATGGTAGTCCCTTCTCGAATAAGCAATATGTTTATGAAGAAGATTGTCAGTTACAAAAAGAAATTGTAACAGCTATGCAAAGTGATATTCTAGTTATGGGACACACCCACTATCCTTACGCTAAAATAGTAGATGACAAATTATTAGTAAATGCGGGTAGTGTGGGAAGAGCAAAAGATAATGATAATAGAGCTTGTTATTGCATTATTGATGTAGAAAACAAACAAGTCACTTTTCCAAGATTAGTTTACAATTATGAACAAGCGGTTCAAGAAATTGAGGAAAGTGAATTACCTAATGAATTGGCAGATTTATTAAAACCTAATGAAACACAATAAAGTGTTTCTTTTTTTAGGAGAAGCAAACGAAATAGTCTATATATAAATAAGGGGGAATAGATATGGACTATTTAGAAATATTAAAAGAGTTATTGAAGCAAAGTGATCACACTAAATTAATAAAAGATGAAGTGTATTGGAATGATTTGTGGAGATATCATGTAAAAGAATATTCACAAACATATGATTCGTTAAATAATTTTGATGCTTTAACTCGTTTAATATCAGAGAAAAATTATAAAGAACGATCCCAACATGTGAATTGTAAAACCTTAGGTGTGCGGATTCGAGTAGGCGATATTTGCTTTATTGACTTTGGGAAAGCGTATTTAAATGAAGCAGGTTTTCAACATTTTGGTTTGATTTTAACAATTAAAAATCAAAAAGCACTTGTTATTCCTATGACGAGTAATACTAAAGTAAAAGTAGTAGACGAAAAAAGACATTTACTGCATATTGGGAAAATAAAGGGAATGAATAAGGCATCTACTTTATTTATGAATGATGCTCGCTTTATTAATACAGCAAGAATTATAGATGTGAAAGCCCATATTCATAAAGATAGTCGTTTATTTACGTCAATTTACGAACGATTTTATGAAACGATTCGCTAAAAAAGTGTATAATAAATATATGAAACAGTTATTATCATTACAAAATAAAAAATGGATTGTTGCAGTGAGTGGTGGCGCAGACTCTATGTGCCTATTAGATTTATGCACACAAGCGAAATTAAACATTGTAGTAGCTCATGTCAATTACAATAAAAGAGAAAGTGCAAATAGGGATATGGAAGGGGTGCAAGATTATTGTGCGAATTTTAATATTCCTTGTTTCACGCACTTTGTGACAAAATACAATAAAAAGAAAAACTTTCAAAGTCAGGCGAGAACGATTCGTTATGATTTTTTTTGTGCCTTAGTGGAACAAGAACGGGCAGATGGTATTTTGGTAGCGCATCATGAAGATGATGTATTAGAAACATATTATATGCAAAAACAACGAGTGAGTACACCTGATTACTATGGACTACAAGAAGAGACTTTGTATAAAGGGGTTTGTGTGAAACGTATTTTATTACAATATAGTAAACAGCAAATCATTGATTATTGTATCAAACACCAAGTAAAATATTTTGAGGATGAATCGAATCAATCGTTACAATATACGAGAAATAGAGTGAGACATGAACAAATTGCTCATTTATCATTACAAGAGCGAAATAATATATTAATAGAAATAAAACAGCACAACGCACAGAGAGAATATTTACATACACAATGTGATGCTTTTTTAAAAACACATATACAAATGTTTACTATCGCTTTTTATTGTCGTTTAGAAAAAGATTTACGTTTACTATTTTTACGTAAATGGTTAGCAAGAGAGTGTTCTTATTATCAATTAAGTCATAAAAAAATAGCGCATATAGACAAATTATTAATATCGCATACCAAACATTTTAAGGTCCCTATTATAAACGAGTATACATTAATTTATGAATATGGATCAGTAAGTGTACAAAGTGAGGAATGCATTACTTTTAACTATTGCATTCAAAAAGAAGAGTTCTTACAGACCCCCTATTTTAAAATTCAAAAAGAAGGTTTATTAATTGAAAGAGTGAGTGTGCAAGATAGTGATTTTCCACTGACTATTCGTAATGCACTAGCTAGTGATAAAATTAAACTGAGAATGGGTACTAAAAAAGTGTCACGTTTCTTTATTGATCGTAAAATTTCAAAAAAGCAACGTAAAACATGGCCAGTTGTGTTAAATAAAGATGAAGAAATTATTTTTGTTTGTGGGATTGGGTGTGATATTGCACATTTTAGTAACAATTATAATTTGTTTGTGGTAAAATAATAATATTATCTTAGGAGGAATGAACGTATGCACAAAGACATTCAAGAGGAATTAGTCACGCAAGTACAAATTGCTGAAAAATGTAAAGAATTAGGTGCTTTAATCACAAAAGATTATGAAGCAAAAAATGAAAATCCATTATTAGTCGCACTATTAAAAGGAAGTATTCCCTTTTTAAGTGACCTAATGAAAGAAATACATATTGATAACTTAGAATTTGATGTAATGTCAGTATCAAGTTATGATGGTGCTAAATCAAAAGGAGATATTAGAATTGATTTAGACTTAGCATACTCTTTAAAAGGAGTGAGTGTATTACTTGTAGAAGATATTGTAGATACAGGTACAACATTAAAAGCAGTAAAAGAATTATTGTACAATAAAGGTGCAAAAGATGTGAAAATCGTCACTTTATTAGATAAACCTGAAGGAAGAGTTGCAGATGTAAAAGCAGATTACATAGGATTTGAAATCAAAAATGAATTCGTAGTTGGATATGGATTAGATTACAACCAAAAATATCGTAATTTACCTTATGTAGGTGTGCTTAAACGTTCAGTATACGAATAAAAATAGGAGGGCCTTATGAAAAAAAGAAGTCCATTGACTTTATTGCCTTATATTATGGTTGCCACTGTATTATCGTTTGTGTTTTTTTATGGTGGGGGTAATGATGTAGAAAACTTTACATATAACCAATTTGTAAAACAGGCAGAAGATTTAGAATTTGGTAATGTGAGCATGGGAGTTAGCGAAGTGCTAATTGACGTAAGCGGTGAATACATTACAAAAGAAGAGGATAAAGAAGTAATCAACAAGTTTGAGGTAACTTTACCAAAAACAGATGAAAACATTGTTTGGTTAGAAGAAGTATTAACGGAAAAAGAAAATGAAATCACAGTATTTCAACCTAGCACAGATAACTTGTTCTTAACTTTAGTAACTAGCTTTTTACCATTATTATTAATGGGAGGATTAGCGTATATCCTATTTAGTAAAATGGGTGCTGGTGGTCAAAACAAAGCATTTGAATTTTCTAAATCAAAAGCTAAAGTAGAAGGTAACATCAAAGTTAGATTTAAAGATGTAGCAGGATGTGAAGAAGAAAAAGAAGAAGTAAAAGAAATCATTGATTATTTAAAAAATCCAACGAAGTTCTCAGATATGGGAGCACGTATACCAAAAGGAATGTTAATGGTGGGACCTCCAGGAACAGGAAAAACATTATTAGCAAAAGCAGTTGCAGGAGAAGCGGATGTGCCATTTTTCTCGATTTCAGGTTCTGACTTCGTAGAAATGTTTGTTGGTACGGGAGCTAGTCGTGTTCGTGATATGTTTAAAAAAGCAAAACAAGCTGCGCCATGTATCGTATTCATTGATGAAATTGACGCAGTAGGTAGACAACGTGGTGCTGGTATGGGGGGAGGAAACGATGAACGAGAACAAACCTTAAACCAATTGTTAGTAGAAATGGATGGAATGGCAGAAAACACAGGTATTGTGATTATTGCTGCAACCAACCGTCCAGATGTACTAGATCCAGCTTTATTACGTAGTGGACGTTTCGACCGTCAAATTACAGTGAGTTTACCTGATAAAAAAGGTAGAACAGAAATCTTAGAAGTCCATGCAAGAAATAAAAAATTGGAAAAAGATGTTACTTTAGACAATTTAGCAAAACGTACACCAGGATTTTCTGGAGCAGATTTGGAAAATGTATTAAATGAAGCAGCTATTTTAGCTGTTCGTGATAACCGCAAAGTGATTGCAATGGATGACTTAGATGAAGCAATCGATCGTGTTATGATGGGACCTGCAAAAAAATCTAAAAAATATAGTGATGAAGATAAAAAACTAGTTGCTTTCCATGAAGCAGGACATGCAGTGATAGGTATAAAATTAGAAGATGCAGATATGGTTCAAAAAGTAACTATTATTCCTCGTGGAGATGCAGGTGGATACAACTTAATGACACCAAGAGAAGAAAAATATTTCCACCGTAAAAAAGAGTATATGGCGAAAATTACTGGTTTACTAGGTGGTCGTGTAGCTGAAGAAATTATTTTTGGAGAAATTAGTGCTGGTGCAGTAAACGATATTGAACAAATTACAAAAATTGCGAAAGCAATGGTACGAGTATTTGGGATGTCTAGTTTAGGACCGATTCAATATGCTGATCCACAAGGAAATGTATTTTTAGGAAGAGACTATGCAAGTGGTTCAAACTATTCAGGTGAAGTTGCAAGTGAAATTGATAAAGAAGTCAGAAAAATTGTAGATGAGTGTCATGAACAATGTAAAATCATCTTAACTGAAAATATTGAATTATTAAAATTAATTGCGAACACTTTGATAGATGTAGAAACATTAACGCAAGAACAAATTCATAATTTGGTTGAATTCGGAACAATTGATCATGCTGTGACAAGTGAAACATCGCAAGAGGTTGCTGCCCCAGAAGTATTGGCAAGTGAAGAAAGTGTAGAAGAAGCAGTAAATGAATAATTAGGAAGAACAATCACATTGTGTTTGTTCTTTTTCTTTTGTATGGTACACTAAGTATAGGTGATAAAAATGAAATATGATGTAGTATTATTAGCGGCAGGAAAAGGAAGTCGAACACAATTAGAATATAATAAAATTTTTTATGAAGATGAAATGGGGAAAAGCATTATAGAAAAAAGTGCGCAACCTTTTATTGATGATGTAGACTGCATACAAGTGTGGATAACTACCACACAAGATGAAATAGAGTTTTTAAAACAAAAAGTAAATCATAAAAAAGTACACTATGTAATGGGTGGTGCAACAAGACAGGAAAGTGTATATAATGCATTGCAAAACATAACTAGTCCTTATGTGATGATTCATGATGGCGCACGCTGCTTTTTACAGAAAAAAACAATTGAAGCATGTAAAAAAAAGCTTTTAGAAAAAGATGCATGCTTAGTAATGGTACAAGCTATAGATACATTAAAACGAGTTCAAAATGGAGAAGTTGTTGAAACAATAGTTCGTAATGAATGTTATCATGCACAAACACCGCAATGTTTTGCTAGTGCATTAATCAAAGAATGCTATGAGAAAGGTAAACAAGAGGGGTTTATTGCTACCGATGACACTTCATTAGTGGAAGAGTTTAGTGATGTAAAGATAGCCGTTGTAGAAGGGGAATATACAAACATTAAGATTACAACCCCACAAGATTTAAAATCACATTAGTTTGTGATTTTTTTAACGAATACACTTTATTTTTAAAACAATATGGGGTATTATAGTAATGTAAAATAAATAGGAGGAATATTATTATGCCATTAGTATCAGCAAAAGAAATGCTTGTAAAAGCACACGAAGGACACTACGCAGTAGGACAATTCAACATTAACAACTTAGAATGGACAAAAGAAGTTTTATTAGCAGCGCAAGAGGCGCAATCACCAGTAATCTTAGGAGTATCTGAAGGTGCTGGAAAATACATGACTGGGTATAACACAGTTGTCGCTATGGTTAGCGCAATGGTTGATTCATTAGGAATCACTGTACCAGTTGCATTACACTTAGACCATGGATCATATGAAGGAGCAAAAGCTTGTATCGAAGCTGGATTCTCTTCAATTATGTTTGATGGTTCTCACTACCCATTTGAAGAAAACTTAGCAAAATCAAAAGAAATTATCGAAATTTGCCACGCAAAAGGAATTTCAGTTGAATGTGAAGTTGGATCAATTGGTGGAGAAGAAGATGGAGTTGTAGGAAATGGAGAAGTTGCAGATCCTCAAGAATGTAAAACTATCGCTGAATTAGGTGTAGATATGTTAGCTGCTGGAATCGGAAACATCCATGGGAAATACCCTGCAAACTGGACAGGATTAAACTTTGAAGTATTAGAACAAATCCAAGATGTTACAAACGGAAAACCATTAGTATTACATGGTGGTTCAGGAATCCCTGCTGACCAAATTGCAAAAGCAATTTCATTAGGAGTTTCTAAAATTAACGTTAACACTGAGCTACAATTAGAATTTGCTGCTGCAACAAGAACTTATGTTGAAGCTGGAAAAGACAAAGAAGGAAAAGGATACGACCCTCGTAAATTATTAGCACCAGGTGCTGCTGCAATTAGATCAAAAGTAGTTGCAATGATGAACGAATTCGGTTCTGCAAACAAAGCATAATTAATTCAATATAGAAAAGATGAATCTTGTATTCATCTTTTTTTGTATTTTCGTGACAATTGTAATTAAAGATTTATGAGAATTTAAGTAGTCTAAAAAAAAGGGATGAAATATAATGAAAAAAACTTATTTTTTTAATGAATAATTATACGAATTTTGTTAGAATATATGAGTAAAAGGAGTGTATAAAATGAACTGCACAAAACAAGTTGAAGATTTTAACAAAAAAAAGTTAGAAACGAATCAAAAACTAATTGAAAACGGTGTATTTATTATGGATCCTAATAATACATATATCGATGAAGATGTGTCTATCGGAGAAGGTAGTAAAATTTATCCGAATGTATTGATTGAAAAAGGTAGTAGGCTTGGCAACAATGTTGTCGTATACCCAAACTCCTTTATTAGTAATGCAATCATACATGATAATGTAGTGATTGATTCAAGTAAGATTATTGATAGTGAAGTGGGGACAGGTAGCATTGTTGGACCGATGTCACATTTGAGAAATCATACAAAAATTGTCAAAGATGCAAGAATTGGAAATTTTGTGGAATTTAAAAATTCAGTATTTGGCGAAGGTAGTAAATGTGCCCATTTAACATACATTGGAGACAGTGATGTAGGCGCGAAAGTAAACTTTGGTTGTGGTGTGGTTACCGTTAATTATGATGGTAAAAATAAATTTAGAACAACAATCAAAGATGGTGCATTCATAGGAAGTAATGTCAATTTAATTGCTCCAGTAGTAGTGGGAGAAAATGCATTGCTAGCTGCAGGAAGTACAATTAATAGAGATGTTCCAGATGGTGATATGGGAATTGCGAGAGCAAAAGTCGAAATCAAAGCAGGATATGGAACAAAATACAAAAATAAATAGGAGAAATAAATTAAAATGGAAAACAATAAAACAGTCATCTTTGCATTAACATCAAGTATTGCACTAGCAGAGGAAATTTGTCAACATGCAGGTGTTAAATTAGGAAAAAGTGAAGTAAAGCACTTTGCAGATGGTGAAATTTTAGTTGAGTTAAACGAAAGTGTACGTGGTAAAAACGTATACCTTGTACAATCTACAAACGCCCCAGTATCAAGCAATATTATGGAAGTATTAATTGCGATTGATGCGTGTAAACGTGCAAGTGCAAAAACAATTAATATTGTAATGCCTTATTACGGGTATGCAAGACAAGATCGTAAGGCCAAACCAAGACAACCAATTACTAGTAAATTAATTGCTGGTTTATTAGAAACAGCGGGGGCAACAAGAATTATTACTTGTGAATTACATGCTTCTCAAATCCAAGGATTCTTTGATATTCCTGCTGATGACTTAAGTGCTATTTGTATTATCGCAAAATACTTGATTGATAAGGGATTAAATAAAGAAGTTGTTGTGGTTTCTCCTGATCATGGTGGAACAACAAGAGCTAGAAAATTAGCCGATTTCTTACAAGCGCCATTGGCGATTATTGATAAACGTAGACCTAAACCTAATGTTGCTGAAGCGATGAACTTAATTGGTGAAGTAAGTGGCAAAAGAGCAATTGTTGTAGATGATATTGTCGATACTGCTGGAACATTAATGACAGGTATTGATATGTTATATGCAAATGGAGCAACAGAAGTGTATACTGCTTGTATCCACGGTGTTTTGTCAGGTCCTGCTATCGAGCGTATTGAAAACTCAAGAATTGTTGAATTCATTTGTACCAATACAATTGATCAAACAGATAAAGCTGCTCAATTAGACAAAATGACAGTATTAAGTGTAGCAGAATTACTAGCTGCAACAATCGATCAAATTGAAAATGCAAAATCAGTCAGTGAAGCAATTAAAGTATTCCACGATAGATTTTAATCAAATAAACAGGAAGGTTCGAAACGATGAATATTCCTGTTTTTTTTATGTTACAATAGAGAAAAGAGGTGACAGTATGGATAGAAAAATAATAATCACAATTGGTAGAGAGTATGGAAGTGGAGGAAGAGAAATAGGGATTGAATTGTCAAAACGGCTAAATATTCCTGTATATGATCGTCAAATTTTACGTGATATAATAAGTAAAAGTGGTGTGGATGAAGAAATATTTGAAGCAATTACGCAACAAATTGAAACGGATAGTGATTTTTTAGATAATAAACTGTTAACACAACTAGGTGGTTTAGGAGTCATAGGATTACATGAGCGTATTCATGCTATACAAAAAGAGAAAATCATAGAATTAGCGCAAGAATCGTGCATCATTATTGGTCGATGCTCAAGCTATATACTACGAAATGATCCGGATGCATTGCATTTGTTTATACGCGCGGATTTGAATGATAAGAAAGATAGAGCTATTCGTATCTATGATGAACCCGAAGCTAAAGTAAGTGAAAGATTACATGAAATGGATACCCAACGTGCGAAATACTATAATTACTTTACGGGAAGACTTTGGGGAAAACCTATTAATTATCATGCTATTATTAATTCCTCTATTTATTCAATGGATGGGATGGTAGCAGTCATTTGCGAAATGGTGAAACAAAAGAAAATGTAGCTTCCGCTACATTTTTTTGTAATCTTCTTTTTGTTTACGTTATTTTTTAAGTAAAGGTGTTATTTTTTTATAAATTAAGACAATTACAACACTTGTTAGCGTTGCTTTTAAAATATTAAATGGAATAACAGCAAAAATAATAAACGATGTTAATCCACTAATAGATGGGTTTAATGCACTTCCCATATCAATTAATGCACGCATTGGCATTTGGAAAAAGTATGCGTAAGTAGGCAATAAAATAAAGTAATTCATGAAACTGGATACGATTACTAAACTAATTCCTCCTACTAGTAATCCCGTGATGGCTTGTTTTTTTGATTTGTTTTTATGATATAAGATAGTAGCCGGTAAAACAAATGATAAGCCCATTATAAAATTGGCAAATTCTCCAATCCCAAATGTGGAAGTTCCATTTAATACGAAGTTTACAGCTATCTTTAATGCTTCTACGCAAATGGCAGGAAGGACTCCTAAGCTGAATCCTGCAAGGATCGTAATGACTTCTGATAAGTCTATTTTGTAAAAAGCAGGAATAAAAGGAATGCTGATATCTAAGATAGAAATGAGTCCAGCTAAGGCCCCTAAAATAGATACTTTTGTGATAAATTGTATTTTTTTGTTCATAGTTCTCTCTTTCATAATAAACCCCTGATGGGTATATCAGGGGTTAATGAAAACATAAAAATGTTCTTCTCGCATCCAGACTATAACTGTCGCTACTGGAATTGCACCAGTTCAACCTTTCGGCTCGTGGAGTATGACCACCGGTGAGGAATTGCACCTCGCCCTGAAGATTACTTTTTAATTATAGCGTAATAAAAAATAATTACAAGTATGATACTAAAATGGAATAACAAATACGATAAAATAGTTAAATACATATTGAAATTATATATGTTTTTTAGTATAGTTAAGGTGCATAAAAAAGCGCTTGTATAATCGTCGAAAATATGGTCGACAAGTTTCTACCCGGTAGCCTTAATATCGGACTACAAGCAAATTAGACACGTGAATATAACGCGCTTTTTTTATTTTTTGTGGGAGGTAATTCATATGAATATAGTGTCATTATGTTTTTCTTCAACAAATATATGTATCGATAATACGCAATATGGGTAGAGTGTACCTTTATTGCGTATTTTTTAATTCAACAGGAGGAACGAAAAATGAGTTTAGTAAGTATTGTTATGGGAAGTAAAAGTGATTTAGAGGTTATGCAAAATTGTACAGAAATGTTACGCGAATTTAATATTTCATATGAAGTACGCATTTTAAGTGCGCACAGAACACCTGTGGAGGCACATGATTTTGCAACATCATTAATTAATCGTGGAACAAAAGTAGTAATTGCAGCAGCAGGAGCAGCCGCTCATTTAGCGGGAGTAGTTGCTGGGAATACAACTTTACCAGTTATTGGTGTACCTATTCAAACAAGTGCTTTAGGTGGAATGGACTCATTATTGTCAACCGTGCAAATGCCTAAAGGAATTCCGGTAGCAACAGTTGCGATTGGAAAAGCAGGAGCAGCGAATGCAGGAATTTTAGCTGCACAAATTATTGGAACATTTGATACAGAAGTAGCTGCGAAATTAGTACAATTTAAAAAGGATATGGCAAGTAAAGTATTAGAAGAAACAAATATAGAAACATACGAGGGATAATATGAACACAAGGATTTTTGTCACAAAAAAAAGTGATTATCAAGTAGAAGCAACATCATTATTGCATGCTATCACACATAATTTAGGGGTTGATACGTTAGATCATGTAACATTATACAATGTATATGATATTTTTCATGCAGATGAACAAGATATCACATTATTAAAAACAAAAGTATTATCTGAAGTCGTTACGGATGAAGTGCTAGATGCATTAGATTTATCTAATAAAACATATATTGCTTATGAAAGTTTACCTGGGCAATTTGACCAAAGAAGCGATGCTGCACAAGATTGTTTAATGTTATTAAACAATAAAGAAGGTGTGATTGTGAAAAGTGGACGAATTGTTGTAATGGATGGCGAACTTGATGAAAAGGCAATGAATAAAATTAAAAAATACTTAATCAACCCGGTAGAAATGCGTGAAAAAGATTTAAGTATATTAGAATATAATGAAGATGTAGAAATTGAAGCAGTTGAAACATTAACAGGATTTATCGCTTTGGATGAAGCGGCTATTATTGCTTATCGTGAACAAGAAGGGTTAGCGATGACAGTCAAAGATTTATTGTTTATCCAATCTTACTTTAAAAATGAAGAAAGAAGAGATCCAACAATTACTGAGATTAAAGTGTTAGATACTTATTGGTCTGATCACTGTCGTCATACAACTTTTGAAACAGTGTTAAGTAATGTAGTTGTAGAGCGTGGAAAGTTTAGTGAACAAATCCAAAAAGCCTATGAATTATTCTTGGATTTACATGCTAAAACAAACAAAAAAGAAAAACCGATTACTTTAATGAATATGGCAACGATTGCTGGTAAATATTTACGCAAAGAAGGTTATTTAGACGACATGGAAATCAGTGATGAAATCAATGCTTGTAGTATTGAAGTGAAAGTCGATGTGGATGGAGAATTACAAGATTATTTATTAATGTTTAAAAATGAAACACACAATCACCCAACTGAAATTGAACCATTTGGAGGAGCAAGCACTTGTATTGGTGGAGCGATTCGTGACCCATTATCAGGAAGAAGTTATGTGTACCAAGCGATGCGTATTAGTGGAGCAGCAGACATTACAAAACCGATGTCTGAAACGATGCCGAATAAGTTAGCACAAAGTGTAATTTCTAAAACAGCAGCGAATGGATACTCATCTTATGGAAACCAAATCGGTTTAGCAACTACTTTTGTGAAAGAGTTATACCATGATGGGTATATTGCAAAGCGTATGGAAGTAGGAGCAGTTGTAGGAGCTGCTCCTAAAGCAAATGTAATTCGCAAACAACCACAAGCAGGAGATATTATTGTATTACTAGGTGGAGCAACAGGTCGTGATGGTGTTGGTGGAGCAACAGGTTCTAGTAAAGAACACAATGAAACATCACTAATAAAATGTAGTTCAGAAGTGCAAAAAGGAAATGCACCAATGGAGAGAAGACTACAACGTTTATTTAGAAATCCACAATGTACTCGTTTAATCAAAAAAGCGAATGACTTTGGAGCTGGTGGAGTTAGTGTTGCAATTGGTGAATTAGCTGATGGAATTTATGTAGAATTAGATAAAGTGCCAACAAAATATGCAGGATTAAATGGAACAGAATTAGCTATTTCTGAATCACAAGAACGAATGGCTTGTGTGATTGAAGAAAAAGATTATGAAACATTTAAACAATTGGCATATGAAGAAAATTTAGATACGACGTTAGTTGCTAAAGTCACAGAAGAAGCACGATTAGTTTTAAGTTTTAAAGGACAAAAAATTGTTGATTTAGCGCGCGCTTTCTTGGATACAAATGGGGTTAGAAGTGAACAAGATGTTGTAATAAAAGACTATACAAATGAAGTAAGTGACCCATTTACTGCAAAAACAAATGATTTTTTAACAAATTTAGCGAGTGATAATGTAGCCAGTCAAAGAGGGTTAGTTGAAATTTTTGATGCTACAATTGGGAAAACAACAGTATTAATGCCTTATGGAGGAAAATACCAATTAAGTGAAAGTGAAGCAAGTGTTCAAAAATTACCAGTATTTGGAACAACGAATACAGCGAGTGTAATGGCTTATGGATACCATCCTGAACTAAGTGTGTACTCACCTTATTTAGGAGGAAGTTATTCAGTAGTAGAAGCATTAGCAAGATTAGTAGCGGTGGGAGCAAGTTATAAGCAGGCTCGATTAACAAATCAAGAATACTTTGAAAGATTGAATCAGGATAGCGACAAATGGGGAAAACCTACGCAAGCACTATTAGGGTTAATTGAAGCACAAATAGCATTCAAAACGCCAGCAATTGGGGGAAAAGATTCTATGTCAGGTACGTATAAAGACATTCATGTACCGCCAACATTAATTACTTTTGCGATTACAACAGAACATACCGATAACATTATTTCAAGTGAATTTAAGGGGTCTGATCACTTTATTTACTATGTTAAACATGCCGCTAATGTTGATCAAACACCAAACTATGAAAGTTTAATGAATAACTTTGATGCCGTAAAAAAACACGTTGATGCAAAAGCTATTGTAGCAGCTAGCAGTGTTAAATTTGGTGGTGTTGCAGAATGTTTAGCAAAAATGAGTTTTGGAAACAAGGTAGGAGTCAATGTACAAACTATTGAAAATTTATATGATTTAAGTTTAGGTAGTTTAGTTGTGGAATCCTGTATAGAACTAGATGAAGAGAACTTTGTGTTGATTGGTAAAACAACTAGGGACACCAACTTATGTGTACAAGGTAAAACCATTAGCATTGAGGAGGCTATTGTTGCCAATGAAAAACGTTACTTAGATAACTATCCAACACATACGGATGAGGCAGGAACAAGTATCTCTACACCAGTGTATGATGATGAAAGCGAAAGCAAAGCAGATGTAAGTGTAGAGGAAGTAAAAGTATTAATCCCAGTTTTCCCGGGAAATAACTGTGAGTATGATTGTGCAGCTGCCTTTAAGAAAGCAGGAGCTACCCCAGAAATTTATGTCTTTAACAACTTAAATGTGGAATCTACTAGACAATCTATTGACCAATTAAGTGAAAAAATTAAACAATCACAAATTTTAATGATACCTGGGGGATTCTCAAGTGGAGATGAACCAGATGGAAGTGGTAAGTTTATTGCAAATGTATTAATGAATGAAAAAGTAAATGTGGCAGTACAACATTTACTAGCGAATGATGGATTAATTTTAGGGATTTGTAATGGATTCCAAGCATTAATTAAATCAGGATTATTACCATATGGTGATATTTCGCAATTAGATGCCAATGCACCAACTTTATTTAGAAATAATATTAACCGTCACATTTCGCACATTAGTGCAACAAGAGTGACATCTAATAAATCACCATGGATGAAAGGATTTGCAGTAAATGATGTACACCAAATTGCTATGTCTCATGGGGAAGGTAAATTTGTAGTAAGCGATGAAATGGCTAAGCAATTATTTGAAAATGGTCAAGTTGCTACACAATATGTAGATATGGATGGGAATGCAACGATGAATGGAGTGTATAACATTAATGGTTCATCATTTGCCATTGAAGGAATTACGAGTGCAGATGGAAGAATCTTAGGTAAGATGGGACATTCTGAGCGTTATGAAGATGGATTATTCAAAAACATTTATGGAGATAAATTACAAGATATTTTCACAAATGGGGTGAATTACTTTAAAAAACAGAAAGAGGACTAGAAACAATGAAATTACTATATGAAGGAAAAGCAAAACAAGTATACACAACGGATATAGCAGATGAATACATCATTCATAATAAAGATGATGCAACAGCTGGGAATGGAGAGAAACATTCTGAATTTGCAGGAAAAGGAGTTTTAAATAACACTATTTCTTGCATTATCTTCGACATGTTGGAAGAAGCGGGGATTAAAACACATTTAATTGAAAAATTAAATGATACGGATGTAAAAGTTAAGAAAGTTGAAATTTTTCCATTAGAAGTAATTATTCGTAATATTACTTGTGGATCATTTTGTAGACGTCTAGGAGCAACTGAAGGAATTGTATTAGAAGAACCAATTTTTGAAATGAGTTATAAAAACGATGACTTTGGTGACCCACTAATTAATGATGACCATGCGGTTGCATTAAAATTAGCTAACCGTGAAGAACTAGCATTCATTAAAGAAAAAACATTAAAAATCAATGAATTACTAAAAGAATTTTTCTTAAGTATGAACTTAAAGTTAGTTGATTTTAAAATTGAATTTGGGAAAACTGCAGATGGCGAAATCTTATTAGCCGATGAAATTTCGCCAGATTCATGTCGTTTATGGGATGTTGATACCAACCAAAAATACGATAAAGATGTATTTAGACAAGATATTGGAGATTTAGTAGAAACATACAAAGCTGTATTAGCACGTATGGAAAACAAATAAGTACGTGAGGTAAATAAATGAGCGATAAATATAGAGAAGCTGGTGTCGATTTAGAAGCTGGTTATGAATCAGTTAGATTAATTAAATCACATGTAGCCCGTACCAAAATTAAAGGTGCAGTAGATTCAATTGGAGCATTCGGTGGAATGTTTGACTTAAGTACACTAGGTTTAAAAGAACCAGTATTAGTTTCTGGAACAGATGGGGTTGGAACGAAATTAATGTTAGCCTTTGATGTAGATAAACACGATACGATTGGTATTGATGCAGTAGCGATGTGTGTGAATGATGTATTAGTACAAGGAGCTATGCCTATCTTCTTTTTAGATTACTTAGCAGTAGGGAAAAACGAACCCACTAAAATTGAACAATTAGTAAAAGGAGTTGCAGATGGTTGTGTGCAATCAGAATGTGCTTTGATTGGTGGAGAAACAGCAGAAATGCCAGATATGTATAGTGCAGATCACTATGATATTGCAGGATTCTGTGTTGGAGCTGTTGAAAAGAGTAAATTATTAGATGGACAAAGTATCGAAGCGGGGCAAGTATTAGTTGCTTTGCCAAGTAGTGGATGTCATTCAAATGGATACTCTTTAATTCGTAAAGTGTTATTAAAAGATGCGAAATTAGATACTAGACAATTTTATCCGCAATTTAATCAAACATTAGGTGAAGAATTATTAACACCTACTAAAATTTATGTGAAAGCCATTAAGCATTTATTGACAAACAATGTGGATATTAAAGGAATGTCACATATCACAGGAGGAGGATTTTATGAAAACCTACCTCGTATGTTGAAAGATGGACAAGGAGTTAGTATTGATACCCAAGCAATTCCTACGCCTCCAATTTTTACTTTAATTCAAGAAACTGGTAATATTGCGAAAGAAGAAATGTACAATGTGTTTAACATGGGTGCAGGATTCGTAATGGCTCTTGATGAAAAAGATGTAAACACAGTTCTTGCATTATTAAAAGAAATCGGTGAAGAAGCGTATGTAATTGGTCATGTAACAAATAGCGGAAGTGTTGATTTAACATGGTAAATGTAGCTGTATTTGCTAGTGGAAGTGGTTCTAATTTTCAAAAAATAGTAGAACATAACATGCAATATGCGCAAATTAAATTATTACTTGTAGATAAAGATGGAATTTATGCAATTGAAAGAGCCAATCAATTAGGGATTCCATATGTGTTTGTGAATCCAAAAGCATTTAAAAATAAAGCTGCATTTGAAAATAAAATTAAACAATATTTAGAAGAATATAATATTGAAATCATAGCTTTAGCAGGATATATGCGTATTATTGGACAAGTATTATTAGAATCTTATAGTAATAAGATTATTAATATCCACCCGGCTTATTTACCTAGTTTCCCAGGCGCACATGGTATTCAAGATGCGTTTGATGCGAAAGTAAAGGAAACGGGAGTGACTATTCACTATGTGGACAGTGGAATTGATACAGGGAGTATCATTACACAAGAAAAAATTCAAATTGATCCACAATGGGATTTAGAAACATTGGAACAGCATGTACATGCACTAGAATACAAAATGTATCCTAGTGCATTGGACACACTATGTAAGGAGATTGAAAATGAAAAGAGCATTAATTAGTGTATCGGATAAAACAGGGTTAATTCCTTTTGTGGAAGAATTAGTAACTTTAGGTTATGAAATTATTTCTACAGGGGGAACAAAAAAAACCTTAGAAGATGCAGGTATTCAAACAATAGGAATTAGTGAAATTACTGATTTCCCAGAAATTATGGATGGACGTGTAAAAACATTGCATCCTAATGTACATGGTGCATTATTATGTGTGCGTGACAATGAGGAGCATGTCAAGCAATTGCAAGAATTAAATATTGATTATATCGACTTAGTGGTTGTGAACTTATATCCTTTCAAGCAAACATTAATGAAGCAGGGCGTTAGTCATGAAGAGATCATTGAGAATATTGATATTGGAGGTCCTTCTATGCTAAGAAGTGCTTCTAAAAACTACCAAAGTATTCCTGTATTAGTGGATCCAAATGACTATGCAGTGGTTGTAGAAGAATTAAAAACAGGAAATACAACAATGAAAACGCGTACTCGTTTGGCAGCTAAAGTATTTAGGCATACAGCAAGTTATGATGCTATTATTGCACAATACTTAACGCAACAAGCAAATGAAGTATATCCTGAAACATTTACTATTACGTATGATAAAGTACAAGATTTACGTTATGGTGAAAATCCACATCAAAGTGCAGCATTCTACCAAACGTATAATCCCAATTATAGTATCGCAAATGCGAAGCAGTTACATGGAAAAGAATTATCTTACAATAATATCCAAGATGCCAATGCATGTATTGAAGTATTAAAAGAGTTTGATCAACCATGTGCTGTAGGAATGAAGCATATGAACCCATGTGGAGTGGGGATTGGACAAACCATTGAAGAAGCTTGGGATAAAGCGTATGCTGCAGATTCAACTTCTATCTTTGGTGGAATTGTTTCTATGAATCAAGAAATAGATGCTGCAACAGCGACTAAGTTAAGTGCTATTTTCTTAGAAATTATTATTGCGCCTAGTTTTAGTAAAGAAGCATTTGACATCTTAAGTCAAAAGAAAAATATTCGATTACTGCAATTAGATACATCGTTAGATGTCAATAATACATTAAAAGTAACGAATGTGAATGATGGTTTATTAGTACAAGATATGGATGATAAAGTAATTCTTGAAGAAGAATTAACTTGTGTAACAAATAGAAAGCCAACAAAAGAAGAAATGGAACAACTTTTAATGGCGTTCAAAATTGTGAAACATGTAAAATCAAATGCTATTGTATTAGTAAAAGATCATATGAGTGTCGGAGTAGGAGCTGGTCAGATGAACCGTGTGGGGGCTGCTAAAATTGCGATTGAACAAGCGAGTGCTAGCGGAAACTGTAGAGGTAGTGTAATGGGTAGCGATGCCTTCTTCCCCATGCCAGACACAGTAGAAGCAGCGATTGAAGCAGGGGTAACAGCCATTATTCAACCGGGTGGTTCAATTAAAGATCAATTATCAATCGATGTATGTAATACACATAACATCGCTATGGTATTTACAGGGTCAAGACATTTTAAACATTAATTTATTTATAGCGTTGAGTCATCAACGCTATAAAACTTAGGAGGAAATTATGAGTGGTTTTTTTGGTGTAGCCAATAGAGAGAGTTGTGTATTAGATTTGTTTTTTGGAGTGGATTATCATTCACACTTAGGTACAAGACGTGGAGGAATGGCAGTGTATGGAGAAAAGGGATTTTCCAGAGCGATTCACAATATTGAAAACACGCCATTTCGTACTAAATTTGATAAAGATTTAGAAAAATTTAGCGGTCATTATGGAATTGGGTGTATTTCAGATAATGAAGCACAGCCACTATTAATGCAATCGCATCTAGGTTCTTTTGCCATTACAACAGTAGGGCGTATTAATAATTTAGAGGAATTACGTGATGATTGTTTTGCGAATGGGATGTCACACTTTTTAGAAATGAGTAATGGAGAAATTAACCCAACAGAATTAGTAGCTGCGTTAATTAATCAAAAAGAAAGTATTGTAGAGGGGATTCAATACGTTCAGGAAGTAGTAGAAGGGAGTATGAGCCTCTTACTTCTAACAGCTAATGGAATTTATTGTGCAAGGGATAAAGTAGGAAGAACACCTATTATTATTGGGGAAAAAGATGGTGCATTTTGTGCGACATTTGAAAGTAGTGCATTCTTAAATTTAGGGTATCGTCACTATCGTGATCTTGGTCCATCTGAAATTGTATTAATGAATGAGAAAAGTATTGAAGTCAAACAAAAACCGACAAAAGAAATGAAAATTTGTTCATTCTTATGGGTGTATTATGGATATCCAACTTCCACATACGAAGGAATTAACGTGGAATGCATGCGTAATCGCTGTGGTGAAATCCTAGCTAAAAGAGATCCTATTGAGACAATTGATTCAGTAGCTGGTGTGCCTGATTCGGGTATTGCCCATGCAGTGGGATATTCTAATGTAAGAGGGATTCCCTTCACTCGTCCATTTATCAAGTATACACCGACTTGGCCTAGATCATTTATGCCAACTAGCCAAAGTCAACGTAATGTAATTGCGAAAATGAAGTTAATTCCTGTACAAGAGTTAATCAAAGATAAAAGTTTATTACTGATTGATGACTCTATTGTACGGGGAACTCAACTGGGGGAAACAACTGACTTCTTATATGAAAGCGGGGCAAAAGAAGTGCATGTACGTCCTGCATGCCCGCCTATTATGTTTGGTTGTCAGTACTTAAACTTCTCTCGTTCTAGTTCAGAAATGGATTTAATTACACGCCGTGTGATTCAAAAATTAGAAGGAAATGATGTTAGCGATGAAATATTAAAAGAATATGCTAACCCTGATAGCAAAAAGTATGAAGCGATGTGTGAAGAGATTAGAAAACGTTCTAAATTCACTTCATTACGCTACCACCGTTTAGACGATATGATCGAATCGATTGGAATCGATAAATGTAAATTATGTACTTACTGCTGGGACAAAGCTGAGTAATTAAAAAAAAGGTCAAGTTGACCTTTTTTGTATATTAGTTTTCAAATAGAAAAATTTTGTATGAATCAAAATAATGACATTATTCATGTAACAATTTAGCTGACAAAATATTATGAAAGGGTTAACATTGGATTAGTTTGGTATTTTATCGTATTTTTTAAAAAAATAGGAGTATAATTATTAGCAAAGAAAAAGAGGTAATTAAAATGTCTTATGGATTTTTATTGGACGTGGCATTAATTCTAATTTTCACAAAACTTTTTGGTTTACTAACAAAAAGGATTGAAATGCCACAAGTAGTAGGAGCATTATTTGCAGGGTTAGTTTTAGGCCCAGTCGGGTTTAATATATTACAAGAAACAGAGTTTCTGCATCAATTAAGTGAGATTGGGGTCATCATCTTAATGTTTGGGGCGGGATTAGAAACGGATATTAATGAATTGAAAAGTTCAGGAAAGTCCTATTTAGTGATTGCGGCATTTGGAGTAGTCATACCATTATTAGTTGGGTTTTTCATTGCTCATAAATTCAATATCGATCCTAATGCTATGCTAGAGAATGTATTTATTGGAGTGATTTTAACTGCCACATCGGTCAGTATTACAGTGGAAACGTTAAAAGAAATGGGGAAATTATCAACGAGGAGTGGAAATGCTATTTTAGGAGCTGCTTTAATTGATGATATACTAGGGATTGTTGCTCTTACTATAGTTACTTCTTTTGCAGATAGTGATGTGGATATTGCAATCGTATTATTTAAAATAGTGGCATTCTTCGCCTTGAGTATTTTCATTGGCTTCTTCCTACATAAATTAGTCGATAAAATCATGTTGAAAAATAATGCACATTTACAACGCTACCCGGTATTAGCTTTTGCCTTTGCCTTGCTATATGCATTTATCGCGGAAACATACTTTGGAGTAGCTAATATTACGGGTGCCTTTATTGCAGGATTAATTATTTCACACACAGCGCAATCGTATTATGTAATGCGTCGAGTCAATATTGCAGGGTATATGATCTTTGGTCCGATCTTTTTTGCAAGTATCGGATTACAAGCCACTATTTCAGATATGAATGGGGAGATCTTACTATTTACCTTAGTCATTACACTAGCTGCCATCCTTACAAAAGTTGTCGGATGTGGAATGGGTGCAAAAATATGCGGTTATCCTAACCAAAGTGCGTTACGTGTAGGGATTGGAATGGTCTCCCGTGGAGAGGTCGCATTAATTATTGCAACCAAAGGAGTGGCTTTAGGTTTACTAAGTGCTTACTTTTTTACACCAATTATTATTATGGTTGTTATTACAACAATCAGCACTCCTATCTTACTTAAAATAGCATATAAAGATAGAAATCATGATACGGTGTATGCAGAAAATAAAATGGGTGAACAAATTGCAGTGTCTAAACGTATAATCGAGCGTGATGAAGCAAAAATCAATACATAAAATCAAAGGTGAATTATGCATGAAAAAATACTAATATTTATTGCGATAAATAGATATTGTAGTATAATAAAGTAGTTTAAATAACGTTAAAACAAGGAGATATTTATGTTAAAAGTTTTAAAGCATCCACTTATTACGCATAAGTTAACACAAATGCGTAAAGTAGAAACAAAAACAAAAGATTTTAGAGAGAATTTAGATGAAATTGGTGGGTTAATGGCCTATGAAATTACAAGAGACATTGCCACAAAAAACGTTACAATTCAAACACCAATTTGTACTATGGAAACAGAAGAATTAGAAAAAGATATTATTTTAGTACCAATTTTACGTGCTGGATTAGGAATGGTAAATGGTATTGCCAACTTAATTCCTACCGTAAAAATTGCACATGTTGGATTATATCGTGATGAAGAGACATTACAACCACATGTATACTTTGAAAAATATCCAGCAACTATTGCCGAATCAACTGCTATAATTGTCGACCCTATGTTGGCAACTGGTGGGAGTGCAATTGCGGCTATTGAAATGGTAAAAAAGCAAGGAAGCAAAGATATTCGTTTAGTTTGTCTAGTAGGGGCACCGGAAGGGGTAGCTGCGATTGAAGAGGCACATCCAGATGTAGATATTTATTTAGCTGCATTAGATGAGAAATTAAATGAAAAAGGATATATCGTACCAGGTCTAGGAGATGCTGGAGATCGTATTTTTGGAACAAAGTAGTGAAAGTTAAAGCTGTACAACGCTTTATATCAAGACTTGCAGCAGGGTCTCTAGTGGGTATTATAGTAGGAAAATTTTTAGATGAAACATTCCATACCATGCCATTATTTACACTTTCCTTACTGGCTTACGTCATCTTTGGTAGCTTATATTTACTTGTTAAGGAAGCAGGAAATTAGATGAAAGAAAATATGTATAAGAAAATTATTCAAATTGCAACCATCTTTTTAACGATATGTGCTTTAGCTATATATGTAGTTACGCAAAATGTAAGTATGGCACTTGGTATAATTGTTGGTGGCACGATGAATATACTGGGTTTTTTATATATTATAGTGATGGTAAAAAACTTAGATTTTGATAGAAATGTGCAAGCTGTTGTTAGTGGGCACTATTTATTTCGGTATTTAATCTATATTATAGTATTTTATATATGCTATCAAATAGGTTTAAATATATTAACCATGTTAATTGGTTTTTTATGTATAAACTTTGGAATTATTGTTTATACAAAACTCGATGAAAGGAGGAAAATCAATTGAACGTAGATGGATTACAACTTTCGTTTGGATCATTTAAATGGTTCATACATCAAAGTGTGATTATCTGGATGGTTTTAGGTGTATTTGTGACAATCTTCTTATGTTATGCAGGAAGTAAGATTAAAAAAGCAGATCCAACTAAAGCACCGACTGGTCTAGTCTTAGTAGCAGAAACAATGGCAACAATGGGAATGGGAGTCATTAGTGGAAATTTAAAAAATAAGACTTGGACATACTTGCCTTTCATGGGGACAATTATGTTGATGATGGTTTGTTCAAATTTAATGGGATTGCTTGGGTTTCAAACGCCAACCAGTAATGTATCCTTAATTTTAACACTCGTTATATGTATGATTATATTAATTCATTCAACAGATATTAAGTTACATGGAATAAAAGGTAAAATTAAAGGATGGTGTGAACCAGTACCAGCTTTATTACCGTTAAATATTATTGGTGATATTGCATTCCCAATTTCACTTACATTCCGTTTATTCGGAAATATGTTGGGAGGAACAATAATCGTTATGTTGATTTATTTGTTTATCTCAAATATGCTTCCATGGGGAGCAGCATTTTATGCATTTACACCATTTCTACATTTGTATTTTGATGTATTTGCTGCATTTATGCAAACATATATCTTCTTCACATTGTCAAGTTTCTTTTTATCAGAAGCAGAAGAGTTAGAAGAAGAATAAAATTATTAAACAGGAGGACATTAATATGTTTACAGCAGAATTCGTACAAGGTATGGCATTATTAGGAGCAGGAATCGCTATGATTGGTGGTTTAGGATCTGGGATCGGACAAGGGATCGCAGCAGGTAAAGGAGCAGAAGCGGTTGGGAGAAACCCAGAAGCAGTTGGTTCTATTAGAAGTATGATGGTATTAGGTATTGCCTTAGCAGAAACAACAGGTGTTTATTCTTTCGTTATTGCATTATTATTAATTTTCATGAAAGGTTAAGAAATAGTTAGAAAAAAGGAGGACTAAACTATGAATGTTGTAATTGATAACTATCTTAGAATCAATTATCAAGATATGATCATGGTGCTAATATCGACTTTTCTGATTGTTTTAATCGCAAAAAAATACTTTTGGAATATTTTAAAAGAATACTTAGCAAATCGTGCAGCGCATATCCAAACTCAAATTGACCAAAGCGAGAGCAAGTTAAAAGAGAGTGAATTATTAAAAGAGGAATATGAAGCAAAATTAGCTTCTGCTAAAGGAGAAGCTAAAACAATTGTGGAAAATGCTACGCAACATGCCAAACAGGAAGCAAGCACAATTATTGATACTGCAAAAACACAAGCAAATGCGTTAAAAGAAAAAGCAGAAAAAGAAATTGAACATGAAAAAACAAAAGTGAAAGATGAAATAAAACAACAAATTAGTGAGGTGGCTTTTATGGCAGCACAAAAAGTTGTAGAAAAAGAATTAGATGCATCAACTTATAAAAAATATGTGGATGACTTTATTACTAAGGCCGGTGATGAATAATGGCTAGCATGGTTGCTAAAAATTATAGTGAAGCATTGTTTGAGTTGGCAGTAGAAGAAAATAAACTAGAATTAATAAAAGATGAATTATGTCAAATCAATAGTGTATTAGAAGAAAATGCAGAATTGAAAAAAATATTAGCTCATCCAACAATTGAAAAAACAGATAAAAAGGAAATGCTATTGAATATTTTTGATGGGATGGATCAATATGTATCTAGTTTTATTCGATTATTAATTGATAAGAACCGTTTTATGAATTTTAGTAATATTGTAAAAGAATTTAATCATTTATATAATCAAGAAAAAGGTATTCAGATTGCTTATGTAACAAGTGCCATAGCATTAAATGAAGACGAGTTAACTCGTTTACGTGTCATGTTAGAAGAAAAAACACAAAAAACAATTCAATTTGTATGCAAAGTAGAGGAAAGTTTAATTGCGGGAGTTCGCGTTAAAATAAATGATGATACTTATGATAATAGTATCGCAACCAAATTAAGTAAAATGAAAGAAGCAGTGAATAAAACTGCTGTATAAAAGATCGAGGTGAACAAGGTGAACTTAAGACCTGAAGAAATAAGTAAAGTAATTAAAGACCAGATCAAGAAATATGATGAGGAATTAGAAGTTAGTGAAAGTGGTACAATCATCACAATAGGTGATGGTATTGCCTTAATTCATGGACTAGAAAAAGCAATGGCTGGAGAGTTGTTGTTATTTCCAAATGATATTTATGGAATGGTGTTTAACTTAGAAGAAGAGCACGTAGGAGCTGTTTTAATGGGTGATGACTCACAAATTAAAGAGGGCGATAGTGTAAAACGTACGGGGCGTATTGTTGAAGTTCCCGTTGGTGATGCATTATTAGGAAGAGTAGTAAATGCTTTAGGGCAAGCAATTGATGGTGGAGAAGAAATTAAAACAGATCGTTATAGAAATGTAGAAAGAGTAGCTCCAGGAGTTATGACTAGAAAAAGTGTGCACCAACCATTACAAACTGGTTTAAAATGTATTGATTCAATGATTCCAATTGGTAAGGGACAACGTGAGTTAATTATTGGAGACCGCCAAACTGGTAAAACAGCAATTGCAATCGATACTATTTTAAATCAAAAACATACGAATGTGAAATGTATTTATGTAGCGATTGGTCAAAAGTCGAGTACCGTTGCGCAAATTGTTGAAAAATTAAGAGCCAACGATGCGCTATCTTATACAACAATTGTAAGTAGTACAGCAAGTGATGCAGCACCATTACAATATATTGCACCTTATGCAGGTTGTGCAATTGGTGAAGAGTGGATGGAAAACGGTGATGACGTATTAATCATCTATGATGATTTAAGTAAACATGCTGTTGCTTATCGTACAATGTCCTTATTATTAAAACGTCCACCAGGGCGTGAAGCATATCCAGGAGATGTATTCTACTTACATTCAAGATTATTAGAGAGAGCTGCTAAAATGTCAGATCAATACGGTGGAGGTAGTTTAACAGCTTTACCGATTATTGAAACGCAAGCAGGAGATATCTCTGCTTATATCCCAACAAATGTAATTTCGATTACAGATGGACAAATTTTCTTACAAACTGAATTATTTAACTCAGGAGTACGTCCTGCAGTAGATAGTGGATTATCAGTAAGTCGAGTAGGTGGTAGTGCACAAACAAAAGCAATGAAAAAAGTAGCTGGATCATTAAAATTAGAATTAGCTCAATACACAGAGTTACAAGCTTTTGCTCAATTTGGTAGTGATTTAGATCCTTCTACAAAGGCTACACTAGATCATGGAGTAAGATTAAGAGAGTTATTAAAACAAACACAATACTCTCCATTAACAGTGACTGAACAAGTATTGTCTTTATTTGCAGCACAACAAGGTTATTTAAAAGATGTTGAAGTCGAACAAGTTAGAGAATACGAAAAACAAATGCATAATTATATGAAAGAAAAGCATGCGGATATTGTTGCAGAAATAGAATCTACAAATGTAATTACTGATGCAACACAATCACAATTAAAAGCAGCTTTAGATGCTTTTAAAGGCGTATTTCAAGCATAGTTTATGGCAAGTAAATTAGAGATTAAATCTCGTATTCGATCTGTCGATTCAACAAAAAAAATAACGAAAGCGATGCAATTAGTTGCAGCGAGTAAATTAAGAAAATGTAAACAACGTATGGCAGAAAATAAAGAGTATGCTAAGTATTTAAAAGAAACGGTAGATGAAATTCTAGGTTCACTAGACCAAGTTTCACATCCTTTTCTTAAAAAGAATGATAGTGATAAAATATTAACTATTGTCTATACAAGTGATATGGGATTATGTGGTGGTTATAATGCCAATGTGTATAAGTTAGTGGAACAATTATTAGATGATGGACAACCTGTAATCGTATTTGGAAGTCGTGGTATTGCTTGGGCAAAACGGACGGGTTTAAGTGTTATTGAATCTTTATCAAACGTTGATGAAGAAGGGTATGAAGATATTAATAAGGTTGCTATATTAGCTTTACAAATGTATTTAGAACAAAGTGTTGGACGTATTCAAGTAGTCTATACAGAGTTCATTAATGCAGTTACATTTGAACCTAAGCATATCACTTTACTACCAGTAGAAAAAAAAGAACAAGTCAAAGTTGCACAAGCAGAGACTATTTTTGAGCCGACAGGTGAAGAAATATTGGATACTTTAGTTCCTATGTATGTAAAGAGTTTATTGTATAGTTACTGGCTAGAAACGAAAACTAGTGAACAGGCAAGTCGTCAAAGTGCGATGGAAAATGCAACAAACAATGCAGAAGAATTAAGAGATGGATTATCATTAGAATACAACAAAGCACGTCAAGCTGCAATTACACAAGAAATTACGGAAATTGTTAGTGGTGCTAATGCTTTATAATAAAGGAGATTACAATGAGTAAAAATAAAGGTAAAGTTGTCCAAGTAATTGGACCGGTAGTGGATATTCTTTTTGAAAGTAGTGTACTACCTAAGTTACTAACTGCAATTGATATTCCTTTAGGTGAAGGTAAAGAATCTTTAGTGTGTGAAGTGGCACAACACATTGGTGATGATCGTGTACGTACGATTGCAATGGGTTCTACGGATGGATTAGTTCGTGGAATGGCAGCATACGATACGAATGCGCCAATTAGTGTTCCTGTGGGTGAAGCTGTATTAGGAAGAATGTTTAATGTATTAGGTAGAGAAATTGATGAAAAAGAAGCTTTACCAGAAAGCGTTAAGCGTATGCCTATTCACCGTAGTGCGCCAACGTTTGATGAACAACAAACGTCTGCAGAAGTACTAGAAACAGGAATTAAAGTAATTGATTTACTTTGTCCTTATGCAAAAGGTGGTAAGATTGGATTATTTGGTGGAGCAGGAGTTGGTAAAACAGTTTTGATCCAAGAATTAATTCATAATATTGCGAAAGAGCATGGTGGAAAATCAGTTGTTACGGGTGTAGGAGAACGTACGCGTGAAGGTAACGATATGTATTATGAAATGAAAGAAAGTGGTGTTTTAGATAAAACAGTACTAGTATATGGGCAAATGAATGAAAGTCCAGGAGCAAGAATGCGTGTTGCTTTAACAGGTCTAACAATGGCAGAATACTATCGTGATGTAGATCATCAAGATGTATTACTATTTGTAGATAACATCTTCCGTTTTACACAAGCAGGAAGTGAAGTAAGTGCCTTATTAGGTCGTATGCCAAGTGCGGTTGGATACCAACCTACATTAGCTACGGAAATGGGTAACTTACAAGAACGCATTACTTCAACTAAAGACGGTTCTATTACATCAGTACAAGCAATTTATGTACCGGCTGATGATTTAACCGATCCTGCTCCAGCAACAGCGTTTGCTCACTTAGATGCTAGAACGGTATTAGACCGTGGTATTGCATCATTAGGGATTTATCCTGCTGTAGACCCATTGGAATCTAGTTCTAGAATCTTAGATCCATTAGTAGTGGGAGAAGAGCACTATGAGGTTGCACGTGATGTACAACAAGTTCTTCAAAAGTATAAAGAATTGCAAGATATTATTGCCATTCTTGGTATGGATGAATTAAGCGAAGACGATAAAATTACCGTAAATAGAGCAAGACGTATCCGTAACTTCTTATCGCAACCATTTAATGTTGGGGAAAACTTTACTGGTATGAAAGGTAAATATGTATCAAAAGAAGATACAATTGCAAGTTTTAAAGAAATTCTTGAAGGAAAACATGATCATTTACCTGAACAAGCATTTATGTTTGCAGGTACAATTGCTGATGTAGTAGAAAAAGCGAAAGCATTAGGAGCATAATTATGATGGATGTAAAAATCATTACACCTACCGGACTTTATGCAGAGTGTAGTGCTACACAAATAAATGCGTGTAGTGTTGAGGGTGAATTTGGTTTACTTTCAAATCATATGCCATTAGTGGCTATGCTTACTATTTCACGTTTGCAAATTGTGACAAGTGAAGGGAAGAGAAATTTTGCTATTGCAGGAGGAATGCTTCATTTTGCTAATAACAAAGTAAATATCTTAACAGATGCAATCGAAGGAAATGATGAAATTGATGTAGAACGTGCTAGAAAAGCAAAAGAGAGAGCAGAAAAAAGACTGAAAAATGATAACTATGATACCATTCGTGCAGAGTTAGCTTTACGTAAAGCGATTAATAGAATGAGTGTTCAAGAAACATTTAAAGGATAATTTTTTTCTTAAATAAGTAAAAAGATGTAAAATTAAAACGTAGCTTAAAAATTGGAGACAATTAGAAAGCTACGTTTTTTAATATAGAAACGAATTAGTGAATTGAGAAAATTTATGAATAAAGAAAGAGATGATATGTGATATAATAGCACTATTAATGGAAGGGGTATGCATATGTTTGAAAATATATTTATGTTAACGTATTTAATGGTCATCGTAATTTTTATAATTACTTTTATATCTATTTTTATTATCGCAACCAAAGTGATAAAAAACACTAAAAAATTAAAAGTTAAATCTAAAGATGTAAATGAGCAAGCGAAGAATATGGGGCAAGAGGAGACAAAACAACCAGATTTGTATTGTGCATATTGTGGAAGCTTAATTAATGTACGTACTAAACATTGTAAAAATTGTGGTGCATTAAATAAAGAGGTGTAAAAACCTCTTTATTTAAATGATAGGTATTAGTTGTCAGCGGTGTTTTCTATTTCTTTTATCAATTTAGAATGTATCACAAAGCGCATATTATCAGATTGTGTACAAGTCGATAAAGTTAAAATTTGATCTTCTTCAGTAAGTGGGAGTTGAAAATCGTAATAACTTCTTTTAGCGATAGTATCTAAAAAAAGTGAATATTCATCTCCTACAAAATCAGTACGTATATAATACTCTTCTGCTTCGATTTCATAAATAGAAAAAATTTCATATTCATAATAGGCATTTTCTGTAATATAGGTAATGATGTTGCTACTTTCATTATGAAATAGTTGATCATCCCAGATATTACTTAAAGAGCCAAACATACTATTATCCAATCGATTATGCCCATACACAATAATGTTTTTATCTTCACCATCTAAATTGTTTCTATAATCATTAAAAATCCATCCGGCTTGGTTGTTTGATTGATCAAACGATTTATACAAATAATAAGCATTATCACTTGTTTGTACAACGGGATATTCAATATTAGTGGCATGTACCTTGATATAGGCTCGCGTATCATCATTCCATTCTTTCAAGGATTCAAAATCAATATTTAGATATGTTTGTGAAGGTAAATCATCATTTTTTATTTCTTCCACGAATGTGTCAATTTTGCTTAAAATTTTCTGAGCATTGTAATTATCAATATACCAAATTGCTATTTGATAAACGGAAAAGGCAATCAGTAAACATAAAGCAATTTGAATGATAGTGAAAATTAGTTTTTTTTGGTCAATTTTTTTTGTTTCTTTCATAAGTACTCCTATATGCATATTATAGCATATTGTTCATCTAGTGTGAAAAAGTATGAATCAGTACAACAGCAAGGGGACGATGTATTTTTATTTTAGGATTAGTATAGAAATTATGAATACTTGATGGATGCAAACATGAAAGCAATCAAACAAAAAAGCACGAATTTATATTCGTGCTTTCTATACTAACTAATGGTTTGTCTTTCCATGTAAGAGAGCAGTTACTATAGTTTAAAGGAATTCATTTTTAATTTCTACACTAAATATCTTATTTATTGTTAAATTGGCGATTTATATGGATTTATTTACTAAAGACAATAAAGAAAAGAAAGTCTTTTTTTAAAAATAAAAACTTACGAATCCATTAGTGGTTCGTAAGTGATAAACAAATGGAGCGGGTGATCAGAATCGAACTGACGTAATCAGCTTGGAAGGCTGAGGTTCTACCATTAAACTACACCCGCTTGTATATAGAGTTAATTTTATTTATTAAAATTAACGTAAATATAATTTATCATATTTTGTACTGTTTTGCAATATTAAATTAACAAAAAAATCATTTTTTTTAATTTTTTTTATGATACAATTTTATAGTAAAGAGAGGTAAGGATATGATTAAATTAGTAGTAAGCGATTTAGATGGAACTTTATTGAATGAAGATCATGAAGTAAGTGAAAAAGTAAAACAGGCGGTGCATGATCTAAGAAAAGCGGGGATTTCATTTATGCCAGCAAGTGGTAGAGACTATCATATGCTGATGAATGTAATGGAGATGTTAGAAATAAAGCCAAAGTGTATTTGCTTAAATGGGGCAGAATGCTATGATAACGATGGATCTTTAATTGAAGAGTATCCTTTAGCACTACAAGAGTTAAAACAAGTAATGGAAGTAGCAGAAGAATTAAATTTAGATGTAGACTTCTATACAGATAAAGGAAGAATTAATTATGGTCCTAAAGAATTATTTAAAAATGTTTTAATTGCTCGATTTCAAGCACTTTTTAATGGGCATACGAAAGAACAAATATTGACATTTATTGAGGATAATAACTTTCTAAATGAAACGATATGCGAGGAAAATTTAGATGTCATCTTTAAACATAAAATTATGAAAGTTGAAATCTATTCAAGTAGTGTGCTGCAAAGAAACTTAGCCTTTTCAAAATTGAAGCATATTCAAGGAATTGTAGCGGTTAGTTCACATGAGACAAATTTAGAGGTCACGAGTGAAAAAGCGACAAAAGGATCTATGATTGAAATGGTTTGTAAACATTATGGATATAAGGAAGAAGAAGTCGTTGTTATTGGGGATGGATTCAATGATGTAAGTATGTTCCAAAAATTTACTAATTCCTTTGCAATGGGACAAGCAAGTACAGATTTAAAGAAATTCGCTAGTTTTGAAACTTTATCAAATAAAGAAGATGGTGTGGCGGCAGTGATTTATAAAATTTTAGATAATGGGAATGCACTTCCCTTAGAATAAATGCTCTTATTTGTTGACAATTAGGCATAAAATGCTTATAATCAACACGTAATAAAATGGTGATGAAAAAGAAGAGTAAGATGCTTGTTACTGCTAAGAGAGTCCTAGATGGTGTGAATGGATGCAGGTAGGGTATACGAATAAAGACTTTGAGCCAAACGTGTCATTTGCGATAAGAATGGACTCTATCTAGAGTCGCTAAGATATATAAAGTGATTTATATATGAATTAGGGTGGTACCACGATACTCTCGTCCCTTCATTGGATGAGAGTTTTTTATATACAAGGAGAAAGAAAATGGAAAATTATACAGAGCAAGAATTAGTTAGAAGAGAAAAAGCAAAAGAATTAGAAGAACAAGGAATTGCACCATTTGGTTCACGTTATGATCGTACACATACTACAGGACAATTACATGTTCAATATGATGATAAAACAAAAGAAGAATTACATGATATGGCTGAAAAAGTTAAAATTGCTGGTCGTATTATGACAAAGCGTCGCCAAGGTAAAACAGGGTTTATGCATATTCAAGATATTGATGGGAAATTCCAATTGTATATTAGTAAACCAGTTATTGGAGAAGATGCTTATGAAATCTTTAAGAAGAGTGATATTGGAGATATCATTGGTGTAGAAGGAGAAGTCATGAAGACAAACACTGGTGAATTAAGTGTTAAAGTTTTAGTGTACACACACTTAACAAAAGCATTACGTCCTTTACCTGAAAAATTTCATGGATTAACTGATGTGGAAGAGCGTTATAGAAGAAGATATGTAGATTTAATTATGAATGAAAATTCAAAAAAACTGGCACTAACAAGACCCAAAATTATTCGTGCTATTCAGAACTACTTAGACTCAAACGGAATGATAGAAGTAGAAACACCAGTGTTACAACCAATTCTAGGAGGTGCAGCCGCACGTCCTTTCGAAACACACCATAATACTTTAGATATGCCATTTTATTTACGTATTGCAACAGAATTACCATTAAAACGTTTAATTGTTGGTGGGCTAGAAGGAGTATATGAAATTGGTCGTTTATTCCGTAATGAAGGAATGGATAAAAACCATAACCCTGAATTCACTACTGTTGAAGCATACTTAGCGTACTCAGATATGTATGGTATGATGGATTTATGTGAAGGTTTAATGGAAACAGTTACTACACAAGTGGTTGGTACTACAGATTTAGAGTGGAATGATAAAACTATTTCGTTAAAAGCACCATTCAATAGAGTGCATATGGTGGATGCAGTAAAAGAATATGCAGGCGTAGATTTTTGGAATGATATGAGCTATGAGGAAGCAAAAAGAATTGCAGAATCAAAAGGAATTGAAGTAGCTGATCATGAAAATAGTGTTGGCCATATTATCAATTTATTCTTTGAAAAATTCTGTGAAGAAAAAATGATTCAACCAACTTATGTATATGGTCATCCAGTAGAAATTTCTCCATTAGCTAAGAAAAATGAAGAAAACCCAAGATTTGCAGATCGTTTTGAATTATTCATTGATGGTAGTGAATACGCTAATGCATTCTCTGAATTAAATGATCCAATTGATCAAAAAGAGCGTTTTGAAAACCAAATTAAAGAAAAAGAATTAGGTAATGATGAAGCGAATGAAATGGATGTTGATTATGTAGAAGCGTTAGAATATGGATTACCTCCAACTGGTGGTATTGGTATTGGTATTGATCGTTTTGTTATGTTATTAACAGGAAGTACAACAATTCGTGAAGTATTATTATTCCCACATATGAAAAATAAACAATAAGTTAGACATTGTACTAACCCATTAAGTCCTTATTTTAAGGGCTTTTTTTAATTTCAAAATTCCTGTGGTTCATCATATTTCGCTATAATTTGTCAGAAAACCTGTCAAAAACCTGCCAAAAACCTGTCAAAAATGTACAAAAAAGACCGATGATTAATCGGTCAATGATTCAGTTTATTTGTTTGAGTTATACTCATAACTTTTTTTGTCTTGGTTTGACAAAAACTTATTCAACAGTATGCAAATTACAATATAAGCAATCCAACCCAATCCGTAGACAATAAAGGAATTTCCAAGTTCTAATGTTGGTCGAACTTTAAAAGTGTACCCACCGATTGTACTTTGGACTAAGTTAAACATACATGAGTATGGTATTAATACTAATAACCAAATATTAATAGTCCAAAATTGTTTTCTTGCTTTTTCCTTATATTCTCCAGTATATTGCCCAACAAAAAATATCATCGTTCCCATTGCCATAAGTATTAAACCACCAGCTACTGAGAAAGCTGTTTGTTCCACCTCCCAAATAATAATAGCTGCAATCAATCCGACAAAGTTAAGCGCAGTAGCTACTATAGCAAAAATTCGTGCATCTGATTTATCAGTTGTATTCTCTGACTTTTGTTCAATACCTTTTATAATATAATCTGTTGTAACTTCAAAATAATCACTTAATAACATAATTTTATCAATATCGGGTATACTTTGTTCACTTTCCCATTTTGAAACAGCTTGCCTTGAAACACCTACCTTGTCAGCAAGTTCTTCTTGAGAAATACCTTTTACTTTTCTTAAATGTTGAATTCTATCTGCTATGTTCATAGTTAATAACTCCTTTCTTTTATGGTTTAATTTTAGCAAAACCATTGGTTGCATAACCACCATTCATGCATTGAGATATGTCAACCGATAGTTGCAACTATGTTTTTAGCACTCAAACTACTATAAATTTTGTTCATACTTAAATTATAAATTACTACTTCGTTTTATGTTCATTTTGCGAAGTTAATGAAATTAGATTGATATAATTCATAATCAATAGAGGAATGAAGTTCACCAACTTGATTTCTCCACGAGTTTTCATTGATGCGTAGCTTTATAAATCCTAGTTGCTCATAAACGCGTTGAGCTCTTTCGTTTTTTAAATCAGTATTTAGGATAATTTTCTTGTATGCCATGTCATTGAATAACGAAGATATCATCATGCTTAAAAGAATTTTTCCAGCACCTTTATTTTGTTTAGAAAAGTCGCAAATTTTTATTCCAATTTCAGCAATTCCGTTTCCTTTGTTATGATAGTTCATTTCACCTACTGCTATATTATCGATTTCAATGATTAGTCGTCTATGGGTGTCATCTCTATCTTTTTCTAAACTATCAGCAATTGATTGTGCAGTTTGACCTGTTCCATTTGGAAATCCTGCATGTGCCATTATTTTTCCATCATTCCACCATGAGGCAAGCTGTCCAGCATCGGTTATTACTGCGTTTCTGATAATTAGATTTTTGTATTCAAGAAACATTATTCTCCTCCATTTTTGAGAGTTTAAAATATATACACCCTCCAGTTTTTTACTTGACGAACAAATACTATGTTTCTAATAAGTAATCATTCTGCCATTTTATTTAATATTTTAACGTCGAAGCGATACAAGCAAACTGATATGAATTTTACCAGCAAATAGCATTCAACTAACCTCGTATATAAAAAATAAGAGGTATGCCGCGGCACTCCCCTCGCAAAACACATAAGTGTTTTTCCTACTGCAATTATATTATCAATTGAAATACAATTTGTCAATAACTCTGCCAACGGTGAGGAGAAGGCGAAGAATAAAAAAATAGAGGTATGCCGTAGCACACCCCTCGCAAAATGTTTTCACATTTTTTTACCTAAATTTATTTTACCTATTTGGATACCAATTGTCAATAACAATATTTAGAAAATCAAAGCTAGTGCGGATTGTATCGTTGTTATTATAGTAGTTTTTGTTTTTAAGCATTCTTTGTTTGAATAAAGTCAATTTAGCAGTTGCTTTAGTTTTAACACCAATACTAGTAACAACTTTATCATAAACATACAATAAAGTAACGATTTGTTGTATTCTAGAATTACTCATTTTATGATTTCGTACGTTTCTTGACAATTCTTTAATAGAACCAAGCGCCATGTTTATAGAGTGACTCGTTGGGTGTGATGAATGACCAGGCAATAAATCACTGATTATACAACTACTATGAGCAGCAGCGTTTCTTATGTCTTTGCAAACTCTAAGCATAAAAAATTTATTCTTCATTTCTTTACTGTTATATCGAGCTGCGCAAAATCCATAAAAAGATACTAGGCGACCAAAAGGAATTAATTCTAAGAATATCCATATAGGTAACTTGGAAAAATCAGCAACAGTTAAGTCTCTGTAATATTCCGTGTTAATATTTCGTTTTATTTCAGATATAAGTAGTTGCTGATAATTTTCATCTAATGTATTTAAAAAATCGTTACAAATTGAATATCCATCTTCATTATTTTCTTCTGCAATACGTAGTAATTCTATTTTAGTATAATGTTCAATATCAAAAGA
Source organism: uncultured Erysipelotrichaceae bacterium (assembly GCA_964370065.1). GTDB lineage: Bacteria > Bacillota_I > Bacilli_A > Erysipelotrichales > Erysipelotrichaceae > CAMQRS01. The sequence continues at coordinate 45,056 of CAYJGK010000012.1, forward strand.
TAACTGTGCTAACATATATCTTAATTCCATATCAATAATGG
>CAYJGK010000013.1:0-44046 GCA_964370065.1 uncultured Erysipelotrichaceae bacterium
AGGTAGTGAAATAAGCGAGATAACAGGTGGTAGTCATGGCACTGTTAAGGTATATGCCAAGTGGAATGTTCGTGTATTTACAATTACATATGAATTGAATGGTGGAAGTAATCATACAGATAATCCAACTAGTTATACTATTGAAAGTGAAGAGTTCATTTTGTTGAATCCAATTCGAGAAGGTTATACATTTGCAGGTTGGTATAAAAATGAAACGTTATTAGCTAACGACATTATCAAAAGTATACTCTCGGGTCAAACTGGAAATATAACTCTATATGCCGGTTGGGTGCAAAATGAAGGTTCTACGGAAGATACACCTAGTTCACCATCAGAGGAACTTCCAACAATAGTTGATCCTGAAGATTCACAAACCATCTATATCTATACTAAATTAATTGACCAAGTGAATAAGGGACGCAACGATTTAGTTACCTTAATTTCTAAGTTAACTGTTCGTACATGGAGTATTGTAGATTTATGTCTTAGTATATTCACAGGAGTGCTGATGTTATTTTTATGGAAAAAGAAGAAAGAAGAAATAGATGATGATACATTAGAAAGTGATGATACTTCAGAGGATAATAATACACTTATAAATAAATATACACTAAGTTGCATTCCAACAATCATTAGTATTGTGTTATTGCTTATTACACAAAATTTCACTTTACAAATGGGAATATTTAGTGATTATACAGTTATCTTCACTATTATTGCGATTGCTCAATTATGTATTTTTGTAATAGCTAAGCAGAATAAAAAAGAAGAAAAACAAGTATAAAGCAAATCTTTAAAAGCAAACATAAAAGAAGTGGTTTCCAATAAAATGTTTGCTTTTTTTAATGAGTATAAACTTAAGAAAATAATTTTGAACTTGAGGATACGGTATTAGTATACATTTTGTGTGAACTTAGTTATAATAAAATAATGAAAGGGTGAGAAGATATGAATATAATAAAAAAATTAGTAGTGACTTGTTTAGTCGTATTATTAAGTGCATGTAGTACAAGTAGTGAGGAAGGGACTAAGTCTGCAGAATTCACTATTCCTGATGCAGAATACAGTACGGAAGTAATTAATTTACCTCAATTTGATGATGAGAAAATAATAAATGTAGTGTTATATACTTCTATGGGAGATATCCAATTGGAGTTATTCCCCGATGTAGCACCTAAGGCGGTAGAAAATTTTTTAACGCACGCTAAAGATGGATATTATGATGGATTAACATTTCACCGTGTTATGAATGACTTTATGATTCAAGGTGGCGATCCCTTAGGAACTGGAACAGGTGGAGAAAGTATTTGGCAAACGCCCTTTGAAGATGAGTTTGATTTAAGCTTACGTAACTTTAACGGGGCACTAGCGATGGCAAATTCAGGAGCAGATACAAATGGATCTCAATTCTTCATTGTGCAAAATAATTCTCCGATTAGTGATGCGGATATAGAAGGCATTTACACAAGTGCATATTCAGCCTTTTTAATTGATGCTGCACTTAAAAGAGTAGAAGAGAAGCAACAAGAATTATCTGCTGAAGATTTCGAATTGTATTTTGAAGCAGAGGAAGAAAAATTAAGTGCAGATATGGAAAAAGGAGTTCCACAAGACTTTAAAGATGCGATGGAACCAATTATCGAACAGTATCAATCAGTAGGTGGTACACCTTGGTTAGATGATGTACATACTGTATTTGGCCAAGTAGTAGAAGGAATGGATGTTGTGAATGCGATAGCTGCAACACCAGTAGATGCGAATAGTAAACCAATAACTCCTGTAATTATTGAAACGATTGAAGTGATTGAATAATTGTGAAAAAACAAAATAATTTTATATTTATTACACTCTTTACAATTATGCTTAGTATTATTACAGGGTTAATCGTATTAATAGTTTATCAAAATATAGAAGTGAATGAAACTGTAATTGATGAGAGTCAAGTAAGCAGTGAAACTAAAATTCAATCTTTCAACGCTTCTTACGATGATATATCAGATACTGTTTCACTGAGCTGGTATATACAAGATACTACAAAAAATGTAGAGACTATCCAAGTTCTTCAAAACGAAGAGGTGCTTGCTACTTTGCAGGAAGAATCAAGTGTAGTACTAGATGTGCTTGAACATAATTTATCATCAGGAAATAATGAATTTAAATTATTAGTTACATTACAAAATCAAACAACCTTAGAAAAAACAGTATATGTATACTTGAATGAGGTAACTGATTTTAATGTAGATACTATTTATGAGGGGAATCAGACTCGTTTACTTGTTACTTATACATATGATGCACGCAAACCTGTTTTAGCACCGCTAATGAGTGTGAGTGGTAGTAACGAATCTTTCGTTCTCACTTACTTAAATACGCAAATTATTTCACAAAATGGTAATCAAATTATTGCGCAAAGTGAATATTTATTGAACTTTGCAAATGTCGAGGTAGGGAATTATGAATTGTATTTTATTGTTGATTTTGCTGACTATAATTTAGAATTCGATTTTACAACAACGATACAAGTAATTCATGTAGAACAATCTTTATCCAATAACGAATAAAAGGGATGTCAAAATGACATCCCTTTTATTCTGCAATTTGTTCTATGTATTTCATTGCAATTTGCACAGCGTTAGTAGCAGCTCCTTTACGGACCTGATCGCCACAACACCAAAGTGTTAATGACTTGTTATCATTCCTTGATAAATCTTTACGAATTCTACCTACATAAACTAAATCTTGATCAGTTGTATCTAATGGCATTGGGTATTGCTGTTCTTGGATGTTATCCACTAACTTTACCCCTTGTGCATCGGCTAATAAATGACGTGCTTGTTCTACACTTATTTCATTTTCAAAAGAAATGGTAATTGATTCTGAGTGACTTCTAAATACAGGGATACGAATACACGTACAGGTTACTTTTAAGTCAGGGTGGTGTAATATTTTTCTACCTTCATTTTGCATTTTCATCTCTTCACTTGAGTAACCATCTTCATCAAAACCACCAATTTGTGGAATCAAGTTGAATGCAATTTGATAAGGGAATGTTTTAGGAGTTGTTTCCTCGTTGTTTAATACTTGTTTCACTTGTGTTTCTAATTCATCAATACCAGGGTTACCAGCACCTGATACGGCTTGATATGTTGATACTATTAATGAATTTACTTTTGCGAATTCATGTAATTTATGAATGGCTACTAATGCGATAATAGTAGCGCAGTTTGGATTAGCAATAATTCCTTTGTGATTTTGAATATCTAATGGATTCACTTCAGGAATGACTAATGGTACATCTTCATCTAAACGATATGCACTTGAGTTATCAATGACTAAAGCTCCGGCTTTGACTGCGTATGGTAATAATTCTTCTGCTAAGTCATTTTCTACTGCACCTAGTACAATATCCATTCCTTCAAAAGCGCTTTTATTTGCTTCTTGAATGGTATATCTATCATTATTGAATAACATTGTTTTACCAGCGCTTCTTTTAGAGGCTAATAAGCGTAGTTCATTAATTGGGAAATTTTGTTCTTCTAAAACATTTAACATTTCTTGGCCCACAGCTCCCGTGGCTCCTAATATTGCAACATTATATTTTTTCATTTAGTTCTCCTAACCTTCAAACTCATCATAGATGGCTTTAATTGTTTTTGAATAATCATCGTTATGCACTCCTACAATAATGTTCATTTCATCACTTGTTTGAGAGATAACAGCAACACTAATTCCATGCTTTCCTAAAGTAGTAAATAGTTTACCTGACATACCTGCTCTATTTTTCATTTTTCTACTTACAGTTGCAATTAATGCAATCTCACTAATCACATTTACTTCATCAGGCATACATTCTCGTTTTATTTCACTAATCATCTCGTATAAGAAATCCTTGATAGAGGCACTTTCCACAATAATTGAGAAAGAATCAATTCCACTTGGAATGTGCTCAATACTTACACGGTAGCGATCAAATACATCTAATGCTTTTCGAATCAATCCTACTTCATTAGACATATGATTTTTCTTAATTGTGATAATTGAGAAATCTTTTTTACCAGCGATACCCGTAATAGAATGATTAGAAGTATCATCACTTACATCTTCCTTAATAATTGTACCTTTGCAATTGGGTTCATTTGTATTTAGAATATGAATAGGAATATTTTTGGTTTTAACAGGAAAAATGGCTTCTTCATGTAACACGCTTGCTCCCATATATGATAATTCTCTTAACTCAGAATAATTAATAATTTCAATTTGCTTTGGATTTTTCACAATTCTTGGGTCAGCCATTAATATACCTGATACATCTGTCCAATTTTCATATACATCAGCATGTATGATATTTGCAATTAAACTACCAGTTACATCTCCGCCACCTCTAGACATAATTTTTAATGTACCATTTGGTAGGGAACCATAAAATCCAGGAATGACTAAATGGGTGAATTCACTAGTAATAGCATCAAATGCTTTTTCCATTTTCGGATAATCAAAGGTACCATCGTAATTAAAGAAAATAATATCTTTTGCATCTACAAATTCATACCCTAAATATTCAGCCATTAATAAAGCTGTTAAGTATTCACCACGACTGACTAAATAATCTAAATCGATGTTTTTATCTAGTTGCATGCGTAAATAGTCTAAATCCTTTTGAATATCATATTTTAAATTTAATGCTTCTTTAATATCTAAGAAACGCTGTTCAATCATTGTGAAGATAGCATCACATGCAATATTATACTTAATATGTGCATGGCATAAATATAATAGATCAGTAATTTTATTATCTTCTTTATTTTGTCTACCTGAAGCACTCACGACTACAAATTTACGAGCTGGATCACTTTCTACAATACCTTTCACTTTTGAAAATTGCGTTGCATTTGCAACGGAACTTCCACCAAATTTTGTTATTTTCAACATATTAACTTTCCCCTTTATTAAAAATTAGCGACCTTCGCAACAACGGCGTTTTGGTCAGCATTTATCATATCATAAAAATAATGTTTAAAATCACTACACGTTATAAATTTTGTTGTGATATAGTAATTTTCCTTATACTTTTCAAGTGTATCAATGTATTTATTTTTTTCTATCTGATTAGTAGTACGAATCATGAACTGATGTGTTTGTAACGTATCACTATACACCAACTCTCTTGTTTCTATAATATTTATCTGTGATTGTACTTGAATATCAATGATATCTTGAATAATTGCATTGGCTGTGGCTAATTGTCCGGCTCCTTGACCATAAAACTTTAATGGCCCTATAGTTGCACCGTGTAAAGTAGCAATATTAAAGTTTGTTTTGATGTTTGCTTCTACACTATCTTGCTTAAACACGTTTAGCATAACTATCGCTTCATATTTATTAGCGATGCGTTTAGCTTCTCCGATATAACGGACACTGCAATTTTTTTGTTTCAAGTATTGAATATCATCAAAACTAATATTTCTCATACTATGTACCATGAAGTCATTCATGTCGATTTGTGATTGAAATGCTAATCGACTTGAAATAGCAATTTTATTTTGTACATCATACCCATCTACATCAGCCGCAGGATTTGCTTCCGCATATCCTAACTCTTGTGCTAAGGATAAGGATGCTTCAAATTGCTTTTGATTAGAAATCATATCATCTAAAATAAAATTACTTGTACCATTAAAGATTCCATATAATTGATCAACTTCATCAACTCGTGATGCTTTTAATAAACTAGCAATCCAGGGAATCCCTCCACCTACACTTGCTTCAAATAAGAAAGATACTCCATTTTCTTTTGCTGTTGCCAAGAATGCATCTAAATGTAAAGCAATCACTGCTTTATTTGCACTTACTACATGCTTTTTGTTTTTTAAACATTGCATAATGAATTCATATGCTGGGTGAATACCACCCATTGTTTCTACAACTACATCCACGTTAGAGTCATTGACTATATCAGTTAATTCACTAGTAATTAATGATGATTTATATTTATTTTCTGGTAAGTCTAATATATGCAAGACCTCCATATCTGTTCTTTCCGAAATAATTTTGTATACCCCTGAACCAATCGTTCCAAAACCTAAAATAGCTACTTTCATAAACCCTCCTTGTGTCCTTGATAAAAAAACACTTGTATTTATATTGGAAACATTGTAACATAGACACAAGGAAATAAGCAAGGAGAAATTTTATGAGTCAATTTTATGAGAGTACTAGAGATAGTGGAGTTAAGAAAAAAGCGAGTGAAGCCATCTTACAGGGGTTAAGTGAGGATGGAGGTTTATTTGTATTACGTGATTTAAAAGCATTGTCATTAGATGTAGAAAGTTTAATGGATTGTGATTATAAAGAAATGGCAAAAAAAGTATTAGGGTTATTCCTACAAGACTTTAGTGATGAAGAAGTATCTAATTGTGTAGAACAAGCATATACTAATAAATTTAGTGATGCGCAAATTACACCTTTAGTACAATTGAGCGATGCTCATGTATTAGAATTATTTCATGGACCCACAAGTGCTTTTAAAGATGTAGCATTATCTATTTTGCCACAGTTTACCCAAGTAGCCTTACAAAAAAATGAAATGAGTGAAGATATTCTAATTTTAACGGCTACAAGTGGAGATACAGGAAAAGCTGCATTAGAGGGATTTAAAGATGTTGATCGTACTAAGATTATTGTTTTCTATCCAAATGGTGGAGTTTCGAAAGTACAAGAAGTACAGATGCGTACACAAGAAGGATACAATACAGGGGTGTGTGCAATTGATGGTAATTTTGATGATGCACAAAGTGGAGTGAAACAAATTTTCTTAGATGAAGCATTTAAAGCAAAATTAAAACAGCAAAATTTGAAATTAAGCAGTGCAAATTCAATTAATATAGGTCGTTTAATTCCACAAATGGTATACTATTTCTATGCTTATAAAACATTAGTAAAGCAAGGTAAAATTCAATTTGGGGATTGTATTAACTTTATCGTGCCAACTGGAAATTTTGGAAATATATTAGCTGGATACTATGCCAAACAATTAGGATTACCAGTGAATAAGTTAGTATGTGCGGCAAATGAAAATAATGTATTATACGATTTTTTAACAACAGGTGTATATGATCGTAATCGTGATTTCTTAAAAACAATTTCTCCAAGTATGGATATTTTAATTTCTAGTAATTTAGAACGTTTGCTATATTATGTAAGCGAAAAAGATACGAATTATGTAAGTGAATTAATGACCCAATTGCAAAAAGATGGTAAATATGAAGTAAAAGAGAGTGTATTAGCTACTTTAAAAGAACACTTTGATGCAGGCTATGCAAGTAATGAAGAAACGAAAAAAGTGATTTCTTATGTTTATGAAAAAGATGGGTATTTAATGGATCCTCATACGGCTGTTGCTTATAAAGTATTATTAGAAAACAAAGATGAACAACATGTGAATGTTGTATTATCAACTGCCTCTCCTTACAAATTTAGTCATGCTGTTTATGAAGCATTACATGGTGAGACAAATGAAGATGAATTCGAATTATTAAAGAAATTGCATGAACAAACGGGAGTTGCTATTCCTACTAATTTAGATACATTAGAAAGCAAAGCTTTACTACATAGCGATTCAATTAAAAAACAAGATATGCAAGACTATGTATTTAAGAAAGCAGAAACAATCTAATGATCCAAGTACGAGTACCAGCAACAAGTGCGAATGTAGGATGTGGGTTTGATACATTAGGTGTAGCTCTAACAGTATATAATACATTTTGTTTTCAAGAAATACAAGCAGGATATGAGTTTATCAACTGTACAGAAGATTTCAACAATGAAAAAAATTTAGTATATACTTCTTTTCTCACTACTTTACAAGTATTGAATAAAAAAGTAAAAGGTATACAAATTACTTTTTCTTGCGATATTCCTATGGCAGGAGGGCTAGGAAGTAGTTCAACTTGTGTTGTCGCTGGTATTTATGGTGCTTTTGGAATAACGAATACACCGATTGATAAAGAAGTGATATTAAAGATTGCAACGGATATTGAAGGGCATCCAGACAATGTGTCGCCTGCTATATATGGTGGATTGACAGCTTCTTGTATGGTGGATCAAAAAGCTATTAGTATGCACTATAACATTGACTCTCGTTTTCATTTTTTAGCGATATATCCTAACTTTGAAACTTTAACAAGTGAAGCTAGAAAAGTGTTACCTAAAAGGATTACTTTTGAAGACGCTTTATATAATGTGTCCAGAGTGGCAATTGTATTAAAAGCATTTGAAAACTATGACGTAGAAGTGTTATCAAAAGTGATGGGTGATCGTTTACATGAACCATATCGTAAAAGTTTAATCCACGAATATGATAAAGTAAAAGAAATTTGTCGTAAATGGGATAGTATATGCTTTTTTATTAGTGGCAGTGGTTCCACCTTAATGAATGTCATGCATCAAGCAAATAGTATTAAACAAATCCAACATGAGCTAAATACTTTGCAATATGATTGGAAAGTGCTAGCCTTACAAGTTGATCAACAAGGGAGTGTGATTTCGTATGATGGATAATTACTTAGTGGTGAATAAAGAGGTGTTACCAGAAATATTTATAAAGGTAATACAAGCAAAAGAAATGATGGAAAAAGGAGAATGTAGCCAAGTCTCTGAAGCTGTTAAAAAAGTAGGTATTTCTAGAAGTGCATATTATAAGTATAAAGATCATGTGCATAGTGTGAATCGTTCTAATATGGAACGTAGAGCAGTCATTTCTTTTACGTTATCACATCGTCAAGGAACATTATCTGAAGTTTTGCATGTTTTAACAAGTAGTCGATGCAATATTATTACGATTAATCAAAATATTCCGATACGTAATCAAGCAAGAGTGACAATAAGTATTGATGTGAGCGAAATGGGGTTTCCAATTGAAGAATTAGTACAAGGTATTGCAAAAGTAGATGGAGTGAGTAAAAGTAACTTAGTATCCATTGAATAAGATTGTAGTTCTAAAAAAGATATGTTATAATTATTAGGTAAATTGGAGGACACAAACAATGAGTATTACGCAAAAAATTAAAGATTTTATTACTCCTATCGATGAGGATGAAGAATACGTTGAGTATGAAGATAATGAAGTAGAACCAATTAATGAATATGAAAGAACGAAATCAAAAGCAGTTTCTAAATTAGCAAGTGACACAAAAATGGTGTTGTTTGAACCTAGAACTTTTGAAGAAGTAGACGAAGTAGCTAGACGAATTAAAGAAAATAGAGCAGTTGTAGTTAATTTACATAAATTAACTAGAGAATATGCACAACGCACAATTGATTTTTTAACTGGAGTTACTTTTGCATTGGATGGGTCAATCCAAAAAATCGGTACCAATGTAATCTTATGTGCACCACGTACAATGGGTGTTCATGGAACTATTGATGGCGATAAAAACGAAGCATAAAAATATTTTAATGCATTATAAGGGGTATGAGGAGTTGGTCAGCAAAATCATCGATTTAGGTGAAAAAGCAAAACGTTACCAAACGACTATTTATACCTCTTTTTTGAACGAATACGAACAAAAAATAGTACGTGAAGTATTGTTTGATTGTTGTATTGTGCAAGTTGGAGGTTATCCAGATGCTGAATTAAAACGCTGTGCAATCAGTGTGTATGAGCAAGAAACAACGATACCGATTAGTTGTTTACAAGCTAAATTCGATACGAAATTCTCAAAGGTAAATCATCGTGATGTATTAGGTGCCCTGATGAATTTAGGAATAGAACGAGATAAAATAGGAGATATCATTGTAGAGGAAGGTGTCATTTATATTTTTGTATGTAGTGAATTACAAGATTATATAGTGATGAATTTAACTCAAATCAGGCGATGCAAAGTGGGATTCACACATTATAATGGTACGATTAAACAAACTAAAAAATGGGAATATAAAGAAAAAATCATTAGTAGCATGCGACTTGATTGCATAGTTAGTGCATGTATTAGTTGCAATAGAGAAAAAGCAAAAAAATTAATCCAAGCAAAGCATGTAAAAGTCAATCAAATTGTGCTTGAAGAAAGTGCATATGTATGTAATAATAATTGTACCGTTTCAATTCAAAGATATGGAAGATTTAATGTGCAAAATCAAGCACGAAAAACTCGAAAAGATAAATGCGTAATTGAAATTGGGAAATATGTATAGGGGGTAAGCATAATGAGTTTTGATGTAATGAAATTTGGTTATAACCGTTACCAAGTAGATGATAAAGTGCAAGAATTAAATGCTGAAATCGAATTATTACAACGTCAGCTCAATGCCTATCAAAAACAAGGGGAAGCAGATGCAAGCCAAATATTGGAATTGAGAAACAAATTGTCAGGTATGCAAAATGAATTGACAGTGCGTGAAAAAGCAGCAGCTGATTTAACTCAGTTAGCCTTAAAAGAAGCGAATGCAGTCATTTCGAATGCAACAAAAAATGCTGATTTAATTATTAAGGAAGCAATACTAAGTGCTAAAGAAATTTTAGTGGACATGAGTAAACTAGGAGTGGAAGCACAAGAGATGAAGGAACATATGAATGAGCAACTAGAGCTATTAACAAGTGCTCTAGACAACTTTGAAGTTCCACCTATTCCAAGCAAAGAATTATTAGATGCATGCGATGAATAAGACACGCTAATAATAAAAGATTAACAGAGAACTAATGGTTGGTGCAAATTAGTATGATGTTATTATTAGATATCACTTAGGAGCAGACTTTCTGAAAATAATAGTAAGAAAGTACGGGCACTCTACGTTACAGAGGTTAAGTGCATACACATAGTGTATGAACTAAGGTGGTACCGCGTAAGTAAATCACGTCCTTAGAGTAATCTAGGGACTTTTTCTTTATATAGGAGGTAAATGAAATGGAATATAAAGACACATTATTGATGCCAAAAACAGATTTTGAGATGAGAGGTAAATTACCGACCAAAGAGCCGAAAATTCAAAAGAAGTGGCAAGAAGAAAAATTGTATAACCAAATGTTGGATAAAAGAGAAGGGTGCGAATCATTTGTATTACACGATGGGCCTCCGTATGCAAATGGAGATATCCACTTGGGGCATGGTTTAAATAAAACATTAAAAGATGTAATTGTGCGTTCTAAGTTTATGGCTGGATACAAAACACCTTTTATTCCAGGATGGGATACACATGGGTTACCAATTGAGACAGCAATTACTAAATTAGGACACGATCGTAAGAAGATGCCGATTGCTGACTTTAGAAAATTATGTCATGATTTCGCTTTAGAACAGGTAGCTAAACAAAAAGAAGGTTTCTTAGGTTTAGGATGTATTGGTGATTATGACAACCCATACATTACTTTACAAAAAACATTTGAAGCAAAACAAGTAGAGGTATTTGGGAAAATGGCAATGTCTGGCTTAATCTATAAAGGATTAAAACCAGTGTATTGGTCACCAAGTAGTGAAAGTGCACTAGCAGAAGCAGAAATTGAATACCAAGATATCAAATCACCTACTATTTTTGTTAAATTTAACGTAAAAGATGGAAAAGGATTATTAACAAGTGCTGACAGTTTTGTTATTTGGACAACAACACCTTGGACGATTCCAGCGAATCTAGCAATTTGTTTAAATGAAAAATTTGACTATGCTTTAGTGGAAACAGAAAAAGGAAACATTATTTTATTAGATGAAAAAGTAGAAGAGCTTTGTGATAAATTTGGTTTAGAAACACGCAATGTAATTAAAAAATTTAAAGGTAGAGAATTAGAAATGATTACTTGTCAACATCCTTTATATGAGCGTGAATCATTAGTGATTTTAGGCGATCATGTAACCAATGAAGCAGGAACAGGATGTGTCCATACAGCACCTGGTTTTGGTGCAGATGACTTCTTTATCGGTTCTAAATATGGTTTAGAAGCATTCTGTAATGTGAATGAGCAAGGGTGTATGACAGCTGAGGCTGGTGAATTCTTAGAAGGGCAATATGTAGATGTTGCCAATAAAACAGTCACTCAGAAATTAGATGAGCTAGGGAATTTATTAAAATTAGAATTTATTACTCACTCTTACCCTCATGATTGGAGAACAAAAAAGCCTATTATCTTTAGAGCCACAACACAGTGGTTTGCTTCAATCGAACAAATTCGTCAACAATTATTAGATGAAATTAATGTAGTAGATTGGACACCAAAATGGGGTCAACAAAGAATGCACAATATGATTGCTGATCGTGGTGATTGGTGTATTTCTAGACAAAGAGCTTGGGGAGTACCAATTCCTATTTTCTACTCTGAAGATGATATGCCAATTATGGATGCCGTTGTATTTGAACATGTAGCTAAATTATTTGAAACACAGGGAAGCAATATTTGGTTTGAAAAAGAAGTGAACGAATTATTACCAGAAGGATATACGCACCCAAAAAGCCCAAACAATATTTTCAAAAAAGAAACGGACACAATGGATGTTTGGTTTGATTCTGGGTCAAGTCACACCGGTTCATTAATTGAAAGTGGATTATCATACCCAGCTGATTTATACTTTGAAGGGAGTGATCAATACCGTGGGTGGTTCAATTCATCATTAATTATTGGTACGGCTGTTCATGGTAAGTCACCATACAAACAAGTATTATCTCATGGATTCTGTATGGATGAAAAAGGTGTGAAAATGTCTAAATCGCAATGGAATGCTGTAGCGCCAAGTAAAGTGACAAGTCAATATGGAGCCGATATCTTACGTTTATGGGCAACAACAGTAGATTATCAACAAGATTGCTCGATGGGTGACAACATCTTAAAGCAAGTATCTGAAAACTACCGTAAAGTAAGGAATACATTTAAGTTCTTATTAGGGAATGTGAATCCTGCTGATTTTACTAAAGCTGATTTAGTGGCTGTAGAACAATTAGAAATTGTAGATAAGCATGTATTAATTCAATTATATGAATTAAGTAAAGAGGTGAAACTAGCTTATACAAACTATGAATTCCCTTCTGTAACAACTAAATTAAGTACTTTTATGACAAATGTATTAAGTGCTTACTATACAGATTTTACAAAAGATATTTTATACATTGAGAAAAAAGATAGTTTACGTAGAAGACAAGTACAAACCGTTATTTATCATGCAGTTGATACTTTAGTGAAATTATGGTCTCCAATCTTAGCTCATACAGCAGAAGAGATTACTTGGTTCTTTGATGAATACAATGGAGAAAGTGTACACTTACAATCATTTAATGAAGAAGTAGTAATGGAAGATGTACAAGAAATTAAAATGAATATGAATGCATTGTTTGCATTACGTAGTGATGTATTTAAAGCAATTGAAGAAGCAAGAGCTGCTAAAGTAGTCGGTAAATCTTTAGAAGCACACGTAACATTACAAGTGAGTGACGAAGTGAAATCATTATTAGATAGCATCTTAGGTGACAAAATTGCCCAATGGTTTATTGTATCGAAAGTAAGTTTTACATCACAAACTTTAACTGCTTATGAAACAAGTGGTGTAGCTGTTGAAAAATGTGAAGGTGTAGTTTGTCCAAGATGTTGGAACATTACACAAAGTACGCATGAAGACGGCTTATGTGAACGTTGTGAAACGGTTTTAAAATAATAAAATGACAAGTAATAGACACTAGTTTATTACTTGTTTTTTATGAATAGATAGTATGGTAAAATAGAAAAAGAAAAGGAGATACTTATGAAGATATTAATTGCTGATGATGAAAAAGATATTCGAAATTTAATCAAACTATATCTAGCGAATGAACAGTGTGAAATGATAGAAGCAAGTAATGGGCAAGAAGTATTAGAACGCATAGACGATACTATTGATTTGGTATTATTAGATATAATGATGCCCCAATTAGATGGCATTCAAACTTGTATTGAAATTAGAAAGAAATATATGACACCTATTATATTTTTAAGTGCCAAAAGTGAAGAGCTTGACCAATATATTGGCTTTAGTTCAGGTGCTGATGATTATATTACAAAACCATTTAATCCTCTTGATTTAACATCACGTATTAAAGCGCACACTAGAAGGTTTCGAATGTTTAACACGAATTTAATACAAGAAGATGTAATTCGAATACATGACTTTGTTGTAGATTTCAAATCAAAAACAATTACTAAAAACAACAATGAGATAAAATGCACAAAAATAGAATTTGAAATTTTAAAGTTATTCTTAAAAAATAGAAAAAGAGTGTTTAGTTTAGAACAAATATATGAACTAGTTTGGCATGAAAATTGTGTAATGAATGCACAAAGCACCGTATCTGTTCACATTCGAAACTTGCGCACTAAAATAGAAGATGATTTAACGAATCCAAAAATTATTAAAACTGTATGGGGGAGTGGTTATCGTGTGGATTAAAAAAATATCAAAATCAATTTATGTATCCATTGTTTTTACCATTACTTTATCTACGCTAGTATCCTTATGTTTGTACTTTGGTTTAGTTAAAATGGCAGACCAATATATATTCTTACAAAATAATAAACATTTCCAACAAGAATATGAAGAAATTGATTCTATCTATCAAGCAATACAAGAAATAGTGAATAGTTATCAATTATCATTAGGGCAAGTAAAAACCATTGATTTTAATCAATTAGATATTTATGAAACAATTTATTTCGAAAATAAAAAAGAAATTGTATCGATGATTGAAAACTATGAAATAGAAATCATTGCTGAACCTTGGAGTAACAGTTTGGAAAATCCACTGGAACCTCTGATTAAAACAAATGGATATCGATTTGCCATTACATTTGTAGATTTAAATGCCTTTATTGAAATTAGACCTACTAATATAGATACAAATAGTAATGAATTATATATCTTATCTACCCTGATAAGTCTATTCGTATTTTTTGTTTTAACTATTTATTTATTATATCGCCAATTATCTTATATTAAAGTCGTGGAGCAAGGTATTAAAATTATTGCGAAAGAAGATATGTTGTATAAAATACCAATTAAAGGGAGTAATGAATTACAATCTTTAGCGACTAGTATTAATGAAATGGGTGAGCAATTACACACTAAAATTCAACAAGAGCGAGATAATGAATTAGCACAGCGCTTATTGATTACTAATATTTCGCATGATTTAAAAACACCATTAACATCAATGATTGGTTATATGGATATCGTGCAAAGTAAAATAGATCAATCTAGTGAGTTATATGAATATACAAGCATAGCAAAACGAAATGGAAAGCGATTAGAGAAACTCATTAATGATTTATTTTTATATAGTAAATTAATTAGTCGAGATGTTATTATCCATAATCAAAATCTTGATTTATGTGTCATGATGAAACAAATTGTTGAAATGAGAATAGAACACATTACGTATGCAGAGCAAGTTGATAAGTTGTTAGTATCTGTAGACCCCTTGCATTTACATCGGGTAATTGATAATTTATTATCGAACGCTTTCAAGTATGGGAAGCAACTGGATAGTATAAATATTACTGTGTATCAAGAGGATGGTTTTGCCATGATTAGGATGGATAATGTTACCGAGGATGACTTAAGTAATCGTTTAGACTTTATTAAGACACGATTGAATACAGGAATGGAAGATCGTTCAAATGGTTCATCCGGTTTAGGCTTGTCTATTGTTGAAGAGTTATTATTGACGATGAATGGACAATTATTATTACAATATGATAACTATGTATTTAGTGCAATCATTAAGTTGCCTAGTTTATAAATCTTTTAAATTTCTTTCAAAAAACTTTTATGATTCTTAAAATGAATCTAAAAGTTTTTTTTTATTTACTTGCTATACTTTTAGTGAAAGCAAAAAGGTGAGAACATGAAAGAAGTAATTATAATTCCTATGTTTAAAATAGATAATTCCTTCATTGAGTATATACATACAATTGTGCATACTAATAGATTGATTATTTGTGTCGATGATCATCAAAATGATCAATCGTTAATGAAACAAATACATGAAATACCGGGATGTATTGTTATTTGTCATACTCATTCGCAAGGTAGAGATGCTTGCATATACAGTGGAATACAGTATGTTAAACAATTTAATATTCCTATCTCTAATATAGGGATTACCAAAAAAGGCAGTATGCACATTAGGGAAGTAATAAGCTTGAATAACACCGAACCACAACTACGCATGGGCTCTAATCAATTACAACAAATATTATCCCTTGAAAACAGTGTGCGATTTGAACAAAAAATAAAAAAAATTCTAAAAGAAAGAAGAAAAGAAAATCGTGCTTCAGTTTGGTTAATAAAACATCACAATGATTTATTTATCATTGCTTTATTTTGTTTAGTATATATAGGTTTTGTATATACACTGACACGAAATGATAGCTATTATGCATCTACATTAGATTATCAAACTCAACATATGCTATTTCCTGATTATTTACGACAATTATTTTATGATACAAAAGATTTATTTCCTGATTTTATGCCACATATAGGTGCTGGACAAAATATATTTAATATTACTTACTATGGTTTATACAGTCCTATTATTTTCATATCGTACTGCTTACCTAATGTGTCAATGATTGATTACTTAATAATGAGTATGCATATTATTGTAGTAGGAAGTGCAATACTCTTTTATTTCTTTTTGAGAAAAAATAAATGTAGTGAAATGATTGCACTTATCGTTAGCTTTATGTATTTATTTGCTAGTCCTGTATTGTTTCACAGTCATCGTCATATTATGTTTGTGAATTATTTGTTGTTTTTGATGATGGGATTATTTGGAGTTCATCGTTTCATAGAAAAACAGAAAAGTGGGTTGCTTATTTGTAGTTTATTGTTGCTAGTCACAACTAATTATTTATATGGGTTTGCTTCTTTTTTAATGCTGTACAGTTATTGTTTGTATCGTAGCCGATTATCTTCATACTTCAAAACTGTATTTTATTATAGTGTACCTTTTCTTTTAAGTGCAGGGATGAGTGCAATGCTATTATTGCCAACATTATATACTTTATTGACAAATCGTAATGCAAGCAATGTGGACATAAGTATAATCGAATTGTTTACACCAAACTTTGATATGCTATATGATCCCTATTCTTTAGGCATTAGCATTCCTAGCTTGCTATTATTAGTAGTTGTTGCAATTGCGGGCAAACGCAAACAAAAAAGAATGAGTTTATTTTTACTTATTGTCATGAGTTTCCCTATTTTTAATTTTATTCTAAATGGATTTATGTATGATAATCCCAAATCTCTTATTCCATTTTTACCATTAGTTCTATTATTTGCAGCATATGGGTTACAGATAATTTGGGATAATTTAAGAAGTGTTGTCAAAATAATGGTGGGAGGATATCTTGTTTTAAGCACTGGTATGATTAGTTATCAAACGAGTGCTACTGATACACTGATTGACAAATCGACACTAACTGAACAAGAGCAACAATACGCTTACTATTATGAGTATTTAGCGACATATGATAGTGGAATGTATCGCATCAGTAATCAACTTAATGGTGTTAATACAGTTAATTTTGTGAATGGTATGCAGGAATATTCTAGTTCTATTTATGCTTCAACCTCTTCTAAAATATATGAATATTTTAATGAGAAAGTAATGATGAATGAAATACCTTATCGCAATGATTTTATTATTGCATCTTCTAATAATTATTTTTCGCAAATGTTGTTAGCAGAAAAATACATTATTACCAAACAACAATTAGGTGTAGGATATGTATTGATTCATGAATACGAAAACATTTTTATTTATCAAAATGTTAATGCCTATCCATATGCATATGTAGCAGAAGAGTTAAATTATATGCAATTATTTGAAGAAACTAAGATTGAAGCAAGCATTTTATCAAAAAAACATGTGCAAATAAAAACAGATGGAGAGAGTGTTACGATAGATTCACAAACAGATGGTTTGATGGAAGTTAAGTTAGATGGGATAAACAAAAATCAATTTCTAAAAATACAGTTTGATTTGAAGCCACAAAAAAATGATTTGAGAATGGAAATTAATGGTATCGTTAATAAACTAACGAGTCAAACTTGGAAATACTATAATCATAATGAAACATTTACATATGTATTGACAAAAAATGATGTATTAAATATCGAACTGAGTAAGGGGGTATATGAAATAAGTAATGTTTCTATGAGTGTATTAGATTATGATCTTATTAATCAAGATGCTATCATACCCCTGCAGATTGACACAAACACCACACAAAAAGAAATAGTATCTGGCCATATACAACTATCATCAGATAGTGTATTGCATGTGAGTGTTCCATATGATGTAGGTTTTAGTGTACTTGTAAATGGTGAATCTACAATGTATGAAAAGTCAGAATTAGGGTTTATTAGTATACCTATTAAGAAAGGAACGAATGCTATTCAAATAAGCTATCATGCTCCTTACAAAAGAGAGGGAATAGCTGTCAGTTTGATAAGTATAATTCTTTGTATTATATATAAAATGAAAGAGGGGAAAAGAGATGAAAAAAACAATTAGTGTGATTGTATCTTGTTTTAATGAAGCACAAACAATTCCATATTTTTATGAAGCTATCAATCAAGTGGCTAATCAAATGGATATTTTACAATTCGAATTTTTATTTGTGAATGATGGGTCTAGTGATGAAACACTATCCATTATTAAACAATATGCTAGACAAGATTCACGAATACGATACGTATCGTTTTCTAGAAACTTTGGAAAAGAAGCAGCCATGTATGCGGGGTTACAACATTGTACAGGCGATTATGTGACATTGATGGATGCAGATTTACAAGACCCACCATCACTATTACCAAAAATGTATGAATACATAGCCAAACAGGGATATGATCAAGTTGCTACAAAAAGAGCAACAAGAAAAGGAGAACCCAAATTAAGAAGTCTCTTTGCCAATATATTTTATAAAATAATTAATAAAATGAGCCAAGTAGAAATGGTATCTGGAGCAAGGGATTATCGTTTGATGAGTCGTAAAGTTGTAGATGCTATTTTGGAACTAAAAGAGGTAAATCGCTATTCAAAAGGAATATTTAGTTATGTAGGGTTTGAAACTAAATGGTTAGAATATGATAATATTGAACGGGTAGCAGGGTATACAAAATGGTCTTTTATCAAACTATTTCACTATGCAATAGAAGGCATTTTATCTTTCACTACTTCTTTATTATCGTTAGCATCTATATTGGGTATTTTTACATTTTGCATCTCTATTATTTTAATTGTAATTATAGTCATACGTACATTATTATTCGCAGACCCAGTAAGTGGATGGCCTTCTACCATTTGTATTATTTTATTAATCGGGGGTTTACAATTATTTTGTTTAGGTGTGATTGGTGAATATTTAGGCAAAAATTACTTAGAAACAAAAAATAGACCTATCTATATAGTCAAAGAAACAGAAAGTGATATAAGATTGTATGAAAGAAGCTAGTCTATATGTTGTGTTTGGTATTTTAACAACAATAATCAACATCGCAAGTTATGCTGTGATTAGTCCATTTATGCATTATCAATTAGCTAATATAGTTGCTTGGATTCTTTGTGTAATGTTTGCTTTTCTAGTGAATAAATATTTTGTATTTAATAAAACCTCTTCTATTCATTTAATAAAAGAACTTTTACAATTTTATAGTTTTCGTTTAGTTTCATTACTTTGTGAAATATTTTTACTATATGTGTTTATAGATATATTGGCATACTCATCTCTTATCGCTAAAATTATCATAAATGCATTAGTAATTATAATCAATTATTTTTATAGTAAATATAAAATATTTAAATAACAGAGTACTGTAAAATTAGTTTGACTATCAAACAAATAGTGTTATAATGTTTAACAGTATTTAAGAGGAGGTCTAGTTTTGAAAAATTACATTTTAGATTTAAAAAGAGAATTTCAAGGATATAATAGTACTTCGTTTATGAAGGACTTATTTGCCGGGATTACTTTAGCAGCTGTCGCGTTGCCTTTAGCGCTAGCGTTTGGGGTGAGCGCGGGAGCTAGTGCAGCGGCAGGAATGATTACTGCAATTATCGCTGGTATTGTAATTGGAACATTATCAGGAGCTAGTTATTTGATTAGTGGGCCAACTGGAGCAATGAGTGCTATTTTAATTGGATTAACAATGCAGTATGGTCTACAAGGTGTATTCATTGCAGGATTTTTATCTGGTATTATCTTAATTTTATGTAGTTTATTCAAATTAGGAAAAGTATTAAGCTTTATTCCAAGCAGTGTTATCTCTGGGTTTACTAGTGGAATTGCAATTATTATAGCAACTGGACAAATTGATAATTTCTTTGGGAGTGCCTCACATGGCGAAGGTGTGATTGAGCAATTTGCTTATTATTTCAATCATGGATTTTCAGTTGAATGGACTAGTATTTTATTTGGTGTGATGGTGGTAGCCATCATGGTATGTTGGCCAAAAAAATATAGCTTTGTTCCTGCATCACTAATTGCATTACTCTTTACGTTAATTTTAAATATCACACTTCAATTCGATGTTATTGAAGTAGGGAGTATACCTAGTTCATTAATTGCAGACGATCGTTTGCATTTGTTCTCGATAAATTTATCAACGATCAATGAGTTAATCCTGCCTGCTATTTCGATTGCTGCGTTAGGAATGATTGAATCTTTATTATGTGGTGCAAGTGGTGGAAAAATGAAAAAAGAGAAAATGAATGCTGATCGTGAATTATTCGCACAAGGATTAGGAAATATGTTAATTCCGTTTTTTGGGGGAGTCCCTGCAACTGCTGCCATCGCTAGAACAAGCGTAGCAATTAAATCAGGAGCTAAAACAAGGGTAGTGAGCATTGTTCATTCCTTAGTATTGGTGGCTTCTATGTTCTTATTTGCCCCGTTTATGTCTAAGATTCCAATGGCTGCATTAGCTGGGGTATTAATGGTTACTGCATTTAGAATGAATGAATGGAAAGAAATAAACTATATGTTTTCTAAACGCTTAAAAACAAGTATTGCACAATTTTTAGTTACAATGATTGCAACTGTTATATTTGATTTAACAATTGCCATTTTATTAGGAATTGTTGTATCCATGATTTTATTTGTCGCAAAAAATGCAACATTACATATTACATCAACTAAAGTAGATGCCAAACGTATACAAACACCACTTCAATATCATCATAAAGATAGTGTTGTTTTATATGTAAGTGGACCATTATTCTTTGCCAATCAAGAAAAATTATTGCATGCTTTTGAGTGCCAAGCAATAGAATCAAGTGCTATCATAATCTCTATGCGTGGAGTTTCCTCTATTGACGAAAGTGGTGCAAATGAACTAAAGTTGATTAATGAAAGTGCTAAACATCATGATTGTGAAGTGTACTTATGTGGTATACAAGAAACAGTGAAACAACAATTACATCGTTACGAAGTGGAAAACTTATACCAAGGATATATCATGTGGGATGCATTAGAAGCCATTCAGATGATTGATTCTAAATACTATAAATGAGAAAAAACGAACTCTAAATGAATCATAGAGTTCGTTTTATTTATTAGTCCTGTATCCATCCATGATGAATGCAGGCTTTATATATTCCGTCGTTTACATTCGAATCGCATACATAATCAGCTTTCTCTTTTAAAGCGTCGCATGCATTTCCCATAGCAATGCAATACCAATCATCAGTAAACATGACTAAGTCGTTGTAGTCATCACCAAAAACAACAACATCTTTTATATCTGCTTGTAAATATTGCATCATATTTTGTATTCCAATTTGTTTCGCGTCGTGTTGAAACATTAAGTACTCTTGTACATAACGCAAGTGTCCTAAAGTAGATTTTGAGGTAAGCAGATGTTCTTGTGTAATAGGTAGAGCTAAATATATTTTATAAATGTGCTCTACATTATGATAGTCAAATAAAGGATTAATATGGTAAGTAGTATCTTCTTGACGTTCTCCTACTTGTTCTCTAAAACAATCATCTTTGCTATAGCAAGCAATGGAATCATCAATAGCAACTAAGAAACCAATACCTAGCTGTTCTGCCTCTTCTAATACCGTAATTGCCTTTTGTTTATCTAATGGATTATTTTCGATTAAAACATGGTTGTACACTAATCCAGCACCACCACTACAAACCATGTTAGATAGCCCTATACTTTCCATTACATTTCTTGCTTTGTAATGTGCTCTTCCTGTTGCGATGCTAACAAAGTGCCCAGCCTCTTCTAATTTCTGCAATGCTAATTGTGCACTTGGCACAATTTGTTTTGTTTGATTATCGGTAAGTGTACCATCAATATCAAAGAAAAAATATTTTTTATTCATCCTGTCGCCCCCTTTGTACCAGTATAGCATATTCTAATTAATTACTCATAAAAAAAGGTGCATTACAATACTGTTTTTGATAGAATAGGTAAGGAGGATTTTATGAAACAATTGCAACCTGATCAATTACCACAAGTGATAGCTATTTTAAAAAAGAGTTTTAATCGAGGGGAGTTGCGAACTACTATTGATTTTAAACAAAGATGGGAAGCTAACCAATTTTGTGTATGGGCTATTTGTAATGAACAAAAAATCCAAGCATTAAGTGTTTGTTGGGAGATCAATCACTTTTTATATATAGAATATTTATGTGTCACACCAAACCTTCGCAATGTAGGGCTAGGCAGTTTATTACTAGGTTTATTAACACAACAGTATGCCCAGCATACAATCGTGTTAGAAGCTAGCGAAATAGAAGATGAAGAAACACGTAAGCGTGTTTTATTTTATGAACGTAACGGATTTTATTATTATCCAACTGGATATAAACAGCCAGCTTTACATGAAACAATCAATGAACATTTATTACATGTGATGAGTTATCCCAAACCATTATTAGAAAAAGAATATAAAACAATTAAAGAATCACTATTTGATATCGTATATGAAGTCAAAGGATAGGAGAGTACAATGAGTATTGTAACAGTAGAAAAAGTATCCCACAGTTTTGGGGGTAGACAAATTTTAGAAGATGTATCGTTCCGTATGAATAATGGAGAACATATTGGATTGGTCGGAGCAAACGGAGAAGGGAAAAGTACATTCTTAAATATCGTGACGGGTAAATTAACACCAGAACAAGGTAAGGTAGAGTGGTGCAATCGTATCACTAGCGGATACCTGGATCAACATACACAATTAAAACCTGGATTAACAATTAAAGATGTATTAGAAACAGCATTTATTCATTTATTTGATTTAGAAAAAGAGATGTTAGAAATCTATGAAAAAATGTGTGATTGTTCAGAAGAAGATATGAATAAATATATGGAAGATGTTGGAGAAATACAAGATATTTTAGAAAATAGTGGTTTCTATATTATTGATACTAAAATTAATGAAGTTGCTCAAGGGTTAGGTTTAATGGACATTGGATTAGATAAGGATGTTTCACAATTAAGTGGTGGACAACGTAGTAAGGTTTTACTAACTAAATTATTATTAGAGAACCCAATGATTTTAATTTTAGATGAACCAACAAACTACTTAGATGAAGAGCATATTAATTGGTTAAGAAATTTCTTACAAAACTATGAAAATGCATTTATTTTAGTATCGCATGATATCCCGTTCTTAAATAGTGTAATCAACTTGATTTATCATGTCGAAAACTGTGAAATGACACGTTATGCAGGAGACTATGATTATTTTTTAGCACAACATGCATTGAAAAAAAGACAAGCTGAATCAGCGTATCAAAAACAGCAAAAGGAAATAGTGGAATTGGAAGACTTTATTGCACGTAACAAAGCAAGAGTAGCCACTCGTAATATGGCAAATTCAAGACAAAAAAAATTAGATAAAATGCAAATGCTAACTAAACCAAAAGAAAAACCAAAGCCAGTATTTGGATTCCTGGAAGCAAGAACACCTGGTCGTGTAATCTTTGAATGTAAAGACTTAGTGATTGGGTATAATGAGGCATTGACTGCACCTTTAAATTTCTTGATGGAACGCAATCAAAAAATTGCAATTAAAGGAGTGAATGGATTAGGTAAAACAACTTTATTAAAAACACTTTTAGGTATTATTCCACCATTTTCTGGAAGTGTAGAAGTGGACCAATTTGTCGAACCAGGCTTTTTCGCACAAGAAGATGTGGGAAATACCCAAACAGCTTTAGATTTTATTTGGGATGAATTTCCTGGTTGTAATAATGGTGAAATTCGTTCAATGTTAGCTAAATGTGGATTGACGACTGATCATATTGAAAGTGCGATTTATGTATTAAGTGGTGGGGAACAAGCAAAAGTACGTTTATGTAAAATTATGAATCGCGAATGTAATACACTAGTACTAGATGAGCCAACAAACCATTTAGATGTGGAAGCAAAAGAAGAGTTAAAAAGGGCAGTGAAACAATTTAAAGGAAGTGTTATTTTGGTTTCACACGAGCCTGAATTTTACCAAGATATTGTAACTGAAATTTATAATTTAGAAGATTGGACAACTAAAATAATATAATTTCATTGTAAAAAGT
The DNA here is from genome assembly GCA_964370065.1 of uncultured Erysipelotrichaceae bacterium. Taxonomy (GTDB): domain Bacteria; phylum Bacillota_I; class Bacilli_A; order Erysipelotrichales; family Erysipelotrichaceae; genus CAMQRS01. Next base: position 24,548 of record CAYJGK010000013.1, read on the forward strand.
TACATTTTTAAATATTTCTTTCATTTTCTTTCTTTTTACCTTGACTTTCATTAGTAGATTATATAGAATAAATGAGAACAAAGAGGTTCAATGCATTTTTTTTGCATTGAATTTTTTTATTTTAGGAGGAATTGTTATGGAACATAAACAACCAGCTTTATATAACACTGCATTTGAACACGATAATTGTGGGATTGGAGCAGTTGTTAATATTCAAGGGAAGAAGACACATAAAACAGTAGATGATGCACTTACGATTGTGGAACGGTTAGAACATCGTGCTGGAATGGATGCACAACGAAAAACTGGGGACGGAGTAGGAATTTTACTACAAATTCCACATAACTATTTTAGAACCATTACAGGATTCGATCTAAATGATCACTTTGGAGTTGGAATGTTCTTCTTTTCAAGTGATCCATTACAAATGAATAAATCAAAAAAATTATTTGAAGTAATTGCTAGTAAAGAGGGAATTGATGTTGTTGGTTGGCGCGAAGTAGCAAGTGATAAATCAGTATTGGGTCAAAAAGCATTAGATTGTATGCCAAATATTGTTCAATGTTTCATTAATAAACCTACCATTTGTGAAAAAAACATTGATTTTGATCGAAAATTATTTATTGTTCGTAAAATATTTGAAAAATCATCTAAAGATACATATGTTTGTTCTTTATCTAGTCGCACCATAGTTTATAAAGGGATGTTTTTAGTTGGCCAATTAAGAACCTTTTATAAAGATTTACAAGACAAGCGCTTTGTCAGTGCAATTGGATTAGTGCATTCTCGTTTTTCAACTAACACAATGCCTTCTTGGAAAAGAGCGCACCCTAATCGTTTAATTGTACACAATGGTGAAATTAATACAATCCGTGGGAATGCAAATAAGATGTTATCTCGTGAAGAAAATATGGATTCCTCTATTTTACAAGAGGAAATAAATAAAGTGTTTCCGATTGTAAATGAAGACGGGAGTGATTCAGCTATGCTTGATAATTCCTTAGAATTTTTAATGATGGCAGGAATTGATTTACCAAAAGCGGTAATGATGAGCATTCCAGAACCATGGAGTAACGATAAAAGCATGTCTCAAGAAAAAAAAGATTTTTACCAATACAATGCTTGTTTAATGGAACCATGGGATGGACCTGCTTCCATTCTGTTCTCGGATGGAGATATTATGGGGGCCATCTTGGATCGTAATGGATTACGTCCTTCACGTTACTACATCACAAAAGATAATTACTTAGTTTTATCAAGTGAAGTAGGAGTATTGTCTTTTGCACCAGAAGATATAGTAGTAAAAGAACGTTTAAAACCTGGTAAAATGTTACTTGTTGATACTAAAAAACAATGTGTGATTGATGATGACGAATTAAAACATGAGTACGCAAGTAAACAACCATATGGAGAATGGTTAGATGCTAGTTTATTGCATTTAAGTAAGTTAACAATTCCTAATCAAAAATGCCCTATTTACAAAGGAAAACAATTAAAAATTTTGCAGAAAGTAAATGGTTATACTTATGAAGATGTAAAAGATTATATCTTACCATTAGCATTAACAGGGGTAGAACCAGTAATAGCCATGGGAGCTGATGTACCCTTAGCTGTATTAAGTGAAAAAAAACAACCATTATATAATTATTTTAAACAACAGTTTGCACAAGTAACGAACCCGCCTATCGATGCCATTCGTGAAGAAATCATTACCAGTACAGCTGTTTATTTAGGAAATGATGGTAACCTATTGGAAGAAAGTGCACAAAATGCTAGATTACTTAAAATTGAAAATCCAATTTTAAGTAATACGGATTTATTAAAAATTAAAACAATGAAAAAACAAGGCTTTGCTGTCTCTACATTACCTATTTATTTTTATAAACATAGTTCTTTAGAAAAAGCGTTACAATCGTTATTTGTGCAAGCTGATAAGGCTATTTATGAAGGAAGTAATATAATTATTTTAAGTGATCGCGGTGTGGATGAAAACCATGTAGCAATACCTGCTTTATTAGCAATTAGTGCGATGCAACAATATTTAGTTAAAACGAAAAAAAGGATGTCAGTTGCTTTGATTTTAGAAAGTAGTGAACCAAGAGAAGTGCATCATTTTGCGACATTACTAGCTTATGGTGCAAGTGCTGTAAATCCATATTTAGTACATGACACGATTTATGCAGCCATTGAAGATGGTTTATTAGATAAAGATTATTATGCAGCTGTTCATGATTATGATCATGGGGTGTTACATGGAATTGTTAAAATTGCATCAAAAATGGGGATTTCAACAATTCAATCCTACCAAGGCTCACAAAATTTTGAAGCCATTGGGTTAAGTAAAACATTGGTAGATAACTATTTCACTAATACGATTACTCGCATTGGAGGAATTGAATTAAAAGATATTGAAGCATATATTGAAGAAATGCATGACTTAGGATTTGATAACTTAGGTTTAAATATGGATACCCATTTAGATAGTGGTGGATTTCATAAGAGTAGAAGTGGAAAAGAAAAGCATCTATATAATCCTCAAACAATTCATTTATTACAAAAAGCTACTCGCACTAGTTCTTATGAATTGTTTAAACAATATACGCATTTAATCGATGAAGAGATGAAATCTACTACATTACGTGGGCAGATGCGTTTTCAAACAAAAAGAAAAAGTATTGCCATTGAAGAAGTAGAAAGTATTGAAAGCATTGTCACTCGTTTTAAAACAGGAGCCATGTCGTATGGTTCTATTTCAAAAGAAGCACACGAATGTATGGCGATTGCCATGAACCGCATCGGTGGAAAAAGCAATAGTGGAGAAGGTGGAGAAGACCCTGCCCGCTTTATAATTAGAGAGAATGGTGATAACGCTTGTAGTGCAATCAAACAAGTTGCTTCAGGGCGATTTGGAGTGACAAGCGAATATTTAGTAAGTGCAAAAGAAATCCAAATTAAAATGGCACAAGGAGCAAAACCTGGAGAAGGTGGGCAATTGCCAGGTCAAAAAGTCTATCCATGGGTAGCTAAAACAAGGCACTCTACGCCTGGAGTGCAATTAATTTCACCACCACCTCATCATGATATTTATTCAATTGAAGATTTAGCGCAATTAATTTATGATTTAAAATCTGCTAATGATGCAAGTCGCATTTCCGTTAAGTTAGTATCAGAAGCAGGAGTAGGTACGATTGCTGCTGGAGTTGCTAAGGCGGGTGCAGAAGTTATCTTAGTATCAGGATATGATGGTGGAACAGGTGCTTCTCCTAAGAACTCAGTATACAATGCTGGGCTACCATGGGAATTAGGACTTGTAGAAACGCATCAAACATTATTAATGAATGGATTAAGAAATCGTGTGCGTATTGAAACAGATGGTAAATTAATGAGTGGAAAAGATGTAGTAATCGCTTGTTTATTAGGAGCAGAAGAGTTTGGTTTTGCTACAGCACCACTGGTTACGATGGGATGTGTAATGATGCGGGTATGTCATTTAGACACCTGCCCAGTAGGAGTGGCTACTCAAAATCCAAAATTAAGAAAGTATTTTAGCGGAAAACCAGAATATGTTGTAAACTTTATGCATTATATTGCTCAAGAAGTTAGAGAGTACATGGCACAATTAGGTTTTGCGACAATGGATGAAATGGTAGGGAAAAGTGACTGTCTACAATTCGATAAGTTAGCAAATGAAAAAGCGAATTGCTTGCATTTTGAAGCTATGTTAAGTAATCCATATGCTAAAGAAGAAACGTCATGCATTTTTGAAGCGAGTCAAGCATATGACTTTGAATTAGAAAACACGCAAGATGAAACATTAATAAAAGCGTTTAAACCATACTTTGAAGCGAATAAGCCACATACTCAACATGTTATTGTCGATAATTTGGATCGTGCTTTTGCAACACGTTTAGGTTCAACTATCACGAAACAATTTGCTAGCACATTATCCAATCATACATATAGTATTCATGCAAGTGGAAGTGGTGGACAATCATTTGGAGCTTTTATTCCAAAAGGATTGACCCTGCATTTAGAAGGGGATAGCAATGATTACTTAGGAAAAGGGTTATCAGGTGGTATCATTAGTGTATTTCCACATAAAAATAGTGGATTTAAAGCAGAAGATAATATTATTGTTGGAAATGTAGCACTTTATGGGGCAACTAGCGGAGAAGTTTACCTATGCGGTATTGCAGGAGAACGTTTTGGAGTACGTAACTCTGGAGCGAGTAGTGTAGTAGAGGGTGTAGGTGACCACGCGTTAGAATATATGACGGGTGGAAAAGTATTAATCATTGGAGAATGCGGAAGAAATGTAGCAGCTGGAATGAGTGGGGGAGTCGCCTATATTTTAGATGAAAAAAACACATTGTATTCTAAGTTGAATAAAGGAATGGTAGAAATGAGTGTTGTGGATGATGAATTTGATGTAAGTGAAATTAAAGATTTATTAGAAAATCATATTCAATATACTCATTCACAAAAAGCCGTGCGCCTATTAAAACAATTAGATAGTATGAAACATCAATTCAAGAAAATCATTCCACACGATTATAAAAAAATGATTTCTTTAATTAAACAAAACGAAGAAAAGGGAATGGATCTAGAACAAGCTAAAATAGAAGCATTTTATAGTGCACAGAAAGGATAGTGAACATGGGGAAAAATAATGGATTTATGGAAGTAGAACGCAAAAATGGTAAAGTGATTATTCCGCAGTTAAGAATTAAAAATTTCAATGAATTTCACATTCCTTTAGATCGCGCACAACGAATACAACAAGCTTCACGTTGTATGGATTGTGGTATACCATTTTGTCAAAGTGGAGCCAGTTTAGCTGGGATGACATCAGGATGCCCTTTACAAAATTTAATTCCTGAATGGAATGACGCAGTGTATCATAATCAATATGAATTAGCGTTACAACGTTTGTTGAAAACAAATTTATTTCCAGAGTTTACAAGTCGTGTGTGTCCGGCTTTATGTGAGAAAGCTTGTACTTGTGCATTACATGGTGATGCTGTTAGTGTAAAAGATAATGAATTTGCGATTATTGAATACGGATTTGAAAAAGGGCTCATTAAACCCTTAAGCGAGATTACTAAAACTAATAAAAAAGTAGCAGTGATTGGAAGTGGCCCAAGTGGATTAGCTTGTGCACAACAGCTTGCAAGTAGGGGGCATGAAGTTAGTGTTTATGAAAGAAGCGATCGCTTTGGTGGTTTGTTAATGTATGGAATTCCTAATATGAAAATTGAAAAACATATTATCGAACGTCGTATTGACATTATGCAGCAATCTGGTATTGTTTTTCATGCTAATCAAAATATTCAAACCCAAGCACAAGCTAATGTTTTATTAAATGAATACGATGCTATTGTACTGGCTTGTGGAGCCAGCCAACCGAGAGATATTCAAGTAGAAAATAGAAACCATAAACAAGTGTATTTCGCGATGGATTATTTAACAAGCACAACCAAAGCATTACTACACAATGAACAAGAATTTGACTATATAGATGCAAAAGGAAAACATGTGTTAGTAGTTGGTGGAGGCGATACAGGTAATGATTGCGTGGCTACTAGTTTACGTCAAGGGTGTAAAAGCGTTATACAATTAGAAATGATGCCTCAACCACCTAAACAAAGAAATGAAGATAACCCTTGGCCAGAGTGGCCAAAGACATTAAAAACTGATTATGGACAAGAAGAATGTATCGCCTTATTTAAGAAAGATCCTAGGCAATATGAAACAATCGTTAAAAGGTTAATGGTAGAAGATGGTGAATTAAAACAAGCAGAATTAGTGAAAGTCATATTTGTTTACGATAAAGATTCTCAGCGTTATGAGCTACAAGAAGTGACAGGTAGTGAAAGTGTTGTCGATTGCGACATGGTATTGATCGCTGCTGGATTTGTAGGAGCACAAAGTGATATTTGTCAAGCATTTGGTGTGCAACAAACACAATCATTAACTGTAGCAACAAAAGAAAATGATTATGCAACAAATGTGGATAAAGTGTTTGTTTGTGGCGATATGAGAAGAGGACAGTCTCTTGTTGTATGGGCTATTCAAGAAGGTAAAGAAGTAGCGAAGCAAGTAGATAAAAGCTTAATGGGCTATACAAATTTATAAAAAAGGAGCGAATGCTCCTTTTTCGTGTTTTATAGAGTAAAATATGGTATGATAAATGATAACTGAGGTGAATGTATGAAGGTTGCGAAAATCTATATAGAATATGAACATATGTCTTTAAATCAAAGCTTTCTTTATGCTTGTGGTATACTAGATGCAAAAGTAGGGATGCGAGCATTAGTGCCTTTTGCCAACCAGCAAATTGTTGGTTTTATTACGGAAATAAAGCAGATGGATACACACATGATTTCACAATTAGAATATGAGATAAAAGATATTTGTTCGCTGTTGGATGAGCAACCTTTGTTGAATGTGGAATTATTACAACTAGCAAAATATATGGCAAATCGCTATGTTGCTCCCTATATAAGTTGCTTAAGTGCAATGTTGCCTTCTAAGTTGAAACCTAGAAGTAGTGCGAAACAAAGTCGAAAAGAAACGTGGATGCTGTTTCAACAAGCGCATGATTTAAAAACACCGAAACAAATAGAAGCACAAAGATTTATAATGCAACACCAAGAGGTGAAACGGAGTGAATTTAATAAAAAATTTGCAGGACAATATCAAAGTTTACTTATAAAAGGTGTATTTGTGTTAGAAGAAAGGGAAGCACAAACATATGTATGGAATGAATATGATGGAGTCACATTTAACCTATTAGATGAACAAATACAAGCCATTTCAAAAATGGATCATGCACACCACCAAGTATATGTTTTGCATGGTGTTACAGGTAGTGGAAAAACAGAAGTTTTTCTACAAATGGCTCAAAAAGAGGTAGAACGTAATAAGCAAGTCTTAATTTTAGTACCTGAAATTTCATTGACGCCACAAATGGTACAGCGTGTAAAAGCTAGGTTTAAGGAAAAAGTTGCTATTTATCATTCTTCTTTAAATAATCAAGAAAAGTATGAACAATACCAAAAAGTTGCGAAACAAGAAGTGAGCATTGTAGTAGGTACACGTAGTGCTATCTTTATGCCTTTTGAAAATTTAGGGTTGATTATTTTAGATGAAGAACATGACGGTTCTTACAAGCAAGTGAGTACTCCAAAGTACCATACTCGCGATATAGCGATTCAAAGAGGTATGCATCATGAATGTAAAGTGATTTTAGCAAGTGCAACACCTAGTTTAGAAAGTTATGCAAGAGCTTTAAAAGGCGTGTATACATTGGTTGAAATGAAAAATAGAGTTGCTAATCAAATGCCTCGCACTCATTTAATTGATATGAAAAAAGCGATGCGTAATGGTGATCATTATATGTTGAGTCATGTAATGAAACAGCAAATACAACAACGGCTTGCTCGTAATGAGCAGTGCATCTTATTATTAAATAGAAGAGGCTATGCACCTTTATTAAGATGTGTTGATTGTGGTCATATTAAAATGTGTCCTCACTGTGATATGGCATTAAATTATCATAAAGCTAACCACTCGTTAGTTTGTCATATGTGTGGTTATCAAGAAAAGCATACAGGTAATTGTGTAAAATGCAACAGTAAACAATTGCGCTATGTTGGATTGGGTACTCAACGCTTAGAAGAATATGTACAAGAGTGCTTTCCCGATGCTTCTATTATTCGAATGGATGCAGATACTACTAGTAAAAAAAATGCCCATCAAAAATTATTGAATAAGTTTGAACAAGAAGGAGATATTTTATTAGGTACACAAATGATTGCGAAAGGATTAGATTACGCACGAGTAACAATGGTTGGCATTTTAAATGGAGATGTTATGTTGAACCGTAGTGATTATCGCAGTGCTGAACTTACCTTTGATTTATTAGTACAAGCAAGTGGTAGAAGTGGAAGAGGAGCGCAATGTGGGGAAGTATTTATTCAAGTGTATGATCCTCACCATTATGCTATTACAAGTGCCTGCCAACATGACTATCAATCATTCTTTTATCAAGAAATGAAGTTTAGACATTTAGCGAATTATCCCCCATATTTGTATTTAAGTAGTATAATAGTATTACATAAGGATGAATCAGTTGTGAAAAAAGAAATACAATTCATTTATGCCTTATTAAAAAAAGAATATGCACATGCAGATTTTAAGTTATTAGGGCCAAGTCCTTTAACCAAAATACAAGATCATTATCGATTCCGTATTATCCTTAAATCTAAAGATGAGAAGATCATGAGCGAAGCATTAATGCATGTTTATAAAGAGAATAAAGCCCAAAAAAATAAGAGTCGAATGGAAGTAGATATCAATCCATATACCATGGATTAAGGAGAACATATGAAAGTAAGAAAGCAAGCCCACAAAATATTAATTGATGTATGTATGTACAATCGTTACAGTAATTTAGCATTAAAGGAAGATATTAATGAATTCCAACAAATTGATAAAGCGTTAATCACCAACATAGTGTATGGAACATTACAAAATTATCGCTATGTACGTTACTTATGGGTAAATTTAGCAGATAGTTTCCCTGCTGAAGATATTGCGTTGTTAATTGATATGAGTATTTATCAACTTGAGTTTATGGACCGTGTACCAGAGTATGCAGTCATTAATGATGCTGTAGATATTTCAAAAACACTATACGAAGGGAAATTCGAGAAATTTGTGAATGCGGTATTACGTAACTATTTACGTAATCCAAAGCGTGTTGTAGAAGGTGGTGAAGTGGACCGTTTTGCGACTCGCTACAGTTACCCATCATGGTTAGTGAATATGTGGATTAAGCAATATGGAAAAGAAGAAACAAAGCGAATTTGTGAAACAATGAACCAAGCTCCTAAGCAATGTGCACGTGTCAATACATTGAAAATTAGTAAAGAAGAAGTAATGGCATTAGATGAAAATTTCACACTAGCTAGCTTAGCCAATGATGCTCTGTATTATGCAAAAGGAAATATTGCGAATAGCGAAGCGTTTAAAAAAGGATATGTTACCATACAAGATGAGAGTGCACAACTAGTTGCAGAAGTTTTAGACCCTAAGCAAGGCGAGGCAATTTTAGATATGTGTGCTGCACCAGGAAGTAAAACATGTCACATTGGTAGTTTAATGAAAAATAAAGGTGTTTTAGTAGCTTTAGACATTCATGAACATCGTGTTGAATTAATTAAGAAGAATGCTAGAAGATTAGGAATTATTATGGTGAATGCACTAGCTCATGATGCCACACAATTAGAGGAAGTATTTGAATTAGATTGTTTTGATCGTATCTTATTAGATGGACCTTGTTCTGGATATGGAGTCATAGCTAGAAAAAGTGATATTAAATACCATATGAAAAACAATGATATGGATAGTTGTATCAAAATCCAAGCAGACTTATTAAATAGTGCAACTAAATATTTAAAAGTAGGAGGTACTTTAGTGTACTCAACTTGTACTTTAAATAAAAAAGAAAATGAATTTCAAATTGAAGCATTTTTAAAGAAACATAAAAACTTTAGCTTAGTGGAAGAAAGAACTATTTTACCTTATGAATATAATAGTGATGGATTTTATATTGCAAAGTTAGAAAAAATAAAATAAAGATAAATAGGTGAATGTATGAAAAGTATATATGATTATAGTTATGAACAATTACAGGAAGTCATGGTAGAAAATGGATATAAGCGATTTAGAGCAAGACAAATTTTTGAATGGCTTTATCGTAAGCGTATTACTGAATTTGATCAAATGACCAACTTAAATAAAGAGTCACGTGATTGGTTTAAAAATAATTACATCTTATCAGCCTTAACTTTACGTACGAGACAAGTATCAAAAGATGGGACGACAAAATATTTATTTGAATTAGCAGATGGTCATTTAATTGAAACGGTAATGATGGTATTTGATTATGGGCGCAGCGTTTGTGTAACTTCTCAGATTGGTTGTAATATGGGTTGTGACTTCTGTGCAAGTGGGTTATTAAAGAAACAAAGAGATTTAACTTGTGGAGAAATGGTTGCCCAAATCTTATATGTACAGCAAGAATTAGATGATATAGAGGAACGTGTATCGCATATTGTAGTCATGGGTACGGGGGAACCGTTCGACAATTATGAAAATGTAATGAATTTTTTATCAGTTGTAAATGCAGATGTAGGTTTAGGCATTGGTGCACGCCATATTACAATATCAACGTGTGGAATTGTACCTAAGATTATTGAGTTTTCACATGCCAAAGTACAGTATAATTTAGCAATTTCTTTACATGCGCCAAATGATGAATTAAGAAATAAATTAATGCCTATTAATAAAGCGTACCCTATTCAAGAATTAATGCGTGCATTGCAAATTTATATGACAGAAAACAATCGACGCCTGACATTTGAGTATATTTTATTAAGGGGAATAAATGATTCGCAAACTTGTGCAAAACAATTAGCTAATTTATTAAGAGGGACTAACTCCTACGTGAATTTAATTCCGTATAATAGTGTAGATGAACATGGGTATCAAGGTGTCAACTTTGATTCCGCAATGAAGTTTTATGACACATTAGTCAAAGGGGGCGTGCGTGCTACCATTCGTAAAGAACATGGAGGAGACATTGATGCAGCATGTGGTCAATTACGAGCGAAAGAACTAAAAAAGGAGAAAAACTTATGATTATTGCAGGAGCTACTCATATTGGATTAATTCGAGCAATCAATCAAGATGCGTATTTAATTCTTGAAAAAGAGCAGCAAAAATTACTTTTAGTATGTGATGGTATTGGTGGAGGAAAAGCAGGAGATGTAGCAGCCGGTTTAGCCACAAAAATATTTGAAAAAGCGTTTTTATTAAAAGATTCTAAAAGAGATGATGAAACACAATATGAGTGGATAAAACAAACTGTGAATCAAGCTAATGAAGCCATTTTATTAGATGCTTTAACCTCGCATCATAAAGAAGGAATGGGAACGACTTTAGTAGGGGCACTTATTAGTGATGTAAGTACGATTATCTTTCATTTGGGGGATAGTCGTGTTTATGCATATTACGATGAATTAATTTGCATGACACAAGATCACAATTATGCTCGTGATTTATTAAAAGAAGGGGTATTAAATGAAGTTGATATTCAACGTCATCCTAAACGCAATTCATTAACTAATGCATTAGGAATTTGGAAGAAATACAGTATAGATATAAATAAAATTGATTCAAGTTATCGCTATCTAATGCTATGTAGCGATGGATTATATGGATATGTAGAAGAAAAAGAAATGATAAACGTACTTAAAAGTCAATTGCCATTAACTCAAAAAATAAGTGTTTTAATTGATGAAGCAAATAAAAATGGTGGATATGATAATATCACTTTAATAATTGTAGACCAGGTGGGAGGTAAAACTCATGAATAAAATGATTGCTGATCGCTATATGATTATAGATACAGCTGGTGAAGGTGGAATGGCAGATGTGTATGTAGCGATGGATACGATTTTAAATCGTGAAGTAGCTGTTAAGATATTGCGTGGAGCCTTAAGTGAAGATCCTGTTACATTAGTACGTTTCTTAAGGGAAGCGAGTGCGATATCTAAATTACATCATCCCAATGTAGTTGAAGTATATGATGTTGGTGAATTTAATAACCAAAATTATATTGTTATGGAATATGTACGTGGACGTACATTAAAACAATTAATATTACAAAGAGGGGCTTTACAAAAAGAGGAAGCAGTAGAAATAATGAAACAACTTGTTTCAGCAGTCTCACACGCCCATGAAAATGACATTATCCATCGTGATATAAAACCGCAAAATGTGTTAGTGAAAGATGATGGTACGATTAAAATCACTGACTTTGGAATTGCTTTGGCACATAATGCTGTACAATTAACACAGGTCGATGCAGTATTGGGTAGTGCGCATTATATTGCTCCTGAAACGACAAAGGGTGAGGTAGCTACTGAGCAAATTGACATCTATGCATTAGGTATTGTTTTCTATGAATTATTAAGTGGGTCTTTACCGCATACGGGAGACAATCCAATCCAAATAGCAATGAAGCATTTGCATGAAGAGATTCCATCTATTCGTGAGTTTAATCCTACATTGCCACAAAGCGTTGAAAATATTATTATTAAAGCAACTGCTAAAAATAGAAAGTTGCGTTATCAAAATGCAAAAGAAATGTATTATGATTTAGTACAATGTTTAACACAACAGCAAGCAGAAGTAGAGAAGTTACAATTAGAAGAAGAGAATGATGCAGCACAAACAAAAGTGATGGATCGTTTCTATGATACGAATGAAAATAAAAAAATTGATCAAACGATGCATGCAACACAAGGCAACAAAACACAGCCACCAAAGAAGTCTCGTAAAAAAATATGGATAACGTTAATCATTTTATTAGTCGTTGCAACAGCTAGTTTTGCAACACTAGTTGCAACAGGCGTTATTCGATTTGAAGAAAAAATCGTATTTGTGGAAGTGCCTGATGTAACAAATATGAGTGTAAAAGAAGCAACACAAGCAATTGAAGAGGCTGGGTTAATTCTAGATGAAGATGTAGAAGAGGCCTATACAAAGGATGTAGAAGAAGGTTTAATTTATGAACAAATTCCTGCAGCCAGTAAAGAAGTTAAAAAAGGAACGATTGTCCAATTAAAAGTAAGCGAAGGGTTGTTGTTTGTGGTAGAGGATTATGCCGGATTAACCAAGCAACAATTGATGGATAAATTAATTGGCACAAATATTACTATCTTAGAAGAGTTTGAAGAAAGTAGTACAATCCCTGAAGGAATCATTATTTCACAATCATTATTAAACGCAGGTGATTTAGTAGAGCCTAATGTGCGTAAGCAAATTCGTATCGTTGTTGCGAAACCAATTGAATTTTTTATTGGTGAGGATTATACAGGGATGGATGTTCAAGTGATTAAAGCACAGCTTGAAGAAAAAGGGTTGCGAGTTAATGTGATAGAAGAAGTGTTGCCACCTCCAAATGAAGAGGCAACAGAGGAAGAAATAAAAGAATATAATGATAAATTAGGTGAAATTTTTAAACAGGACCCTGTACAAGGTAATTATTATACGCAAGTTGGAGATAATGTAATCACTTTATGGAGTTATAAATAATGTTACGAGATGGACGAATTATTAAACATATTTCTAATTTATATGTTGTGTTAGATTTAGAAACAAAACAAACATTTCGTGCTTTAGCAATGGGAAAACTGCGCAAAGGAGCGAGTCCAATTGTGGGTGATTTAGTAAAGTATGAACAATTAGAAGATAAATGGGTGATTCAAAAAATTATGCCTAGAAAAAATGAATTGACTAGACCTGTTATTGCCAATATTGATCAAGCAATTGTTGTAATGTCAGCAATTGACCCTGATTTTTCAACGGCTCTTTTAGATCGATTATTATTCTTAATCACTTATGAAAATATTAAACCAGTGATTTGTATCACAAAACTAGATTTGGTTGATAAAAATCATATTGTATATGACTATATAGCAGATTATAAAAAAAGTGGCTATGAAGTATATTTAAGTGGAGAAGGGTATGGAGTAGAAAAAATCAAACAATTGTTAGCACATAAAATTAGCGTTTTAACAGGACAAAGTGGTGCTGGTAAAAGCTCGCTAATTAATCGTATTGATCCGGAGTTTGCGCTGCATACCCAAGAAACAAGTAAAGCATTAGGAAGAGGGAAGCATACAACTAGACATTGTGAACTATTTTCTATTAATGAAGGTTGGTTAGGAGATACTCCTGGGTTTTCTAGTTTGGATTTTTCAATGATTGATGAACAACGCTTAGCTAATTGTATACTAGATTTCGCTCCTTATTTAGGAGAATGTAAGTTTAATGATTGTATACATATGAATGAACCTAAATGTGCAATTAAAGAACATGTAGAGTCAGAAGATGTGTCTGCAATACGTTATAAAAACTATAAAGAAGTTATGTTTTTAGTGCAAAATACTAAGAAAAAATATTAGGAGAACAAAAATGGAAAAAATTATTGCGCCTTCTGTGCTTTCACTAGATTACACAGATACAAAAAGTCAATTAGCACAGCTAGTAAAAAGTCGTGCTAAGTGGTTGCATTTTGATGTAATGGATGGTCATTTTGTACCCAATCTCACTTTTGGTACAGATATTTTAAAAGCAATCAAAAAAGCGACTAATTTATTTATGGATGTACACTTAATGGTAAGCGATCCAAAAGCATATTATGATAGTTTCATTAAAGCTGGTGCAGATATGATTACTTTTCATTATGAAGTGTATAATGATGTAGAAAAATGTCGTGATTTAATCAAAGAAATTCAAGCTAATGGTGTACAAGCGGGAATTGTATTAAAACCTAATACGGATGTGTCTGTGATTGAGACATTACTAAATGATATCGATATGGTATTAATTATGTCAGTTGAACCAGGATTTGGTGGACAATCTTTTATGGAAAATAGCATTCCTAAAATTGAGCGATTGGCACATTTAAAAAAAGCAAAAGGGTATCATTACTACATTCAAATTGATGGTGGCATTAATGCTGAAACCTTTGCTTTAACAGCGAAAGCTGGATGTGAAGTGTTTGTAGCGGGTAGTTATATTTTTAAGCAAGATATTGTAGAGGGAGTGGACTCATTACTATGTCAAAAATTTGTATAATAGCGAATCAAGTCTTATCGATTTCCTATGATGCAGATGCAAAATATATTGGGGTGGATAAAGGCGCATTGTTTTGTATGGAGCAGCAAATTCCACTCCAATTTGCAATTGGCGACTTTGATTCAATAAGTGAACAACAGTTAAAGCAATTACAAGATTACACAGAAGTCGTGATTTTACCTTGTGAGAAGGATGAAGTTGATACCGAATGTGCTTTGTACTTAGCTGCCCGCTATAGTAATGATATTGATGTATATGGCGTAACGGGAGCACGATTAGATCATTTTATGATCATGTTGCAATTGTTGAAGAGAGCGAAACCAATGTTTCGAATTATAGATGAGCAAAACATAATATTTCTTCAACGTAAAGGAGTACATCAAATAAAAAAAGAAGGGCAATACCTTTCGTTCTTTCCATTGGGGCCACAAAGTTTATCTATCACTGGTTGTAAATATGCGTTATGTGAACAAATAGTGGATGAACAAAGTGTCTATTTGTCTTCTAATGAAATAGTGGGAGAATACGCAACTATTACACACAGTGCTGATTTATTAGTTATTCAATCTAGAGATAAAATATAAAAAAGGGAGTCATATGACTCCCTTTAATATACTCACGATTAAATTAAATAGCTTTTTTAGCTTTTAATGATTTTAAAGCACGAGCGGAAATACGGATTTTTTTAGGTTTCCCATCCACCATAACTTTAACTGTTTGTAAGTTAACGTTCCATTTACGCTTAGTTGCGCGCATAGAATGTGATCTTTTGTTTCCCGATAAAGGACCTTTACCTGTTATAGCACAAACTCTTGACATACCGTAACCTCCTTTCGATTACTTTCATTTGCCAAAACATAATATCATTTATTCAAATAAAATGCAAGGGATAATTTTATAAAAAACTAAATTAAAAACGAAAGGTAATGAATATGTGTATATTCATTATATTTTATTGTTTTTTTAAATGGGAAAATATGTTATTATATTACTATGTATTAAGGAGGTTTTTATATGCAAGCAAAGCAGTTATATGCGACCTTAGAATTTGCAGAAAATGAAGTACGTCTATTAATCCTTGAGTATTATACTTCAAGATTCAATATTTTACGAATAGAACAAATAAAAACTGATTGCATTCAAGATAAAAAGATTGTAAAACCTCAAGTGTTAACTAGTGTAATCAATAAATTAATCAAAAATGCAGAAACCATACTTGGATTTAAAATAAATAATGTTATTTTATGTATACCAAGTGTAGATGTAAAAACGATGCGCAAAAGAATAAATGTAGCAATTGAAGAAGAAGATAAAATTATCCGTTTATCTCATATACGATTAGCATTACATAAAGCTACTCATACAGCGTATGATGCAATGTATGAATTTGTGAATGTTGGTTCCATTACTTATACAGTTGGAGGGATTTCTTCTAGAACATTACCGGTAGATGAAAGAGCTGAACAATTAACGATTGAAGTAGAATTAATTTACGCTAATAAAGAAATTGTTCATAGTTATGTACAGTGTGTAGAAAATGCAGGAGTGGGAATTGCAGATATTTGTCTAGATAGTTTTGCACTTGCTGAAGAGTGTGCTATTTTAGAAAAATCAATGGATAAAGCAATGGTCTTAATTGACTTACAAAAAGAACAAACAACATTATCTTTATTTTTTAAAGGCAGAATGTTAGAGTGTGGTGTATTACCAGATGGGTTTGGAAAATGGATGAATGATTTACGCATGGCTTATCAATTGTCTGAACACGAATGTGAAAAACTATTGAAAGAGTCGTGTTTTGATGAAAAAGGAATCTATGATGATATGATTGCTTACATTTGGTTAGATCAAGATAAACATAAAGAAGTTGATAAAAAATCATTATATCAATGTATTGAATTGAGTGTAGAAAATTGGCTAGCAGCAGTGAATGAGGTTTGTGATCCCATTATCACTCAATCAAACAGTATGTGTGTAGTAACAGGTGAGGGAGCTGACATTGTTGGTGTTCATTCGTTATTACAATATATTAATATGGAAAGTGAATTATATATCCCGACAACGATCGGAGCAAGAGAAGCAAAGTATGCTGCTTGTATAGGAGCTACGTATTGTGTAAAAAGAATGGATGCATTAAGAGAGCAAGGTAAAGACAAAGTTGAAGTATTACGTCAAACGAGTGCAGGAATTAAAAAGGAAGAAGAAAATGGATTTACTAAAAAATTAAAATCATTTCTTCAAGTAAAATAAATTGGGAGGGAAACACAATGGAAGATTTCAATAAAGTTGTTAATATTAAAGTATTTGGTGTAGGTGGAGGGGGATGTAATGCTGTAAACAGAATGGTTAATGAAGGAATTCGTGGAGTCGATTTCTACATTGCCAATACAGATTTACAAGTATTACATAAATCACCAGTTAAGAACCAAATTGTTTTAGGAGCGAATGTAACAAAAGGACAAGGAGCTGGAGCGAATCCAGAAATTGGACACAAAGCGGCAATTGAAGCAGAAAGTGAAATTCGTGATGCGATTAAAGGAGCAGATATGGTATTCATTACTGCTGGTTTAGGTGGAGGTACTGGTACAGGTGCAGCTCCAACTTTTGCTAGAATCGCAAAAGAAGAAGGCGCATTAACAGTTGCTATTATTACTAAACCTTTTGGATTTGAAGGAAGAAAAAGAATGAAACAAGCAGAGGATGGATTGGAAGAATTAAAAGATCAAGTTGATTCATATATTGTTGTTTCAAATAATAATTTATTAGAAGTGATTGGTAGAAAACCATTAGTGGAAGCGTTTGAAGCTGCTGATAATGTATTGCGCCAAGGAGTACAAACAATAACAGATTTAATTGCCGTTTCAGCTATTATTAACTTAGACTTTGCCGATATTAAAACGATTATGGCAAATGAGGGAAAAGCGTTAATAGGAGTAGGTATGGCAGATGGAGAAGATAAAGCACGTGTTGCAGCCGAAAAAGCGGTTCATTCTCCGTTGTTAGAAGCGCAAATTTCAGGAGCAAGTAAAGCGATTATTAATATTACTGGTGGGGAAGCAATCAGCTTATATGATTCTCAAGATGCAACTGAATATATTGAAGATGCGGCTGGAGGAGATATTGATACTATCTTTGGAGTTGCGATAAATCCTGATTTAGGAGATAATGTAATTGTAACAGTTATCGCAACTGGTTTTGCGAAAGAGGAAGAAGTGCAAACCCCAGTTCAAGAAATGACAAATAAAGTGGTTGCACCTGCGCCGATGACGCAAGCAACTAGCCAACCAAGCGGAGTGGTAGTAGAAGAGTTAAGTGATGATTTATCAACACCATCATTCTTCTTTAAAAACAGATAAATTAAAGGAAGTGTTCATACAGTGTATGAACACTTTTTTTGCTTGTGAATTTGTTGTGAATTTTTCTTACATTTTTTTTTGGTTTGTGGTAAAATGTCATGTGGTAAAAGGAGAATTTAAATGAAAGAAAAAAACTTAATTATTGGCATAAATGAAAAGCCAAAAGCAAGTATGTGGTTATTACTTAGTTTCCAACATGTATTTGCAATGTTTGGAGCAACTATATTAGTTCCAATTTTAACTGGTTTCCCTGTATCAGTTGCGTTATTTGCATCAGGAGTTGGGACGTTAATTTATACGTTCTGTACAAAAGGTAAAGTGCCAGTATATCTAGGGTCATCATTTGCGTATATTACTGCTGTAGTATTAGCAGTAGAAGCAATGGGTGGAAATATCTCGGCAGCTCAAACTGGTTTAATGTTGGTTGGATTAATTTATGTTGTTGTAGCAATTATTATTAAATTTACGGGTAAAGAATGGGTTGATAAGTTATTACCGCCAATCGTAATTGGACCGATGATTGCGGTTATTGGGTTAAGCTTAGCAGGTTCTGCAGTATCCAATGCAGGATTTAATGCGAATGGTACACCGGAGCAAATGATTGTTGCGATCATTACATTTTTAGTTGCAGCATCTATTTCAGTTTATGCAAAAGGATTCTTTAAAATCATTCCTTTTTTAATTGCAATTGTTGTTGGATACATTGCAGCGTTATTATTTGGCATAGTAGATTTATCAGCATTAGAAAATGCATCTTTATTTGCTATTCCTGAATTTGCTTTTCCATTCCATGTAGAAGGATTTAGACAATATGAATTCTACTTTGGACCTGAAACATTAGCTATTTTACCAGTTGCAATTGTGACGATTTCTGAACATATTGGGGATCATACAGTATTAGGTAAAATTTGTGGAAAGAACTTCTTAAAAGAACCAGGTTTAGACAAAACATTGATTGGTGATGGTGTAGCAACTGCTGTATCAGCATTCTTGGGTGGTCCTGCTAATACAACGTATGGAGAAAATACGGGTGTGATTGGAATGACTAAAATTGGTTCAGTGTATGTAACTTGTGGGGCGGCAATTATTGCCATCTTATTATCTTGTTTAAGTTATGTGTCTGCATTCATAAGTTCTATCCCAGTATGTGTGCTAGGAGGAATGAGTATTTTATTATATGGTGTTATCGCAAGTAATGGGTTACGTATCTTAGTTGATAACAAGGTTGATTTTTCTAAACAAAGAAACTTAATCATTGCATCAGCGATGTTAGTTATCGGTTTAGGTGGAGCCATGTTCCCGTTAGGTGGAAGTGCAACGTTATCTGGTACTGCATTGGCTGCTATAGTAGGTGTGGTATTAAACTTAATTTTAATAGAAAAAAAAGCTAAATAAAAAAAGGTGTAAATCATTTGATTTACACCTTTT
>CAYJGK010000014.1:0-43206 GCA_964370065.1 uncultured Erysipelotrichaceae bacterium
ATTCGAACCTGCGACCCCCTGGTCCCAAACCAGGTGCACTACCAAGCTGTGCTACTTCCCGAGATATAAATGGCGCGCCCAGCAGAAATCGAATCCACAACCTCCTGATCCGTAGTCAGACGCTCTATCCAGTTGAGCTATGGGCGCATTAGTTTTCGCACCATTTCAGCGCTTATTTATAATACCAAATAAGGCGTGTCATTGCAAGTCTTTTTTTAAAAAAATACATTTTTTTTACTAAATACAGCTATAAATAAAAATAATCCCTAGTTTAAGGGATTATTTAATAGATTATCTTTTTGACTTACGATATAAAGTAACATCACAACGTTTATTGGCAACTTTTGCTTTATCCATCATTTCCAAAACTTGTGGTGCAACACTTGCTTCAACACTTACAATACTATATTGTCTGCGCACATCAATTTTTCCAATTAACGTTTTTTTTATATTACATGTACCTAGAATAGCATGTTCAATACTTTTAGCATCTACGCCACGTTGTTTCCCTAAGTTAAACTTTAGTTCTACAGCACTTTTTAATTTTCTTTTTTCTTTTTTCTCTTCTATACTTTCTACAGGTCCACCATATGCAAGAGTAATTAAGGCATTAATAATTTCTTGTGGATCCATTCCATCTTTCACTAATTCATTAGCTAATTGAATGTTCTCTTGTATTAAACCATCTTCTGCTGCAATTAATACTTGTTTTTTAAATAGTTCACGTTTTACAGCACCTAGCTCGGCTGTAGTAGGCAGTTGTTTTTTTATAATTTCTGCATGGGTATATTTCATGATTCCACGCAATTGTTGGAACTGTCTTCCACTTTGTACTAAAGTGACAGCTGTCCCTTCTTTTCCAGCACGTCCTGTTCTTCCAATACGATGAATATATATTTCATGATCTTGTGGTAAATCATAGTTAATAACTAAATCAATATTACTAATATCAATTCCACGAGCTGCAACATCACTTGCCACCAAAATTCCTTGACTGGCTTTTTTAAATGAATTCATGATTTTAGTACGCTTTTCTTGTTTAATATCTCCATGTAGGGCAGATACTTTAACTGCACGTTTAGATAATTCATCGACTAATTCATCCACTTTTGCTTTTGTGTTACAGAAAATAATTGTCATTTGACTTTGGTAGTAATCAATTAATGTTGCGATTGCATCATTTTTTTCATCTCTTCTTACATCATAATAATATTGAGTAATTTTATCTACTGTTTTTCTTTTACTTTTCACTTCAACAAACTCCGCATGATTCGTGTATGTTTCAGCAATTTCTTTAATCGCCCTAGGCATAGTCGCACTAAATAACACAATTTGTCTTTCTTCGTTTATTTGTTCTAAAATCGATTCGATATCTTCACGGAATCCCATGTTTAACATTTCATCTGCTTCATCTAATACAACAAATCCACAAGTGTTTGGTTTAATTGTCTTTCTACGCATATGATCCATTAAACGACCAGGTGTTCCTACAATAATATTTGCACCACGTTTAATATCTCTAATTTGGCGGTCAATTGGGGCACCACCGTATACGCAGGCAAGTTTTAGTTCTTTATTGTATTTTGAGAACTTCACTAATTCATCATGTACTTGTAGAGCTAACTCTCTTGTTGGACACACTACAATACCAAGGCTAATTTCTTTAGTGATTAGTTTCTCCATCATCGCTAGACCAAATGCTGCTGTTTTTCCAGTTCCAGTGTTTGATTTAGCAATCATATCTCTTCCCTCTTTTAATAAAGGAATCGATTTTTCTTGTATTTTCGTTGGTGTTTCATAACCAATTTCACTTACTGCTTTGCATACATTTTTATCATCGATTAAATCTATAAATTTTATCATACTTCCTCTTTTCTTTTTTTACAATGTGTTAAGTATAACACAACGATATTTAAATACAATTTTTTTTTAACATTTCGTAATAATCCCATTTTATCGCTCTTTTTAACCCTTTTTAATGACTTATTTAAATAGAAAGAAAATGATACTCTTGCATTTTTCACATATAAATACTCACTTTATGCTTTTTCACATATTTTCACATCATTATCATATATTTTAACAACTTGATTAAGATATACTTATTCAGCAAGGAAATAGATTGCCTTGCCGTATGAAATAAAATCCCCTATTATTATTTCATACATTTCTATCCCCTTATAATAGAAGAAAAGGAACGCCGCCATAATTGGCGTTTTTTTTCTTTTCACACATTCTTTCACAAATTTATTACTTATTTAAAACACTTCCATCAACTATACTATATATGCAAGGGATAAATAGATTGCCTTGCATATGGAACATAATTCCCCTATTTATATTCCATATTATTCTATCCCCCCTTTTTTGGAACATCACTATAATCGATGTTCCTTTTATTTATATCCCCATTATTTCACAAAAATTATACGTATTTATAACAATGCAATACTATATAATAATTATGCAAGTATATAGGTTGCTTGCTATATAGGAAGATCCCCCTTTTTATCTTTCTATATAATATTTTATTCCCTTCTTTATATAGAGGGGAAAGATAAAAGAACACCGCATAATTGGTGTTCTTTTTTCATTTCTTTTCGATTCGTATGTAATTCTTCCATCTAATGATATACACAAAAATTAATTCGCTAATAATATCCAATGCCCATACCATTACTAATACTAGTAACACTGTAAATGCATGCAAGCTTAACTGACTATCTACAAATGTAAAAGCTATAAATAGCCATAAAAAACTTAATGCAAACGATGCGACCGAATTTTTGATAATCACATATTTTGTCTGGCAATGTGGACAAGTTATAATATTCGATATTCGAATAAAAGGAAATCTAACTTGTTTATTACAAGTTTGGCACGTAAATTCTCTTTTTAACATATTGATTACTCCATAAATAAATATCCGCAAAAGATATATAACATATTAATGTAGAACGCATTCACCCCAAAGAAGGCAAATACGGTATTCATGCTTGCAAAAGTAAATAAGCCTAATTGAGAAAATAATAAGAAAATGACTAATAAAATAGCCAATACTTTCTTAAACACGCTTTTTCCGCCTCTTCGTTTAGGGCTATTTAAACTTGCTCCAAATATACACAACGCAATAACCATAACTATCGTATAAATAGTTGGTGTAAATAATGCAGGCAAATAAGTGGTTCCTAGTTTCACTAGTAGAGCACTAATGAATACAATAATGAAAGGAATTCCTAATTTTTGAAAATCACTCATTTTAGTCTACGATTTCCACACTTACCATTTTATCGCCATTACGCATATTACGTACAGCACCCATATTATCCGTAACTTTTCCAAACACTGTGTGTACTCCATCTAAATGTGGTTGTGCATCGTGAACGATAAAGAATTGACAACATCCTGTATCTTTTCCACGGTGCGCCATAGATAACGAGCCCTCAACATGTTTATGCGTATTTAAGTGCGTTTCACAAGGGATTGTGTATCCTAAATCACCTGTACCATTTCCATTGGGACATCCTCCTTGTGAGACAAAGCGTGAGATAACGCGGTGGAATGTTTTTCCATTATAGTATCCTTCTTTAATTAACTTGACAAAGTTTTCTACCGTTTTCGGAGTTTCTTCATCATATAATTCAAAAGGGATGATTGCTCCATTTTCCATTGTTATTTTTCCATTAATCATAATTTACTACCTCTTTCTTTTTTTACGTTTATTAGTATAACACATTTATTGCTTATTCAACAATTTTCACTATATCTTTTGATGTTAAAAACTGAATCGCTCGCTTTCTAAATATTTCATTTCCAAACATACCGTCTACATGTTTCCCTGTTATAAATTCTGTTTGTGCATGTCTAGTATTCTTCATTTGAATCAAGTGTTCTAATAATATAAAACCACTTGCCTTAACAAGTTGTGCTTGTTTTCTTTCCAAACCAAATACGCCTACTTGTAAGAAATGTTTTGTTTTCGTTTTCTTTAGCTTTTGCTGAGTAGAATATAGTTCATCAAACCAACTCACACTCGCGCCTGTATCAATTCCAAACATAGCATATTGTTGTTTGGCATCCTCTACAATCACCACAGGCAATTTGGTTTGTAATAAATTTTTAGTATGTATAATCTCCACTTCTTTTAACACACTAAAACGCTTTGTTTTATCATTTAATTCAAAGTCCAATTGTTGCAATACATCCCATCCTAAAATACCATCAAACTCCAAATCGATAGGAGGTAACAATGGAATTTTAAAATCTTTTTCATTTAATAGAGCAATTGTATGATTATTAATTTTTAAACCACCAACAAAATAGGAATCTAATTGTATCCGCTGCATTTCTTGCACTTGCCCCCCCGCGCTTTTTACCAGGGTTGACGTTACCTCTTTACTTCCATTCAATACACCATAACAATTAGAAAATATACCGCTAATCTGTGCGCCACTATCCACTACAAACCGATATTTTCTACTTTTTATAGAAACAGCAATGGTATATAGATCAAAAACTGTACGATTCATATGCATTGAAAAAGTATCGACTATATATTGTATATTAGGTCGTTTAATATCCTCTACTAATTGATTATGAAAAGCATGTAACTGCTGCTGCATCTGATCATAATCCAATTGTTTTACATGCATTGATTGTTTTCTTTTTCTAATTTTACAAGTATGTCTATTTAGCATTATGTTATCTCCTATCTAACTATGTTATAATAATACCACACAATAGATAGGAGAAATTATGAAAACAAATAAATCAAAAGTTGTTATGCAATCTTTACAAGGGAAAATACATCATCCTGTTCATAACGGTGGTTATCGTACAGGATTCGATAACCAAGGCCGTATTATTCCAGCCACTGGAGGTATTACTTATAACTTTCAAACAGGGGATTGTTGTATGAATATTGCAGGGGATCATGTAGAACCAGGAGTGAGTTTACAAAATCCGGATAAAATGGAAAATAACGCATTAAATGTATTTAGCTGTGTAGGAAACAAAGCGAAAGTAATAACAGGGGATGCGAAAGGAAAAGAAGGTGTTGTAACTGGAACACACGGTGGGGTTGATCATGTATTTATTCACTTTGATCAAGAGACATTAGAACTATTAAATGTAGATGATAAAATTGCGATTAAGGGGTATGGAACTGGGCTAGAACTAGTAGACTATCCGACAATTAAAATTATGAACACCGATCCAACATTACTTGAAAAATTAGAATTAGAAGAAAAAGAAGGCAAATTATATATCCCTGTTACACATATTGTACCCGCACATTTAATGGGGTCTGGATTAGGAAGTCCACAAATTATTATGGGTGATTATGATATTATGACACAAGATCCAAAACAAGTTGAAAAGTATAACTTAAATACATTGCGCTTTGGTGACTTTGTTGCTATTTTAGATCACAACACACACAATGGACCGCACTATTTTGAAGGAAGTGTTAGTGTAGGAGTAGTTGTGCATTCTGATTCCTTTACATCTGGGCATGGTCCTGGAGTAGCTATGTTATTCTCCAGTCAAGATGATACTTTAGTACCTTATATTAAAGAAGATGCAAACTTAATTAAATATATTAAATAAAAAGAAAACAGGATGCTTAACACATCCTGCTTTTTTTATTTAGCTGCTTTTACTTTAATCCATAATTCCGAAAGAATTTTCTTCATTTCTTCATTATCTCTAAATGCTTCATCTAATTCATACCCTTCTCTTGGTTGGTATGCACTACTATCAGCATAAACATCGCTTTCTAAATCTTCTTTTGCTTGCGCAACACTTGAAGTATAACCTACATATTCAGAGTTATTGTATGCTACTACTTCTTCTAAGTTATAGTTTATATATTCATGCGCTAATAATCCACAAGTTGAATTTTCAGGAATAACCATAGCATCTACCCAGAAGTTTGTTCCTTCTTTTGGCTCAAAATATGCCATATTTGGGTTTTCACTTTGAATGTAAGCTGCATCACCACTGTATACTACACCCATTGCTTTTTCACCATTAATTAACCCATCAATTACTTCATCTTGTACAAATACTGGGTTAGTTGCTTCTTTCACTTCAATTAACCAATTGTATGCTTCATCAATTTCCGCCTGATTTGTTGTATTCATTGAGTACCCCAATGCTTTTAAAGCCATCATGAATGAATCTCTTTCTGAATCATACAAGTATACTTCCCCTTTATATTTTTCATTTTTAAACACATTATATCCTTGCTCTTCTACATCAGCAGCATCCACTACTGTTGTATCGTATAAAATCCCTACAGTACCCCAGAAGTAAGGCACTGAATATTGATTAGTTGGATCAAATGCAGTCGTTTGTACACTTGGATGTAAGTTAGATAAATTAGGAATTAAACTTAAATCTAACGATGCTAATTTACCTTCATTTGTTAAACGTTCAATCATGTAATCACTAGGTATTAAAATATCATAACTTTCTCCACCTAATAATTTTGTATACATTTCTTCATTTGAACCAAACATTGAATAGTTCACTTTAACATTGTATTTTTCTTCGAAATCTTCTACTGTATCTTCTCCAATATATTCTCCCCAGTTGTATACATTTAATGTATCACAACCAAACTCTTCCATTGGGTCAAAATCGCTTGTTTTCTTCGAACCACACCCTGTTAGCACAATTGCTAAACACACAATTAAGATTGCACTCATCATTCTTGTTACTTTAATTTTCATATTTTTCTCCTTTATAAAGTTTTACTTTTTTTGCGATTGAATAAATAGTAAGCAATTAATAAGGCACTAATTGCTAACACAATAATTGTACTCAATGCGTTAATACTTGGGTTTACCCTTTTACTCATCGTATACACGACAATTGATATATTATTCACTCCATTTCCTGTGACAAAGTATGAGATGATAAAATCATCAAATGACATGGTAAAGGCAATTAGTGCCCCTGCAATAATCCCAGGCGTTAATTGTGGAATAATAACTTTCCTTAATGCAGTAAAGGGAGACGCTCCTAAATCCATAGCTGCATCTAATAAATTAGGATCTAACCTTCTAATTCTTGGCATGACACTTAGCATTACATAAGGAATACAAAATGCGATATGAGATAATAATAAGGTCATAAATCCTTTTTCAATACGTAGTGATGTAAAAAATAACATCAATCCGATTGCGGTAACAATTTCTGGATTTAAAATCGGTAATTGATTCACCTGTTCTACAAATTGTTTTAATATCTTTCTTGACTTACTTAATCCAATACATGCTAATGTCCCAACAATTGTTGAAACAACAGTAGCAATTACAGCGATGACAATCGTTGTTTGAATAGCTTCTAGCATAGTTGAATTTTCAAACATGCTCTCATACCATTTTAATGAGAACCCCGTAAACTTAGATAATGATTTACTCTCATTAAAAGAAAAGAACATCATATATGTAATTGGTAAATATAGGAATGCTAATAATAATAGTAAGTAAATTGAACTACCTATTTTTTTTCTTTGTTTCATTATTCATTACCTCCTTTATCTACCTTTTTAGTTAAGTACATAGAGAGCATAATAATCAATGCCATAATTAATGATATCGCGCTACCAAAGTTCCAATCACCAGTTGAAACAAAGTAATTTTCAATTAGATTTCCTACTAATAACTCGCTTCCCCCACCCAGTAACTTAGGAATAAAGAAACTCGATACAGCCGGCAAAAATACTAAAGTAATACCCGATATCACACCTGGTATAGATAAAGGTAAAATTATTTTTCTAAACGTTTGAAAACGATTGGCTCCTAAATCTTGACTCGCTTCAATTAAACTTTTATCCATTTTAGATAAACTCGAATGAATTTGAATAATCATAAAAGGAATAAAGTTATAAACCATTCCCAATATTACAGCAAACTTAGTATAGATTAATTGAATTTTTTCAAACCCTAAAAATTCTAAGAAATTATTGATTAATCCATTATCACTTAATATTCCAATCCAAGCATATGTGCGCACTAACATATTAATCCACATTGGTAATGTGATTAATAAAATAAATAAAGTCGCATGTTTTAATTGTAACTTAGAAATAAAGTAAGCTGCAGGATAACCAATTAGAATACAAATAATCGTAGTCATTAGTGCAATTTCTAATGAATTAATCACCACATCAATAAACAATTGATCTGAGAAAAAACGAATAAAGTTCTCTGCTGTAAACTGTAACGTTAAAGTATCATTACCAGATGTTGTCGTTGCATATAATACAATTAACAACATGGGCACTACGATAAAAATTGAAATCCATATTACATAAGGTTGCACTAATCTTGCAAACATCTTCATAACTAATATCCAATCTTAGACATTATATGAATGTCTTCAGGTGTGAAGTTTAACCCTACTACTGCTTCTTCATCAATATTTTTAGTAGTGTGAATTTTAAATTCCCTACCTCTAGTTGAGAAAGCAATCGTATACGTACCTTCTTTAATATCTTCTACATCAAAGTCATAGTCAACATTTGTTATTTCTATTTTTTCATCTGTATCTAAATCCCATGCAACAGCATCTGCCCATGTTTTCAAATCTGTATCAATAGCTATAGCTTCTTTCAATTCATCAATATTTTTAAAGAAGTCAAATGCGGCGACACCAATTCTTTTTTGCTCATCTTGAATATATTTTTGTTTGACAACAATAATGTTCACGCTAATTTCAGTGCCTTCTTTTGTTTTAAAAATAACTGGGTAGGTTCCTTCTTGTGCTTGTACATCATATTCTACCTTACTTAATGAGACGTAATCTTCACTCTCTTGTTCCCAAGCTTGTGCATCCGCACGTGCAATAATCTCATCTTTAGTTAAATTTTCAATTTCTTGAATATCCACATAGAAACTATTAGCACTAATATATTCTTTTGCACGCTCATTAAATACTGGCTGTTTGTTTGAAACAGTCATCGTCACCTCTACTTTATTTCCTTGTTGTGTTTCCACAATGACTTCATTATGTACTCCTTTAAATAAAACCGACTTGACTTTCCCATTTAATTTACCTTTATTTTTAGTCACAATATCTATATCTTCAGGACGAATCACAATATCAATTGTTTCCTCTTTTTTAAACCCAAAGTCCACACAATCGAATTGCTTACCATCAAACTCAACTTTATAATCTTCTAACATTGTTCCTTCAATAATATTACTATCCCCAATAAAGTTAGCTACATATTCATTTTCAGGTTCATTATAAATATCAGTTGCTGAACCTACTTGTTGGATTTCTCCCTCTTTCATAACAACTATCTTATCTGACATCGTCAATGCTTCTTCTTGATCATGTGTAACATAAATAAAAGTAATTCCTACTTCTTGTTGAATGCGTTTTAATTCAATTTGCATTTCTTTTCTTAATTTTAAATCTAGCGCTCCTAGAGGTTCATCTAATAGTAAAACTTTAGGTTCATTAACTAACGCTCTTGCAATAGCAATACGCTGTTGTTGTCCCCCACTTAATTGGTCAATTCTTCTATTTTCATATCCCTCTAAGTTCACTAACTTCAGCATTGTCATTACTTTTTGACGAATGACATCTTCACTCATTTTTTTGATTTTTAAACCAAATGCGATATTTTCATAAATATTCATATGTGGGAATAATGCATATTTTTGAAATACTGTATTTAGCTCTCTTTTGTATGGAGGTAATTTAGAAATTTCCTCATTATCAAAAATTACTTGCCCTTCATTTTGTTCTAGAAATCCTCCTAGAATACGTAATAATGTTGTTTTACCACAACCTGATGGACCTAATAAAGTAACAAACTCATTTTCATAAATATCTAAGTTAATTCCTTTCAATACGATTTGTCCATCGAAATCTTTTACTATATTAATAAATTGTATTAATTTTTTCATGTTCTCTCCCAATTTTTAAAAATTAGGTGGGGTACTCACCCATAATATTACAGCTTCCTTTTTACACTCATTCGCTAAATAATGTCTATGATTTGCTTGAATATAAAATGTATCGCCTTTATTTAATTGATAAGCCGTTCCACCTTCGTATAGTGTTACTACACCTTTTAGTACATACCCAAATTCTTCTCCGTTATAAGGATCTAGTATTTGTGATGTTTTTCCTTCTTGTAAAGTTAACAGGATTGGTTCCATTGCATTCTTTTGTGCATTAGGAACAATCCAATGAGTGGTGGCTCCATCTTGTTCGTTGATATAGTAATCTTCTTTTGTAAAAACTTTTTTATAATTTTTATCAGCCTTAAAAAAATCAGATAAATTGCTTCCTAAAGCTTCTAAAATATCGTCTAATGTATCGATGGCTGGAGTTGTCAAATCACGTTCTAATTGTGATAAAAAACCCTTGCTTAATTCACAACGATTGGCTAATTCTTCTAAAGTTAAATTTTTCTGCGTTCGCATATTTTTTAATTTTTGCCCAATTTCCATGATTAACACCTCTCTATTTGTTTAGTAACACTAAACTTACTATAACACTTTGCGAAACTTATTATATTATTTTTTTTTTAGAAATGCAATAGTTAAAACACAAAAAAAACAGATTATTTTCACTTTTGAAAACTATCTGTTTTTATTCTTATTATAATGCTGTTTTTACGAATTTTTCAATCATTGGTTTAGGATTGAATCCAACTGTACTATTCACCATTTTTCCATCTTTGAAAAGCAT
This sequence comes from uncultured Erysipelotrichaceae bacterium, assembly GCA_964370065.1. Taxonomy (GTDB): domain Bacteria; phylum Bacillota_I; class Bacilli_A; order Erysipelotrichales; family Erysipelotrichaceae; genus CAMQRS01. The sequence continues at coordinate 10,717 of CAYJGK010000014.1, forward strand.
TAATGCAGGAATAGACATCACTGAAAATTGTTGTGCTAGCGTTCCTTCTTCGTCTACGTTTACTTTACGGAATTTCACATTAGTCATTTCTGTAGCTAACTCTTCTAAAACTGGTCCCATCATTTTGCATGGACCACACCAATCTGCATAAAAGTCTACTAAAGTGACTCCTTCGCTAATTACTTCATTAAAATTGCTTGTTGTTAATTTTTCCATTCATAACCTCCTGTAGATTAAAACCCTAATTGGGTTAAATAGTTCGCAATACCATCTTCATTATTGCTACTACATATAGCATAACACACTTCTTTAACTGTATCTAGTGCATTGCTCATAGCAATACCAGTTCCTACTTCTAGCATGGATATATCGTTTTCTCCATCACCAAACACAAGTACTTCTTCCTTAGTATAATTGTACTTTTTCATAATGAAAGATAAAGCATTTCCTTTGCTTATTTCTTTAGGGTGGATTTCAATCCAATGTGGCATAATTCTTCCATACCAAAATTTTTTATCTAAATCAACTAAGTATTTTGCTGCTGTATCAATGACACTTGGCTGCGCGCAAATACATACCTTATTAATGCGTTGTTCAATTTCATTAATATGTTTGATAAAATTAATATCTCTATGCTTCACATTTTCTACTTGGCTATGCTTTAACCAATACGATTCTTCCTGTCCTTCTGGTAACATAATATAGGCATCGTGTTCTCCCATAATTAATAATTCAATATTTAACGGAGATAGATAATCAATAATTTCTTGGGCATTCTTATGCCCACAACGCATAACTTCACTATGGATTAAATCACTATAATCTAAGTATGCTACACCATTACCTTCAATAATAAATCCACCATTATTATTCATATTTAATAATTGTACATATTCTTCTAAACGATTAATTGAGCGTCCACTAGCTAGAGCTAGTTTGATTCCTGCTTCTTGGATACTCATTAATTTATGGAATGTTTGCTCCCCTATTTTTTTATCTGTTCTTAATAAAGTTCCATCCATATCCATTACTACTAATTTAACTGCCATGATTTCCTCCATATTGTATTCTACAATTAGTATCTATTATAAACGTTTTTTTTATAAAAGAAAGCAGAATGAAAAAAAGAGGCCATTTGACCTCTTATCTTATAATTTGCTAGCTGCTGCTTGATCCAATACAACCGTTACATCAGGATGATTTTGTAAGATAGACGCTGGAACAGCTTCCGTAATTTCTCCTTTTACCATTCCTAATACCGCATCTGCTTTATTTTCCCCGACTGCAATTAATACAATTTTATTAGATTTCATAATTGTTGCAATTCCCATGGAAATTGCTTGCGTTGGCACTTTGCTCATATCGTTATCAAAGAAACGTGCATTATCAGCAATTGTCATTTCTTGTAAATCTACAATATGTGTCAATGCATCAAATGAAGTCCCAGGTTCATTAAATCCAATGTGTGCATTACTTCCTATACCCAATACTTGTAAATCAATTTGATGTGCTGCCATTTCTTTTTCGTAAGCATCACAATCCGCTTGTGTACTACCATAAGGTAATTTAGTATTAACAGGATTAATATCAATGTGCTTGAATAAGTTTTCATTCATAAACGTATAATAACTTTGTTCATGGTCACGATCAATTCCTACATATTCATCTAAATTAAATGACATAGTTGTTTGATACGAAACGTTTTTTGCTTCATAATCTTTTACCATTTCTTGGTATAATCCAACTGGGCTTGATCCTGTTGCTAATCCTAGCACTACATTTTCTTTAGAAGTCATAACTTCCTTCATTACTTCATACGCCTTAGCACTTACTTCAGCGTAGTCTTTACATACAATAACTTTCATTTTGTAATTCTCCTTTACTTGTACTCACATTAATTATCATACTCTATAAACATAGTGATTTCAAGGGAAAGTAATACGCTATGATTTATATTTTTCTAGAAAAGTGACTTCTTTCGTATCATCATAATAACCTAATACTTTATCTAAGTTTATATTGCTCATACAGCGAAATAAATTTTGCTCGACAACGGGGCTAATTTCACGATATTGTTTGACCAATTGTTTCATTTCATCACGCTTACTAGTTTTATCTTTTTGACCTTTCTCTTTTTCGATCAATTCTGTAAATCGACAAGCGCACTGCAGAAATGTTAGTTCATTACTATTTTTAAAACGAATAATATCTTGTTCTTTTACTAAATAAAATGGGCGAATTAACTCCATTCCTTCAAAATTAGCACTTTTTAATTTAGGCATCATTGTTGAAATCTCACCAGCATAAAACATATTCATTAGGGTTGTTTCAATCACATCATCATAATGATGCCCTAATGCAATTTTATTACATCCCATTTCTTGTGCGAAGCGATATAAATAACCTCTACGCATTTTCGCACACATATAGCATGCGTTTTTTTGAATCGTATGTACATAATCAAAAATTTGAGTTTCTTTAATGACAATTGGAATATCCAACAGTACTGCATTGCCTTTGATTTGTTGTAAATTCTCTCTATTATAACCAGGATTCATAACAATGAATTTCACACTAAAGGCTACTTTGCTATAGCGTTGCAGCATTTGCATACATTTAGCTAGTATCATACTGTCTTTCCCACCACTGATACAGACTGCAATTACATCATTTTCTTGTATTAAATCATAAATGGTAATAGCCTTCATAAATTTTGAATATATTTCTTTACGAAATGCTTTTGTTAATTGGTGTTCTATTTGTTTGCTTTTCATAATTTCCTCCAAAAGAAAAGGTAGATTACTCTACCTTTTCTACTAATTTTTGTTTCCGACAAGACGTAAAATGTAAATGAATATGTTAACGAAATCTAAATATAATTCTAAAGCCGAATAAATACTTAATTTTGCTACCATGGCTTCATTTCCTTCGTTCGCAATATATAATTTCTTTGCTTTTTGTGCATCCCATGCTGTTAATCCAGTAAAGATTAATAATCCTACTGCCGAATATAAAAGCGAGTCTGTAGATAATCCAAATATTAATCCACCTATTACATTATAGATAATTAAGGCAAACAAACCTACCATACAAATAGATCCCACTTTTGATAAATCTATTTTTGTTGTATAACCAATAATAACTAAACTTACAAAGTAGATAACCGTTGCTAAAAGTGCTACTGTAATCGATTCTAAGTTAAAGCTATAACTTAATGAAGATAATGTAATTCCAGTTAAGATTGAATAAGCAATAAACAATACTCTTGTTGTCGTAACTGATGCTTTGTTAATTCTAGCTCCTAATGCAATAACCACTCCCAATTGCGCAACCACAATTACGACAAACATAAACGGTGATGCACTTAATATTTGTTCTAAAAACCCTGTTGCAAATGTGATTGATGCCACAACAAAGGTAATAAATAACCCTAGTGCCATCCATGCAAACGTTTTAGTCATATGTCTACTTAAACCAGTTTGACTATATGCTTCCATTGATTGATGTGTATTCATAATAATCCTCCTTTTTTTCATAAACTATATTATACACTATTTTTACATAATGTTAATCTTTTTAAAAATATGCCTGTGGATCGACTCTTGTTCCATAACTTCCACTTGCTGGTGTATATAAACCCCAACCTGCACTGCTTTGCCAATCACCAGTTGTATACCATGTCGCCACAGCTTCTTGAATACTTCCATGTAATAAGAACATTTCAACATGGGCATGTGGCCCTGTCGAATTTCCTGAACTACCTACATACCCAATGACTGAACCTTGAGTAATGACTACGTTTTTACCTACTGCATTCATTATGATGCTTGGTACAGATTCCAAATGATGGAAGTTCATAGCGTAAGAAACACCTTCCACATTGAATATAATACGAACTGAGTTTCCCCCTCCAAATGGGGCACCTTTGCTTGGTCCATCCATATTTCCTAACCAACCGTTTGCAAACCCAGTACAAGCAAAAACAATATAACAATCTGCTGGGGCTACAATTGGTGTTCCCATCGTCGCTGCATAATCGACTCCTCTATGTCCTGTTGACACACCTCTTGAAATCCAACTATTTTGAATCGGGTCAATTAATCCCTTGGATTCTAAATCGCCAACATTTGCGCTTCCATTATCAATTGCAAAGTGTGGTGATAAATTAGCAAGCGTCGCAGATGCTGTTTCTTGTTCATTTAATGATTTGTTTAATAAAGCAATTTGTGCTTCTAATTCAATGGCCATAGCATCATTATCCGCTTTTAATTGTTCTAAACCAGATTTCGTTATTTCTAAATTTGTTTTTTGAATTTCTGTTGTGGCCTTTAATTGAATTTGGTTTTCTTTTTGAACAGCTAACTTTGACATATCTTCATCTAATAGTCGCAATTGCTCTTTATCATTTTTTGTAAATAAGTCAATGCTACTTGTTTTACGAATTAAATCAACCAAATCCTCTGCTCCCATTACAAAGTCTAAATATTCGTTTGTATTAACACTTACTTGTAAGTTAACCATTCTTTCTTTAATTACGTTTTTACGGGCTTCAATATCTAACGTTGTTTGGGCAATGTCATCATCTAATTGAATAATATTTGCTTCCATTTGGGCAATTGAGGCATTAATCGTATCAATACTAGTTTGTGTAGATGTAATCTTAGCTAAATATCCTTTTGAGATTTCTTCTAAATTACTTAAATCTTCTTTTACTTCTCCAATATCAGAGCTAAGTCTATCCGCCGCTGCATCCGAATCATTTATCTTATTTTGAATATAAGATGCATATTGATTACATTCATCAATCTTACTTTGTTCACTTATAATTCCAGAACAATACTTTGTCCAATAATCTTCATTTCCTTCAAAGTCTAAGGCTTCAACTTGAGTAAAACGGACCATAATTGAACAAGAGAAGATGGCAAATACGATCATATAAGCAGTATATCTTTTCATTGTTTGTTTCATACAATACTCCTTTTCATACTCTTTCATTATACATTAAAGTTTTATCTTTATAAACTATTTCACATAGATTTCATATAAATGTATTCATTTAATGACTTTAATCACTTTTTTCACCCTGTGTTTCCTATAAATCAAAAGTTTTACTCTGCAAGATAATATGCATATACTGAAAATCAATGTGAGTAACTATGAAAGAAACAAATAAGATTATACATGAACTTTTATCTATGATTGCTACATTATAAATCTGAATTTGATATTCTTGATATATATATATATGGTAAAATTATAATAGAATTATGATTTACATAGTATTCTTAAAGTCGAATCGTGGTAGCATCCTTGTGATAGATAATTGCTATTTTATTTTGTCACGATCATTTTGATTTAAAAACAAAAAAGGAGGATTCAAAAATGAATGAAGTAATCTATAATCACAGAAAAACAACGATTATCAAAGTAGCATTAATAATTTCTTTTTGGTGGATCGGTCTTTTCCTCTTCCCCAGCCAAAACTACTTAGAAACAGCTAAATTATTCACTATGAATTTTTTATTTACACCTAGTAGTATTTCTTTATTGATATCTGGAATTGGTATTTTTATAGCGGTAAGCGCTTCCTACCAACAACTAGGTTTTAAAGATTATCTTGTCAAAAATTTCTTTTTTAAATATAAAACCAATACTTCTAAAAAAATAATTATTAGATTAGTATGCTACACTGTTATCTTAATTATATTTTATATCCTTTCACTATTGTCTAAAAATATACATATGATGTTATCTTTCCATTTTTCACTAACATTGTATGCCTGTGTTTTAGGAGAGTTGATAGGAATGACTTATTTTAAAAAAAGGGACTAACTCCCTTTTTTTATCCTTTACTTTACATGTAGTTCAACATTCTATTTTATCGCATCATTGTATTTTTATTATTTTAATTGCATGCGAAGTGTGTTAAACGTGTAACAAATAGCACATATTTTAGTCGTTCAAGTATACTTTTAAGTTGAATTTTGTTATAATTTCGTAAAGTTAAAATCAACCTATCATCTTGTAGGCGCAACACAAAAGTCGCTACAGACTGCTAACCAGCCATTACGACGAATACGATTTTATTTGATTCAGTTAGGAGATAACCATGTTAACAATTGATAAACTAAGAAAAATGAGAGATGTGGCTTCTTTAAAAGAAGAAGCTGACCTCTTAATTAAGAATGTTAGGATAATTAATACGATTACACAAGAAATACAGGAGGCGAATCTTTCTATTGTAGAAGATCGTATTGTCGGTTTTTGTGGGGATAAAGCGAAAGTAGTGATTGATGCAAAAGGAATGTTTGCATCGCCACTATTAATTGATGCACATATGCATATCGAATCGACTTTATTAACACCAGGTAATTTAAATGACCTTTTACTTCCAAGAGGGATTGGAACAATTATTGCAGACCCACATGAAATTGCGAATGTAAGTGGAATAAATGGAATTGAATATATTTTAAAGTCAGTGGAAAATTTAGATCTTGATGTTAAAGTTGCACTTCCATCTTGTGTTCCATCAACCAGTTTTGAACATGCAGGAGCCACTTTAAAAGCAGAGGATTTATTTGCATTTTATAGTCATCCTAATGTAATAGGACTTGCGGAAGTAATGGATTATTTTAGAGTTCTTAACGATGAAGATATGTTGAAAAAATTATTTGATGCACAAACTTTAAATAAAATAATTGATGGCCATGGTGCTATTTTAGATGAAGTAGGATTGGATGTTTTTTCTACTATGAATATTAAAAACGACCATGAATGTGAAGATATAAAAGGGATGCAAGAGCGTTTAAGACGTGGTATTTATACTTTTATTCGTGAAGGAACGGTTTGTAAGAATTTAGAAGATTTAATTACGGCTGTAAATTTACATAATTATCGTTATGTATGCTTATGCACTGATGATAAACACCCAGATGATTTAGCGGTTGATGGAGGAATTGATGGCGTACTTAGAAAAGCAATCCGTTTAGATGTTGATCCTATTATGGCAATTTCTTTAGTTACTTTGAATCCTAGTGAGTGTTACAAATTGCATGACATAGGTGTTTTAACTCCTGGTAAAAAAGCAGACTTTTTCTTATTTGAAGACTTACATGACATACAAGCAAAAAAAGTATTTAAAAATGGGGTGTTGGTTGCCGAAAACGGGAAAATAATGAGCGAAAAAAAACAATTACGAGTGAAAGCAGAAGACAGTATTCTGCATTCTATTAATTATAAACCCTTTTCTAAATCAGATATTCAAATTAATCTTGAACACTTCAATGGAATGAATTTGATTGAAGTGCATGCGGGAAGTGTTGTCACTAAACTTTTAAAAGAAAAAGTAGATAAGAACGAAGTTAATCAATTTATGCAAAGTGTAGAAAAAGACCATGCAAAACTAATGGTAGTAGAAAGACATCATGCGACTGGTAATATCGGTTTAAGTTGTGTAAAAGGCTTTGGGTTTTTAAAAGGAGCCATTGCAACCACCGTTGCGCATGACAGTCATAATATTATCGCAGTGGGAATGAATGATGATGACATGTTGCTAGCCATTGATCAAGTCAAAAAAAATAATGGTGGATATGCTTTAGTTGTCAATGGAGAAGTTAAATCTTATGTTAAACTTGAAGTTTCAGGATTACTGAGCAACAATAGTTTAGAAGAAACACTACAAGCTTTACATAAATTACATGATGATGTAAGCAAAATAATTAAAGATAAGAAATTTAACCCATTTTTGATGTTGTCATTTATTTCACTTCCTGTTATCCCTGAAGTAAAACTTACGGATATTGGATTAATTGAGGTGAATACAGGTACTGTTCTTCCCTTACCTGTAATGATAAAGGAAATTTAGAAAATACCGATTCTTAAAAGAGTCGGTATTTTTTTACTATCTAAAAATCGGTTGTATTCATCTAGTTTTTATTATTTTTGATTGTCTTAGAAATCTACATCTAAATCGTAGTAACAACACTTAAATAACTTAACCATTTCTTCTTGTGTGGGAATACGTGGGTTACTTCCTGTACAAGCATCCCCAATTGCAGTTTCTGCAATGGAATCTAACCTTTCTAAGAATACAGCTTCTGGCACAAACCCTTCCTGTTCAGGTAAACCATCTAATCCATAGTGTTTAATACAGTTTGGAATATTTAAATCATCATTCATCTGACGTAAGTAAGCAATCAATAATTCGACTTTTTCATCTTCTGTATTTCCCCCTAACTTCATATAATCTGCAATTGTTGCATAGCGTTTTTTCGCTTCTGGATTCGCTGCATTAAATTTAATTACTTTTGGCAAATACATTGCGTTCGCTGCTCCATGTATAATATGAGCACCTAAATCTTGAAAGATTGCTCCAGTTTTATGAGCCATAGAGTGAACAATACCTAATAATGCATTCGAGAATGCTTGTCCTGCTAAACATTGTGCATTATGCATAGCTGCACGCGCATCCATATCACCATTATATGAGTTCACTAAATGTTCTTGAATCATAATAATAGAGTGTAGCGCTAATGGGTCTGTATAATCACAGTGTAATGTTGAAACATACGCTTCTATAGAATGTGTGATAGCATCCATTCCCGTGTGTGCAGTTAATTTTTGTGGCATCGTTTCTGCTAATTCAGGATCTACAATTGCGATATCTGGTGTAATTTCAAAATCCGCGATTGGATATTTAATTCCTTTTTCGTAATCTGTAATAATAGAGAAAGCCGTTACCTCTGTAGCAGTCCCTGAAGTAGATGGAATGGCTACAAATTTAGCTTTTTTGCGCAATTTAGGAATACCAAAAATGACACACATTTGTTCAAAGGTCGTTTCTGGATATTCATATTTAATCCACATTGCTTTCGCTGCATCAATAGGTGATCCTCCACCCATTGCCACAATCCAATCTGGTTCAAAGGCTAGCATTTCAGCCGCTCCACGCATAACTGTTTCTACAGATGGGTCTGGTTCTATCCCTTCAAATAATTTTACTTCCATTCCTGCTTCTTTTAAATAACTACATGCTTTGTCAAGAAAACCATTACGTTTCATGGCTCCCCCTCCCACACAAACGATTGCTCTTTTTCCTTCTAATCCCTTAAGTGCTTCTAATGCCCCTTTCCCATGATATAAGTCACGAGGTAATGTAAATCTGTTCATTTCTAATCTCCTTTTCTATGTTTATCCACTATTTTATCATAGCACTTGCATTTGAACTTGTCCATAATTTCACAAACGAATGTTATAATATTATACACACTTCTTTCATAACTTGCTTATTTCACATAAAAAAATAAGCGATTTTTAAAAACCGCTTACTGTTTAAATAATAATTCATATAAAGTATGTTTAAAGTGAAATTGCTGCAAGATAGCCTCTACTTCTTTTTTCGCTTGGATTTTCTTTTCTTCACTAACCTTATCACTACGCACGCAGCGCAACAATAAGTTTTTTGGAGAATGTGATAAATCAATGAATTCCAATACCTGTACTTTATATCCCTGTGTTTCAATTAAATTAGCACGTATTTCATCAGTTAAAATAGAAGACAACCTTTCTTTTAGTAATCCATATTTTGTCATGAGTGAATACTCCTCACTTTTGATTTGAGCATTCACTTCGTGTTGACAACAAGGCACTGAGAAAATCATTTTAGCGTTCCATTTAATCGCGTTGTAAATAGCATGATCACTTGCTGTATTGCAAGCGTGCAAGGAAATGACCATGTCGACATCAAAGTCACATGTATACCCATCTATGTTTCCTACTTCAAATCGTAATGAATCATAGCCATATTTTTTAGCGATCGCATTACAATTTTTAATGACTTCCGTTTTTAAATCTAATCCAATCATATTCACACTCACTTGCTTCACTTCTACTAAATAGTAATATAAAATAAATGTAAGATATGATTTTCCACAACCAAAATCAATAATATTTAGATGTTTCATATCTGGTGTTAAACAATCGTCAATCATTTCAATAAACCGATTAATTTGTTTGTATTTATCATACATGGATTGTACTACTTTACCTTCTTTTGTGAAAACTTGTAAATCATATAAAGGAGCTATATAGCTACCCTCCTCTAATAAATAGCGTTTTTTCTTATTATGTTCTTTCACAGCCACGGTTTTAGGATTATCTACTTGCTTACTAGAAATTAATAATTTTCCTTTCTTAGATTGTTTAATGACATAATTTTTATATTGTGTATAAGCATCGCATTGTCTAAAAAATGTTTCAAAGTAATGTTGTATGATAGAAAGGCTATCCACTTCATTCACATTCTCATGAAAAGCTTGCGTTTGTGTAAACTTTTCAATTTGATAACACACTTTATTTTTTAATTTAATTTTACGAATCACTATTTTTTTGAATTCCCCATTTTTTTGTTTGGGATTAGACAATATGATTTTATCTACATTATTGTCTAATATTTCACATAAGATTTCCTTCATATACAGCTCCTTTTACTTGGCATTATTTTCCACTATTTTAATTAGTAATTCCACTATTTTTTCCATAGATTGAATACTAATATATTCATATTTTCCGTGGAAATTATAACCACCTGTTCCAATATTTGGGCAGAATAGCCCTTCATAGGTTAATCGTGCCCCATCCGTTCCACCACGAATGGGTGAATGTTTAGGGGTGATTCCAATTTGTTTCATCGCCTCTTCTACTTTTTCCACGATTTCAATCTTCGTGCGTACTAAATCAGCCATGTTCGCATAGCTGTCACGAATCATTAGTTGAATGGTTTGTTCACCATATTTTTGATTCATAAATAATGCAGCATTTTCAAAATCTTGTTTTTGTTTAGCAAATAATACAGCATCATGATTACGGATAATGTATTCCATGTGTGCTTGCTCACAAACACCTTGTAAAGTCGTTAAGTGATTAAACCCTTCATAACCTTCTGTCAATGCGGGATGATCTTTAACTGGTAGTAAAGCATGAAACTCCATTGCCAATTCACTTGCATTAATCATTTTATGTTTAGCTTCTCCAGGATGAATACTACTACCTTGAATATTAACTTCTGCACTCGCTGCATGAAAGTTTTCAAAATCAATACTTTCAATATCACTACCATCAACCGTATAAGCGTATGCAGCATCAAATTTTGCCACATCAAAATGATTTGTTCCTCTTCCTACTTCTTCATCTGGTGTAAACGCAATTTTAATTGTCCCATGCGGTATGTCGTCTTGTATCATGCGCTGGCACATCATCATAATTTCACTTATTCCTGCTTTGTCATCCGCTCCCAGTAAAGTCGTACCATCGGTTACAATTAAATCTTGTCCAATGTGTTTTGCTAGGGTGGGAAATTGTATAGCATTCATGCGAATGTCTAATGTTTCATTTAATATAATTTCATTTCCATCATAATTGTGAATGATACGAGGTTGCACATTTTTTCCTACCATATCTGGACTGGTATCCATATGTGCAATAAATCCTATGGTATCTACCTCTTTATCAATAGTAGAAGGAAGTGTTCCATACACAACTCCAAACTCATCTACGTGTGCATCTTGTATACCAATTTCTTTCATATCCTCTACTAGTATATGAGCTAAATCAAATTGTTTAGCACTACTTGGGACACTACTACTATTAGCATCTGATTCTGTGTCTATTTTTACGTATTTTATAAATGTTTTGATTAATTCCATAATGACCTCTCTTTTTCTTCCCTATTATACAATAAAACAGACTTCTTTATACACTTATTTCATTTATTACTATGGTATAATAAAACTCTAGTTAGGAGGGTACGTATGAAAGGCTTAACACATTTATATTGTGGAGATGGAAAAGGAAAAACAAGTGCTGCCATAGGTGTCGTGATTCGACAAGTAAGTTGCCATAAAAAAGTTGCAATATTTTCATTTCTTAAAGATGGTAGCAGTAGTGAAAACAAAGTGCTTCAACAATTAGGTGTACAACTATTCAGTTGTGAGATGCCGAATCCATTTTATTACCAAATGGATATTGTGCAAAAACAAGTTTTTAAACAGCAACAAGAACAACTTTTTTCCTTGGCTACATCGATGCTGCATAAGGTAGATTGTATCGTATTAGATGAAGTAATGGATGCCATTCAATTGGGTTTCTTTCCACTTTCAGCATTATTGCAATTTATCGCACAAAAACCCAAATCATTAGAACTCATTATCACTGCTCATCAAGAACATCAAGATTTAGTGGCAGTAGTGGACTATTATACGTATTTCGAAAATAAAAAACACCCCTATCAGCAAGGCATCCCTGCTCGTAAAGGCGTTGATTTATAAAAAAACAAGCGATAGCTTGTTTTTTTATTCTTGGTATGTCCACCCATGATCATCATGATAAATCATTTGAGTAGACATCCCTCCATCTACAACAAAGTTTTGACCATTAATAAAGCTTGCCACATCACTACATAAATAAATAGCTAACTCAACAATGTCCTCTACTTTACCAATGCGTTTTACGCTATGTTGTTTAGCATCCATTTCACTAGCTTGATAATCTAATACATCAATCCAACCAGGCGCAATACTATTCACTCTTGCTTTTCCTTGTAAACTAATGCTCATTGCATGCGTCATCGCAAACATCGCTCCTTTTGCTGCTGTATAACTTTCACTATCTACTTGTGACATAAAGGCACGCGTACTAGCCATATTAATAATGCTACTTGTATGACTTAAATGGTGTTGCAATTGATTAACGATTTCATAAGGTGCGCCCACACCCACTTGTAGCACTTCCATGAAGGCATGATAACTACATTCGCTTTGTAACCCTTTATGATTTATACATGCATTATTGATAATCACATCAACCTGCTCTACATGCTGTTTAATGTACTGTGTAAATGAATGAATAGTCTCTTTATGCTTTAAATCAGCTTGCATAAAATAAACTTGATTAGTCACTGCAATCGGCAATGGATTTTGGTCAATACAAAAAATACGACACTCTAGACTCATAAACTTTTTCAAGTAACCCAGTCCAATCCCATGACTTACACCCGTCAACACCACTACTTTATCTTTATAATTAGTCATGATAACCTCCCATAATTTGCACTCCGATTTGTTGAAGTGCTTTTATTTTTTTAGGTGTTGGTAGTTGTTCACTAATAATGTAATTTACATTTTCTAATGGTAAACACTTGTAAGTCCCAATGGAATCAAATTTTATACTTTCCATTACTAAATAAGATTGTTTAGCATTTGTCACGGCTTTTGCTTTGACCACTCCATCATTCACATCAAAGGTAGTTGTCATTAAATCGTTAAAATCAATCCCTGTACTTCCTACAAACACTTTATCAAAGTAATATTTAGATAATACCTCTACACTCATACTCCCTACAAATGCATTTAATTCTTTACTAACATCTCCTCCTGTACCAATAATACCTACATTTGGGCAACCTGCTAAGATTTGTAAGATATCAAACATATTAGAGACCACCATACAAGGTTTTTCCCCTTTAGCAAGTAAATTAGCTAAACAAATATTAGTAGTCGATACATCTAGAAAAATGGTATCACCCGTTTCAATTTGATCATATGCAATTTGCGCAATTTTCTCTTTTGTTGCGACATCTAAATTACGTCGCTCAAAAACACTTCTAAACACAAATTTATTCACTTCACAGGGAATTGCTCCTCCATATGTTCTTTTTAATTGATTTTCTTTTTCTAATACTTTTAAATCTTTACGAATACAGTCTTCACTTACTTTAAATAATTGACTTAATTCTTTTACTTTCACTTTGTGCTCATCCTTCAATTTTTGAAGAATTAATTGATGTCTTTCACTTGTAAACATAATTTCACCACTTTCTATTTCCATTATATATAATAAAACAAGATAAAACAATAACAAATAATACGAAAACAATCACAAAGTACTTGCAAAACAATAAGAAACAATATAAAATAATAACGAACAATAGGAGGATTCAATATGTTACCAGTTAGATTGCAAACATATAAAGAAGAATTATTAAATAAGCCAAGACAAGTATGTATTGAGCGAGCTGTATTATTTACAGAAAGCTATAAAGCAACAGAAGGTGAACCTGCCGTTATTCGTCGTGCTAAAGCTCTTAGACATGTATTAGAAAACCATGAATTAACATTAGATGAGCATGACTTAATTGTAGGAAATCGTACTCAAACACCTAGAGCAGGAGTTATTTCTCCAGAAATGAGTCCTTACTGGATTTTAGATGAAATAGATAAATTTGAAACAAGAGATCAAGATAAATTTGTATTCTCTGAAAAAGATAAAACCACATTTAAGGAGGAGTTATATCCCTACTGGGCATCTCGCTCTTTAAAAGATTATTACCAATCGCATGTCAGTGAAGATGTTGTAAATGCTACAAAAACAAGAATTTTTGCGATTAACCAAACAGATAAAGGACAAGGACATATCATTCCTGATTATGAAGTATTACTTCAAAAAGGGTTTAGAGTCATCGCACAAGAAATTACAACTGCATTACAGGCGCAACCAGAAAATAATTTCTTACAAGCCGCTAAAATTGTAATAGATGCTAGTATAGCCTATGTATTACGTAATAAAGAATTTGTCGAACAACAAATAGCAAATACAAAAGATGCCACTCGCATAGAAGAATTAAAAGTTATGGTAAATAACTTAGAACGTATTGCCTACGATACACCAACTAATTTATATGAAGCCATTCAGTTATTTTGGATGCAATGTTTAATTTTACAACACGAAAGTAATGCAAGTAGTATTTCATTAGGTCGTTTTGACCATTACATGTATCCATTCTTTGAAGAAACCGCATTAAATCACTTATTACTGCAAAACTTATACTTAAAAATGAATACTATTGTATTTATCCGCAGTACATTAAGTGCTAAATTCTTTGCTGGATTCCCAAGTGGTTATACATTAATGTTATCCGGTATTGGAAGAGATGGAAAAGATGCTACCAATGCACTAAGCTACAAATTATTAGCGATGCATGAAGACATTCAATTACCACAACCGAACTTAAGTGTTCGCGTTTCTAAACAATCGCCAAAAGATTTATTAACATTAGCTTCTAAAATGATCCGTTTAGGTAATGGATTACCTCAATTATTTTCAGATGAGGTTAACATTCAATCATTCACTAATCGTAACATCACATTAGAAGATGCACGAGATTATGGAGTTGTAGGCTGTGTGGAATTATCAATCCCACATAAAATGTATGGATTACATGATATTGCCATGTTTAACTTATTAAAATGTTTAGAAGTTACAATGAAGCAAAAAACATTTACTTCATATGATGAATTAAAAGCTGCAATCAAAGAAACAATAAATATATATGTTAAACATATGGTAGTAGGTAGTAATTTATGTGATGATTCCCATGCGAAGTGTGCCCCGACACCATTCTTATCAATCTTTATGGATGGATGTATTGCAACTGGTAAAGATGTGACAGAAGGGGGAACTATTTATAATTTCTCTGGCGTTCAAGGTATTGGTTGTCCAAACTTAAGCGATTCCTTATATGTCATTAAAAAAGCCGTATTTGAAGAAAAGAAACTTACATTCAATGAATTAGTAGAAATATTAGATAACAACTATGAAGGTCATGAAAAAATGCGTCAAATGTTCATTCACCAATACGACAAATACGGAAATGATAATGATGAAGTAGACTACTTAGGTGCTGAATTATTAACACATTACTGTGAAGAGGTTGCCAAATACAAAAATGTAAGAGGTGGATACTTCCAACCTGGTTCTTATACAGTCAGTGCTCATATTCCTTTAGGAGAAGCTGTTAATGCGACTCCTGATGGGCGTAAAGCAAAAGAACAATTAGCAGATGGTGGGTTATCACCTATGGTAAGTAGAGATACAAATGGGCCAACGGCCTCATTAAAAAGTGTGAGTAAATTAGATAACTACTTAACGAGTAATGGAAGTTTATTAAATGTTAAATTTTCACCTTCTGTATTAGCTGACGATGCAGGAATTGAAAAATTAGTCGCTTATATTAAAGCCTTTAATGCCTTAGATATCCAACATATTCAATTTAACGTACAATCCAAACAAACATTAATTGATGCGCAAAATAACCCTGAAAAACATCGTGATTTAGTTATCCGTGTAGCCGGATATAGCGCTATGTTTACTGAATTAAGCAAAGCTATTCAAGATGATATCATCAATCGTAGTGAGCACACATTTTAATGGAAGCTACAGTATTTAATATTCAACGATATAGCTTACATGATGGTGGTGGTATTCGTTCAATCGTATTTTTCAAAGGATGCCCCTTCACTTGTCCCTGGTGCTGTAACCCAGAATCATTAAGTGTAGAGCCACAATTGATGTTTAAAAAAAGCTTATGCATTGGTTGTAGTATGAAAGATAATCACTGTTCAAGTCGTATAGAAGATTGTCCTACCAAAGCAAAAAGCGTTATTGGAAAAGTACAAAGCATAGAAGATGTTATGGATGTACTAGTACGTGATAAAATATTTTATGAAACGAGTAATGGTGGTATTACCTTATCAGGTGGTGAGGTATTACTCCAACAGGATTTTGCATTAGCTTTATTAAAAGCCTGCCAACAAGAAGACATACATACAGCGATTGAAACAACTTTAGCTTTACCCATTAAAAATCTTGAAAAATGGGTTTCACGATGTCAATTATTCTTAGTTGATTTGAAGATTATGGATGCTATCCAATCGAAAAAAATATTGCGAATTGATATTGACTTAGTAAAAGAGAACATAAAAAAATTAATGACATTACATGCAAACATAATCATCCGTATTCCACTAATCCCACAATACACAGCAACAAAAGAAAATATAAGCGCTATTATCGCATTTATGCAAGAAGTGGGATTAAAAGAAGTTCATTTATTGCCCTACCATAATTTAGGAGAATCGAAATATAGAAGTTTAAATTTAAATTATTCCTTATATGATTTAGAAGCAATTAATGATAGTATAGTAGAAGAAATAAAAGAAAACTTTGAAAGGACCGGCATAAAAGCCGTCATTCATGGAAATTAATTCAAGGAGGAACTAGACATGGAATTAATCTTAGACACAGCAGACACACAACAAATCGCATTTTTTAATGAGTACTTAACTTTAGATGGAGTGACTACAAATCCATCAATTATCACAAAAAGTGGTAAAGACTTCAATGTAGTAATAAATGAAATTTTAGAAATTTTAAATGATGAACAAGATTTATACATCCAAGTTGTTTCTGAGGATTTTGAAGGAATAGTAGAAGAAGCAAAATACATTGCTACATTACGTCCAAACAACCCAGAGCATATTTACGTAAAAATTCCAGTAACAAACGCTGGATTAAAAGCGATTAAAGCGGTTAAAAAATTAGGAATCAAAGTATTAGCAACAGCTATTTATACAGCAGATCAAGCTTTCTTAGCTGCATTATCTGGAGCAGATGCAGTGGCTCCTTACGTTAACCGTATGTGCAACTTTGGAGATGGTGTACAAAACGTAATCGATTTAATCAACATGCTAGATGTAAACATGATGGATACAAAAATTGTTGCTGCTTCATTCAAAAACACGGATCAAGTTCACCAATTAATCGTAAATGGAATTCAATCAGTAACTGTACCAACTGATGTATTAGCTAACATGATGAACCACCCAGCCACTGATTCTGCCGTAGCCGGGTTTACAAGCGATTGGAACAAAGCATACAACAAAACAAAATTAGTATAACAACCCTATTACCATTCACTTCGTGTGAATGGTTTTTTTATCCAAAAATACACTTCTTATACATCGTTTTATTATGAAAAAAAGGGAACTTTTAAATTCCCTTTCTTTTTATTCAATTACTTTTAATATTTCTAAAGACATCTTCTCATCAACAATTGGACTTTGTAGCAACCCGTTTGTAAGGCAGCAAGCAACATGTTCGATTTCCCCTGTGAAATCACTTTTCATGTCTACAATTACTTGTTCATTTCCACTTTCAGTATAAATAAAAGCTTTGTTGTCTTTCCAATAACTAGGCACTTCGATATATCCCTTCGTTCCAAAAATATAGCCACTTCCTTTCACCTTAAAATCTTGTAACCAATTACTTTTTACACTTGAACTGATTCCATTTTCATATTGAATTAAAGCTTGGTACATAAAGTCACAAGCAAACTCTTGATAGGAACGTTTTAAGTTTTGAGAGGAAACAACTTGGCTATTGGCAAAGAAATGTGAAAAACAAATTGGGTACACTCCTATGTCTAAAGCACAACCACCATTTTCTTGAAACACCCAATGTGTATCTGGATAATTTAATTTACGGATGTCGTAATTATACTCCGCCTGAATATGGTAAACTTCCCCAATTACACCTTCTTGAATGCGTTTTTTTAATTCTATTAATAAAGGGGAAAAGAAGGTTTTCTCTGCTTCCATTAAAAAACAATTTTGTTTTTTAGCGTATTCAAATAATGTTTGTATTTCCGTACTACTGGCAACCATTGGCTTCTCGCAAATCACATGTTTCCCATGTTTTAAACAACTCATTATTTGATCAAAATGTACATGATTAGGTGTTGCTAGATACACAACATCTACTTCTTTATCGGCAAATAAATCTTCATAGTTTAAATAGATTTTTGAAACCTGATACTTGGCTTGATAGGCTAACGCCTTTTCTTCATTACTACTTAAAAATCCATACAATTCCATGTTCGCTGCATGATGACATCCCATTGCAACTCGTTCACTAATATAACCTAAACCGCATATTACCATTTTTTTCATATCGTTCCTCCATGATATATTTATTATACATGAGTTACCGATTTATTTCATTAATGTTTTGCTTTTTCAGCTTCTCTCCAGTTATTTTGATAACCTCCTAATAAATCTACAAATCGCTTCGCTGTTAAATGAGGACGTGTAATCGCACTCCCCACTACCACGGCGTGCGCTCCTAAGTAAATACATTTCATTGCATCTTCTGGTGTATATAAATGCCCTTCCATCATCACATAAGCATCCTCTTTAAAGTCCCGACACATTCTTGCGAATTCACGATAGTCTGCCCCTTCAATATGTGCAGTCGCTTTAGTATACCCATATAAAGTAGGTGCCACAATATCAGCCCCATTTTCAATCGCTCTTTTAGCTTCCTCATAATTTGATACGTCTGCAAAAATAATCGCTTCAGGTAGTTCTTTTTTGACTTGTTTAATCAAATCCCAAGCTATTGTTTTTTCATGTGTAACTTGATTTGTGCAATCTAAAGCAATGATTTCTGCACCTGCTTCCCATATCGCATGCACTTCTTTCATCGTTGGTGTAATGAATACGTCTGTATCGTCGTGCCAAATTTTCCATAATCCAATTAATGGTAAATCTACTTGTTGTTTAATCGCTTTGATTTGCTCTGGTGAATTGGCACGCAATCCTACTGCTCCTGCCCATTTAGCTGCTTCAGCCATTTTAACGACCATATCATCTGTATAAATAGGATCGTCGTGTTGCACCTGACAAGAAACTATTAATCCCTCTTTAAAACTTTCTAAAATCGCTCTTTTCTTCTCATTTGTTGTTTTCATTTATTTCTCCTTTTGTATATTATAATGACCTATCTAATAGTCAAAACATTTTTCCTCAGAACAATTATACATCAATTTCTATCAAAATCAAGCACACTCTTTCATAATCTATCGTAAAAAAAAGAACTTTCGTTCTTTCTTATTTTGCAACTCTATTAGTTCCCACTAACAATCTACCTGATGTACGAATTGTAAATGGTTTACAGCTGATTGGCACAAACATTGTATCCGTATAATTCATGGTGAATATTTCTCCATCGCATTCAACACTTCCTTCACTTGATACAAATGTAATAGTCATAAATTGTTCCCCGTTTGGTATAAATGTAATTTCCTCCATTACATCATAAATATCTACATTGAAGTAATCGCAGCTACATAAAGCTTTATGAGTGGTTTCCGTTTGTGTCATAAATGGATTACTTATTTTTTGTGTGCTCTTACTAAAGTCTGTTACATCAAAACTTTTTTCTAAATGTAACTCCCGTTCATTTCCATTGGCATCTGTTCTTTTATAATCATAAAATCGATATGTTGTATTAGAATTTGTTCCTATTTCAATAGCGAAAATGTTAGCTCCCAATGCATGTAACATACCTTCATCAATAAAGATAAAATCACCTTTTTCAATTGGTACTTTTACTAAATGTTGTTCTAATGTACCATCCTCAATAGAACTACGTATTAATTTTGCATCTGTTGTAGTCGTTCCTGCTACAAGTGTAGCTCCTGCTTCTGCCTCTAATACATACCATGATTCTGTTTTCCCAAAATCATGATCATGTTGCAATGCATATTCATTATGTGGATGCACTTGAATAGATAAATCTTGTTTCGCATCTAAATAAGCCACGCGTAACATATCTGCTAGTGTATAATGACCAATCATTTCTTCTTTATTATTTTCTACTAAATCTAGAATGTCCCTACCTTTGTATTTTCCATTTAATACTTCATTTTGACAATAGGGGTGCGCACTCACTTCCCAAGAAGTTCCATAACCATCTTTTTCTTTACGGATTGTAGTTAATTTATTATTAGCCCATATTGTTTTATCATATACTGGCTTCAACTTTAATGGATACATAAATTCTCCTTATTCCCAACCAAAGTCAGCTAATGCCATTGCGACATCATCTTCAAACGTAGTTAATGTAATTCCTTGACTATTGATTTTTTCATTTGCTAAACGATAATCTCTAGGGCGATCTGCATACTTTTCTTTATCCGGTTTAATGTATTTATCCACCGTTTCATCATCATAACCAAATGCTTTGGCTACATATCTTGCTGATTCATATGTGCTATATTTATTCTCACTACTAAAATGGTAAACACCACTATCGATTGTTAATAATTTATCAAAGTTATTAGCAATATGTTGACCATACGTTAACCCTCTAATTTCATGTACTGCAAAAGCCGTTTCTTGCTTGTTTTTTACAGCCAACAGTGCATTTTTTAAAATATTAGGTCCTGTTTTAATCGTTGGCATATTTAATCCCATTAACCAAGACAAACGTAACGTAACATAGTTTGTTAAATTTGCAGAAATATATTCATCTGCTTCTACTTTTTGAATTCCATATGCAGATACACTTTCTAATACATCTGTTTCTTTAAATGGCCCTGCAACCGTTTTTCCATTAAAACATTGTTCCGTTGAAAAGAAAATAAATCTTTTATCTCTAGCTTTGCAGATATCTGCAATCGCAATCGCAGATTTACAGTTAATGTTGTGTGTCGCTTCTGGCTCATTTTCACAGGCGGCAGTAGAAATATTAGCCGCACAATGTAAAACCGCATCAAATTCTAATTTTTCAAAATATTCTTTTACTTGTTCTGGATATTCAAAATTAACATCACTCTTATCAATATTAATATAAGTATGTTGTTTGTTGTATAATCTAACTAAATTAGCAATATACCCTCCTGCACCAGTTATTACGATTCTCATTAATAGCACTCCTTTTCTTGATTGACATCATTTTTTTCTGTTTCGATACAATGTGTTTCACCTGTTTCCATTTCTACTCTAAATCCTGCTAAAATATCTTTTGCTGAGCTTGTCCCGATACGTGTTGCACCTAATTCAATCATTTTTTTACAAGTAGGCCAATCTCTTACTCCACCTGCTGCCTTCACTTCACATGCTCCATCTACTGTTTTTACCATTAACTCCACATCTTCAAATGTTGAACCTGAAGTTCCAAAGCCAGTACTTGTTTTGATAAAGTCAGGTTTTACTTCTTTAGCAATTAAACAAGCTTGTTTAATTTCTTCTTTAGTCAAGTAGCAATTTTCAAAAATAACTTTACTAATTACATTTTTTTCTCTACATAATGCGACAATTTGTTGCATTTCTTCTTTTATATAATTGTATTCTTTAGCTTTTAGTTTTCCCACATTGATTACATAATCAATTTCATCCGCACCCTCTTCAATTGCTTTTCTTGTTTCAAAAACTTTCACATCAATTGTTGTTTGTCCTAGAGGAAAAGCGATAGCTGCTCCTACACGTACATCACAATCTTGTAGTTCTTTGGCACATAATGCAACAGGGTATGAGTTGATTGCAACCATTGCTGTCCCCATTTCTCTTGCTTCTTTACACAAGTTAATTAATTCGGCATCGGTTGCAAATGCTTTTAATAACGTATGATCAAAATATTTAGCTAATTGTTTTTCTGTCTTTATCATAAAGAACCTCCTTGTATTGTAATGACATTATAACACAACCTAACAAATAGTCAACATTTGTTTTAATGTAATTACATTATTGCATTTATGAGTGATATCCTATATAATATACATAAGAGGTACTATTATGAATATACAAACATACTATACAATTGATAAAAATTCTCCTATTCCTTTATACTTTCAAATCAAGGAAATCATGATTGAATTAATTAAAAATGAAACTTATCAACCTGGAGAAAAACTACCAACCGAAGCGGAATTTTGCCAAAGTTTAGATATCTCAAGGCCCACGATAAGACAAGCTTTTCAAGCACTAGAAAAAGCTGGGTACATTGAACGAAAAAAAGCGAAAGGAACATTTGTATCCTCTCCAAAAGTAGAAGGATATTTTTTTCAAAAATTAAATTCTTTTAATGATGAAATGAAGTTGTTAGGCTTAACCCCTTCCACTAAGCTACTAAAGCAATGTATTATCCAAGCCGATGAATTCTTATCAAGCACATTACAAATTAAGGAAAATGATGAAATATTATACTTAGAACGTTTACGTTATGCTGACCAAGATATAATGGTTTATGTGGAAACCTATGTGCCAATTAGTCGTTGCCCCTATCTTGCTAACTATGATTTCTCACAAAATAATATCTCTCTTTATAATGTATTCCATAAACATAACCAACCTGTTGCTTATGTGGATCGTGTAGTGGAGGCTAAAAATGCAGAAGAAGAGTTAGCTAATGTATTAGACATTCGTCTAGATGCTGCTGTGTATACGATAACAACATGTGCCTACAGTGATGCCAATCAACTATTAGAATATTCTGTTGCTAACTATCGCGGGGATCGCAATAAATTCTCACTTCGTTTAGTACAAAGATAAAAAAGTGTCAAAGGACACTTTTTTAATAGATATGAGGTTTGACATCTTTTGGTATTAGACATGTATAAGTTTCCCCATTTAGACGTTCTTGCAATTCTAATTTAGCTTTCTCTATCAATGATTGGTCTTCAAACAACGTTTGGGCGGTACAAGCTAACACTTGTGCTGCTAAAACTGTTGCTTTTATGGCAATGCTAGACTTTCCTTGTGCAACCCATTGCCAACTATGGGCACCTGCACCATATGCATACGACGCACAGTTAATCTGTGCACAAGGAACTACCCAACTTACATCTCCAACATCAGTACTTCCCATTTCCACCATATCATTTTGCATGCTATCTAATACATAATTACAAATTGGATATTCTTCCATGTGTTTTTTGGCTTTTTGTTTATCTATGACTGCATTGGATAATTCCGCATGCAAATCATATTGCCATGTATCTTTGAATGCTTGTGCATAGTCTAATTCTTCTTTTGAATAGCTCGGTAAGTTTACTTGACTAAAACTATGCTTCAATACATTTTCTAATGTAAAGTTTGGAACCACATTACTCAATCCTTCATCAAAGACAATTTCGCAAGTGGTTCCACTCATTAGAGCCGCCCCTTTTGCAATTTGATTCACTCTTTCATACAATTCCATTAAATGGGGATTATTGTCTGAACGAATAAAGTATTTCAATTCACTATATGCTTGCACAACATTAGGAGCACTTCCACCTACATTTGTATAGGCATAATGAACGCGCTCATAATCTGCCATATGTTCACGTAAATAATTGACTCCAATATTCATTAATTCACATGCATCTAATGCACTTCTTCCCATATGTGGGGCTGCTGCTGCATGTGCACTACGCCCATGAAATCGATAATACACACTTATGCATGCTTGATAACTCCCGCTTACTACTTGATTAAACATACTTGGATGCCAAGTTAATGCAATATCAATATCATTGAATACTCCATCTCTTGCTAAATATGCTTTCCCGCTTCCTGCTTCTTCTGCAGGGCATCCAATGACTTTAATTGTTCCTTGATGCGTATCTAAATATTCTTTCATACACACTCCAGCATATACTGCTCCTGCGCCTAATAAATGGTGTCCACAGCCATGTCCTGTTGTGACTCCTTCCATCTTTTTTTCAATTGTTACATCTGCTTGTTGGCTCATTCCAGATAAAGCATCGTATTCAGCTAAGAACGAAATAATAGGTTTTCCACTTCCGTATGTTGCAATAAAGGCTGTTTCCATACCACATACATTGCGTTCTACACTAAATCCTTGCTCCTCTAATAACACACATATTCTTTCACTTGATTTATATTCTTCAAATCCTGTTTCTGCATCTTGCCACAGTTCATAGATTAATTGTTTTAATTGTTGTTGTTTCATAAACTATCTCCTTATTTTTAATATTTTAACACTGTTTTCAACAAAGGAAAAGAATTAAATGTGCCCTCTTTTATCATTTAGTTGATCTCGAAAATAGGATTTAAAAAAATAGCCACTAGGCTATTTTTCTTTTAATTGAACTGAGTATGTATATCTGTCTCCACGATAATAACAGACTGTATACTCAATGGCTTTTTGATTTTCATTGTAGGCTACTCTTGTTCTTTTTAAAATAGGACTTCCTACATCAATTTTAAGTTCCTGTGCTAATGTATCATTCGCTAAACAGGCTTCAAAGCACTCATTAGCTCGTATTGGTTTTTGAACACCTACTTGCTCATATACATCATACATAGAAATAGCATAGGCTTCTACGTTTAAAGGAAAGTCATATTCCCCTAACATATAAGATTCAAATACAACAATTTCCTCATCATCTGCACAACGAACGCGGTATAGCCGATAGACTTCATCACCTCGCTCAATATCTAGGCGTTTAGCAACTTCTAAGGAAGCAGGAATTAACTCTATACTTGCACTGCTAGTAGATGCAATCTTTCCTTTTTTTGCCATTTCTTTGTAAAAGGAACGTGTTACAATTAATTCTTCATCTGTTTTATCACTGTATATTACACTTGTCCCTTTTCCCCTTGTTCGCTTAACATACCCTTCTTTTTCTAAATCTAAAATAGCTTGGCGAACGGTAATTCGTGATACACCATAATGCTTCTCAAATTCTAATTCACTTGGAATTAATTCACCTTGTTCATAACGTTTGTTTTCAATATCAGCTTTTACTTCTTCTTTAATTTGCAGATATAAAGGAATTGCTCCCTTATTATGATTAAGTTTCATGGGCACCTCTTTCTATTTTTGGAGTCAGATCATCCAAAAAGCTCACTATTCATGTTGAGTTTTTTAACAAAATAAAATTATAAGATAATCTTCAAATTGCATATTAAATTTAGGGTCAATTCTAGTTTCTATGATTATTAAGTTACTATCATTATAATTTGGATTGGCTTTAAAAACAACCTTTCCCTGATTTAGTTTTAAAATGATATTTCAAAACTAGTAAGTTGTGATTCCCAAATTTTATGATAGCCTTAAATTGCGCTATGCTTACTTTCATAATTTTAGGAAACGAAATACATTTTTATTCTCTTTCCTCACTTACAATGTTACCATCTATTTTAAATATTCTCTGTGTAAAGGGTCCTTCTTCAATTCTTTTATAATCATGTCCTGCTGTAGTTGGCCAGCAAGCTCCTACTTTAAAATCAGTTTCCCCTGTATTAATTAAACGATGTGCAATTTTTCCATCAATATGGTGCACACTTCCTTCACATACACGTTGCGCTGTACAGTTAAAGTTTTCATCCATTAACATCAACAACCCTTCTCCACCTATACCAAAGTAAAACTCTGCGCATTCTAAATCCTCATGGAAATGACCTCTTGTCATGTTACATTCACCATTTACATAAACAGGTTTCATCACTGTCATTCCCCAGTTTAAATTTCCTACTTGTTTAGGATTATTTTGTGTATACATATACACTTCATACATAATTGTATCATCTGATAAAGTCGCGTCATTACTTTTGTAGAAATGGCGAGCATCTTTTAATAATTTCACACTTGTTACCACTTCATCACCATGAATTTTTCCATTCTTAAAATCTTGAAATACTTTTGCATCTATTATTTTCATAAAACCTCCACTGTATATTTACATTTTGATGTTATAACATTATATTTTGAGTGTCAACTATAACTTGTTTGAATGGAATACATATGCTAATTCTATATTTTTATTTGTTTAAGGATTGGTGTTTTCTTCTTTTTTTATACACATTAAGTATGCATTTGTGTTAGAATATATCATGGTTTCAATACAGGAGTTATTATGAGTAAAAAAACAGTATATACGATTACTAATAAAAAAAGTAATATAAAAATAATATTAATCAGTTCACTCATTGGATTCAGTGCAGGGGTGATAAGCGTTCTATATCGATTACTTATTTCAGTTGCAGAAAATACATCCTTATCTATCTATGCATTCATTCGTGAGAATACTATACTCATTCCGCTATTATTTATTATCTTGTGCGCGAGCGGGTTAGCTATGGGCTATATCATCAAACGTTTTCCACTTACCTCAGGAAGTGGAATCCCACAAGTAAAAGGTCAAATAATGGGATTCATTCAAAATAATTGGCTTTCTACCTTAATTGTTAAATTTTTTGCTGGTGCAATGGCTGTACTATCAGGTTTGTCATTAGGAAGAGAAGGTCCATCTATTCAACTAGGAGCCAGTGCTGGACAAGGGGTTGCCCATTACTTTGCACACACAGAAACAGAGAAACGAATTTATATGACAAGTGGTGCAAGTGCAGGTTTAGCTGCTGCATTCAATGCTCCTATGGCTGGTGTAATGTTTGCATTAGAAGAAATATATCGTTATTTCTCACCTATGGTTTTACTTTCTACGCTTGTGGCTGCTGGAGTAGGCGATTTTGTTTCTAAATTATGGTTGGGATTAAACCCCATATTTCATTTTGATGTATCAAATTCGATTCCTATTCAGTATTATTGGCTATTCATTATATTAGGTATCCTATTAGGAGTAAGTGGTGTGCTATACAATCTGTCCATTGTATATAGTCAAAAAGTATATGCCTATTTAAAAAAATACTGTAAACACTATGCAGTCATCATCCCCTTTCTAATTGCCGGTATCATTGGTTTAACCTTACCTGTTGCATTAGGTGGTGGACACCACATTATTCATATCTTAAATATGGAAACTAGCTTTTTATTCTTATGTTTTATCTTTATTATCAAATTTTTATTTTCCATAATTAGTTTTGGTTCTGGTACACCTGGAGGTATTTTTTTCCCACTTCTTGTACTAGGAGCCACATTAGGTGCTATTTTTGCCCAATGTATCATACCTTTACTAGGTTTAGATGAAATCTTATTTTATAATTTCGTTGTATTAGCTATGGCTGCCTATTTTTCAGCTATTGTACGTGCCCCTTTAACAGGTGTTATCTTATTAATGGAAATGACTGGTTCTTTCTCTCAGCTATTACCACTCATTATTACTTCAACAATTGCATATATCGTAGCGGAGCAGTTAAATAATAAACCAATATATGAATCTTTATTAGAAAACCTATTACATAACCAAGGTATTCATGAGCCAAGTCAAGGTAAACATAAAGTTCTAATAGAAACAATTGTACACTTTGGCGCATACGCTGATCAAAAACCAATCAAGGACTTAAACATAGATAGTGAATGTTTAATTGTGTCTATTCAACGTGGTGAACATGAAATCACCCCAAATGGGAACACTACCATACAAGCTAATGATTTTATCACTTCGTTATGTGATGCTAATCACGAAGTAAGAGTGAGAGAGAACTTAATCCATTTATTTGAATTTGAGTAAAAAAATAAACTGACACTGTATTAGATGTCAGTTTTTATTTTAGATCGTAATTTATTAAATAATTTTCGCTTACTATGTTTGATTGGGCCATTATAAGGATAACTTTTCTTCGATACAACAATTGAGTGATCTAAGCGATACTGTGTATCAAAATAGGCATAGTAAGCACCTGGTGTAATGATTCCATTCGGAGTCGAAGCGGCAATACCGCAAGCTCTAACAATATGATCTGCTAGTTTGACACAATTGGTTGTCAATACAAAATAAGTTTTAAAATTAGTATGACTAAACTTATAAAACAAAGCTTTTGTTTCTTTATATAAAGTACTCGCATAATCATTTGGCTCTTGTTTAAACTTTGTTTTATTTTCTTCGTATAATTGATATTGTGGTTTCCATTTATACATATGTGTATATAATTCATCAATACTATTACGTACTTGTTCCTTTTGTTTGTCACTTAATTTTAAACCATATCTAAAAATAGAATCTTTTGTTGATTGTGCACAAAATGCAATATATTGCTCCACATCATCCACAATAAAGAAGACCCCATCTCCTACTGCACCAAATAACTTTAAAGATAAGTGGTCATAATTTCCATAACAATACACTCTTCCTTCAAAGTAAAAATCAACATGCCCCATTGTGCCAAATCCTTCTTCTGTGACATGTATCAACAACTCTAAATCGGCCTCTTCTTCTCCTTTATAGCTTTCTTCTTCTACATCATTTCCTGATTGCTTTAATAAATTATTAATATATGTAATAGATTGTTTAGGTAATAAAGCAGTGAAGATAACTGGTACATTAATACGTACTTTATTTTTGATACGATCACTTCTTTGTAGTGATAGTGCTTCAATAATAAAATCATTAAAAGTCGACATCCCTAATATAAGCAAGAAAAATCCGGTTAACATAATGGCAGAATAGAGTTCACTGCGAGGTGTTAATAATAATGGAATTCCAAATGATAGCATAATAATTACACGTGTTAAGACACGATAGCGATCACTACTCTTATTATTGCGTAAAATGATAAAATCAATAGCATTAATAAGTGCTAGCAATAACAAATAACTACCTAAAAGAAATGTATATAATGATAAAATACGAGTACTATTCAACAATATAATAATTGTGAAAAGAAAAGGAGCAAAACTAGATATAATTCTAAATTTTTGCTTTTGTGTAATGGTATTCACTAGTTGTAAAATCGTTAACACGATTCCATACACAATTAAAATACTATTTAATATTCGTGGCGTTTCTTTTGTAAAAAAAATAAAAATAAACCCCGTTACTAAATATAAAATAGCAGTGATAAACAATGAGGAACTCGTGATGACTTTTCGATTTAGTTTTTTCATAACTTAAGTATAGCATTGTCTAAATAAAATAAAAACACGCTAGTTCATATTTTCTAGCGTGTTCACCATTTATACTTGGTTTTTACTTAATTTACGTAAAAAATACAATGCAACAGCCAATAAACAACTACCTTTAAATAATGTACTTAGTGTTAAGGCCCACCAAATACCATTTAAACCTAATACTGTGCTTGTTAATAATAATGCTATAGGTATCCGCATTGCTGTGAAAACTGTTGAAATAACTGCAGGATACATTGTCTTACCAAATGCATTTAATATATTACTTGATAGTATTTCATAACATAAGAATAACTGCGTAATTCCTACAATCATTAAGTAATCCACTCCCATATTCACTACAATCGGATCGCTTAAAAATAATTGGAAAATAGGTCTAGCCCCTACTAACAACAAACAAGTTGAAAACAATCCAAACATTGATAAGATTACGATTGCTTGATGCGCTCCTTTTTTTGCTCTTGTATAATTTTTTGCTCCAAAGTTTTGTGCGACAAAACTATTGACTGCGATTGCAAATCCATCTGTTGTCATCCATGAAATAGATTCAATTTGCGAACCAATTCTTTGTACAGCAACAGCATTATCACCAAATCCTGCTGTTAAACGTGAAATGAAAATTGAGATGAGTGGAAATAGTGTATTTTGCAATGTAGTTGGCAAGCCTAAGCGTACAATATGAATAATCGCATGTACATTAGGTAAGCTTCTTATTTTAATATAAGAGAATAAGTGTGTATCTTTAACACAATGAAATAGTAAAATACTAAGTACGATACACTGTGCTAATACCGTTGCTACAGCTGCGCCTAATACACCCATTTCAGGAAATCCGAAATATCCGAAAATAAAGATGGGATCAAATATCATATTAAATGCTAACCCAAAAATAGTTGCTTTAAAAGGGGTCCGACTATCCCCTGTTGTAGTAATCAATGAAGTTAATAGCTTCGCTAATAACATAAAGATTACACAACCACCTGTAACTCTCAAGTATGTTTGAGCTTGTGCAATTACTTGTGGGTCATTCAAATTAAAAATAGATACAATTTGTGCAGAACCAAACATAAAGATAAGCCCTAAACTTAAAGTAATGCTACAACTTAAAAAAATAGCCGCATGCGCATAACGCGCTGCTGCTTGCTTATCTTGCGCTCCTAATTTTTGAGCGACTAATACTTGTCCTCCTAATTGCGCAATGGTATGGATACCTTGGCTCAACCACAACAATAAGCCACCCGTACCAATTGCAGCTACTGCTCCAGGCCCTAACTTACCAATCCAAAACATATCGGTTAAATTATATGCCATTTGAAGGAAACTAATTCCCATTAGTGGTAAGGCTAATTTTGTTAGAGAAAACGCAATTGGCCCACTTAATAAATCAACTCTTTTTGACATTTTTTACACTTCCTTCTTTAAACCTTTGTTATTATACACCATTCATACTGGCTATGCTACAAAAAAAGACATAACGTGTTATGTCTTTCTTAATAGATTATCCTAATTCGACTCCATCTAAATCATTTAAATCATCTACACCAATATCTTGTAAGTTTACTGTTCTTCTTTTAATACGGTGTTCTTCTGAACTTTTGATTATGAAATCTTTAATATCGCGGGCATTTTTAATGTGTTCTAATGTTAGTACAGGATGTGTGGTATCACCTGTATGACACACTAATGTACCTAAACCAAATAGTCTTTCAAACAAACTAGATTGTAATGTCACATCTTGTATTTTATACATAAAACAATCATTTTCTTTACGGTTTAGAAATCCCTCACTAATCGTTAATGATTCTTTTCCTATCTCATATGTTGTAAATGAAAATGGTAGCCCTAAAAATACAATTCTTTTTCGTTCTCTATAATTTTCCATAATATTCTCCCTTTATTTATGCTATTGATAATAGCATAAATACCATGTTTTAACAATGCTATTAATCAAGTTCCATTTTATAGTTTTCACCATTTAAAATTTCGTATAATTTAAATGTATCATCATCCGCCGTTTTCCCATATACAAAATATCGGTCGAATTTACCATCGTAAATTTGAGATACTTTACTAAATGCTTCATTTTGTTTCCACGATACTTCTACTTCTACAATATGGAATGATGTCAGTTTATTTGTTTCCACTACACTTGATACATGATTATTAAAATTTGTATCTGCCTCTTGGATATCTTCCATTGACAAATCATCAAATTCATCGATAGTGTATTCTAACATATATTCTCCACTGTCGAATTGTTTTTCTAAGTTATCTGCATTGGTTTTCATTATATCTGAACCAGCCATATCTTTTAACTTAGTAAATTCTTTTGCTGTTGCATAATAATAATGATTGTACGTCATTAACTCTAATTCATTTTCAATATCTGTATTTAAAACTATCATACGATCTTCATTTTTATATTCTTTTTCTACATCCCCTTCGATTTCAGGCAATTGATCTTCCTCTACATAAACAGCATTATATAATTCATCTTTTGTATGCGTATCCGCCTGTTCTTCTTTTTCTTCTACCACATCATCTGATTTTGAATCATCCATTTGTGTACAAGCTCCTAAACTAAGCATTAAACTAAACATCAATCCTATTAATAATTTGCTTTTCATATTCTTTCCTCCTCTATTATTGATGTTATACTAAATATAGTATAACATTTAAGACAATTTTCGTAAAATATGAATTTATACGGAAAAGAATTGGATTTCGTATTTTGGTTAGTCATTCAAGCACATGATTGAAAATTTTAATGTTTAACTTTCTTATATCTATGATTTTGCCTATTATGTTGCCTTCTCAAACTAATTTATGTGAATTATAAAAAATTGCAAGTCGATTTCTATTAAACTTATCTAAACATTAAAAAAAGTGAAATTACGACAATAATTTCACTTTTATATAAAAGAAATTAATTATTAGAGTGTGTAATACATTAAATATATCGCTCAATAAATGCACTCTAATCTTTTACATTTTAAATTGGTGGAG
>CAYJGK010000015.1:0-41387 GCA_964370065.1 uncultured Erysipelotrichaceae bacterium
TACCATCAGGAACATTAGCTTATACACCAGATGAAGTCACGTTTACACATACTTATACACCAAACTTTTATGATGTAGTATTTGAAGAAAACGGTGGAAGTACAGTGCCTGACCAAACAGTAGAGGTAGGCCAATTAGTGACTGAACCAACGCCACCTGTTAAAGATAATCATACATTTATAGGTTGGTATTTAGATAAAGAATTAACAGTGAAATATGATTTTAATACACTGATGCCAGAAAATAATATTGTGCTTTATGCAAAATATGAAAAAAATACTGTTGCTCCACCAACTGGAGATACTACAAATTCAATGGCATGGATAGGGTTAATGTTTACAGCAATTGCGATTGCCATCGCATCAAAACGAAAAATTAAACGTTAACTAATTAAATTCTTTATAAGTGAATTTGAATTTGGAAAATGAATATGATAAAGCAGTGGAGTGATTAACCCTCCACTGCTTTTTAGTTTACTTCTTCAAAATTACTAAACTGTGTGTTTCAAATTAATTCCTTTTCAAAAAAGCAATTAGGTTATATAGATTAATGTGTGTAGTATTAATTCTAATTCAATATGTTACAAATAATAAGGGTAATTGATACTAATTGACTCATTAATCTATATATCTATTTGTAGAAGAATATTAATTGATATGATATAATAAGTTATATAAGTAGAAAGATAAGTAATAATCACAGTTTACATTTTATATCAATATTTTTTTGATGCCCTTTTTATCCTATTGTATAATTATTATTTTTTAAAACTACACAGTCGCTCTAAATTTACTATGTTTGCTTGAATGTCTTTCGCAGATATTGTACTTTATTAACCGTTATGAAAATTCAATTTTTTTATTGTTTTAACGAACGTCATTAATTAAAACTCTATGCTAAAATTAATATTGATTAGTGTGTTATGAAATTAATATTTGCTAAAACTACTTATTAATAAAAATTTACTATTATAATTTTTTTAAATCTATAAGGAGGAATTCGCTATGAAGATTACTAATAAAAAATTGGGAATATTAATATTTACTATGTTATTGTGTTTGCAGATAATGCAACTACCATCTCTTGTAAAAGCAGCAACAATTCATAATGTCTCGAATGTGCAACAGTTTGATGAGGCTGTTTCAACAATAAATTCAACATCTGGCACACATGTTATTAATTTGCATTCTGATATTACTTTCGATGGAGGAACTTATATTATTCCATCTATTCAGAACGGAGATACAACTATAATTGGAAATGGGCACAAAATTACAATTGTGGGTAATCGAAATGGATTGAATGTGACTAACGGTGCGACACTTTCCCTTGGAAACAGTACAGATAGTTATAACACTTTGACTATTACTTATAATGGAGGGGAATTGAATCTCCCAATGCAATCAGCATTAGTTACTGTAAGTGGAAAATCTACAGTAAACATTTATGATGGAGTGACAATTAAAGATAATGTTACAAGTGGTTTTACACATGGTGGTGGATTAGTTATTGATGATGCAACATTGAATATGTATGGCGGAGTTATTACTAATAATAAAATTACTACTTTGGGTAGTTATTCTGGAGCCGGTATTGCGCTAATGAATCATTCGACAGCTTATATTTTAGGAAATAGTAAAATTACTAATAATACTAGTGTAAATAATGGAGGTGCAATCGCATTGCATAATTATAGTACGCTGAATATAGCAGATAATGTTGAAATCAGTCAAAATCAAGCACAGACAATGAGTAGTGATTTATCTGTAAAATGGGGTGGAGGAGCAATATATGCACATAATTCATTTGTTAATATATCAGGTGAAGTTGCTATAAAGAATAATAAAAGTTTTCATTACGGAGCCGGTATTTTTGCTTTTGGATCTGATATAAAACTATCTAATAATGTTCACACAATAAGTAATACAGCCAATACTATAGGAGGCGGTATTTTTATATGGAATGCCACACTTACAGTAGATGACACAGTGATTATACGAGATAATTCAGCGATTAGTGCAGGAAATAATCTATTTATATATTCTTATGATGATTTATTTACACTTAATACTACTGAAAATATTAACGCCAATAGAGAGCAGTTAATTGATATACGATATGGTAGTTCATCAAAACAACTGGACTTTGCTGTTACAGGTATTGGAGCGAGCACAGTCAACTCTAATGAGGATATTAATAAATACTTCACCTATGAGATATCATCCTATTTTTTTGATATGGAGAATGTTTCAAATCACTTGATTTTAAAAGAAAAAAATAAATTACCTGTACCTGAAATAAAAATTGATTATTTTAATGAAGTATTAGTTAATTATGAAGAATCGCTATCTTATACTATAAATTCTGAGTTACAAAAACCGGCTATTAATATTGATTGGGGGATTAACAGTTATAACTTTGGAGAAACTATAAATTTCATGGCTTTTTCTCCAATGTATTATCCAAGTGATATCCAATCACTATTTATCCCACTGCGACCAGCTATACCCTCTGCAACGATAGAAGCTGATGGAACTATTAGCAATGTAGATGAAACAATGGAATATAGTTTAGATGGAGGATTAAGTTGGAAAACTATAACAGGATCTGAAATTTATGGATTACCCAATGGCCAAAATATTTTAATAAGAGTTAAAGCAACAGATACAAGTTTCAAAAGTGAAGCCCAAAGTTTTACGATAATTTTAGAACCACCATTAACAACTTATAAGGTCACTTATGAAGATGGACTATTAAATGAAGAGATCGATGTACCTGTTGATAACAATGCCTATGTTGTTAATGCAGAAGTGAATATAGACGCTTCAAATTTATCTAGAAAAGGATATACGTTTATAGGATGGAAAGATGAATCAAATACTGATCCTATTACTATAATAAATGGAAAATTTATGATGCCATCCAGAAATGTTACACTAACAGCTCAATGGCGTATAAACGATGATGTTTTATCCCCACCAGACACCGCTGATTACTCTAATATGAACAATTTGATTTTGTTAATAATAATATGCGGAATTACTGCAATATATTTTTCAAAAATAAATTCGAAAATAACTAAAATATAAAAAGTGATAAACTAAACGAACCACAAAACTGGGACAGCCCAATATAAGTGGTTCGTTTTTTATATGTTTAAATTAGAAACTTATGTTTCGCACTAACAATAGAATTTAATTATTGTTTTATTATGTGATAAAAAAATCTAATACTTAATATATGTATCAATCATATTTCATATAAAAAATCCCCAATTATCAGTTTTCATTTACTCTGCAAATTGAGGATTAAAATTAAAATAAAGTCATTAGCGAAATAATACTAAATATAAATTATTTATAATCTAAAGCATGGTTCAATAACCTTATTTTTTTGTTAAATAAAATAGTGCAAGCTATCTCCAAAAACATAATTACTACAAAAGGTAATGTCCATTTGTCATATACAATCATTGTTCCACTGTAGTTTTGTGTGATAGCTAGTACTATAAAAGCTATCACAGCAAATGATGTTAGGCTTAATGATCGCACCAATAATAAACTACGATATTTATCATCTGCATTTTTTTGTATAGACTTATTAAACTTTGTAATATTATTTAATAATGCAAATAATACTATAAAAATAGTTATTAAAAGATTTAAAATCGACCAAAAATATTTTTTTTCATCTTCACCATCATTATGTATTTGTTCATTATCATTATTCTGTTCGGAATTATCTATTTCATCATCATTACCTTGTAGATCAGTCTGTGAGCCATCGTTGGTAGTCTTATCAACAGTTGATTGAGAAGATTGTTCGCTATAGACGGCTTCTGGTAATAAGGTAAATGTACCTAAAGCAACACCATACGGCGAATGTAATTCAATTGAGTATGTTCCAGGAAACAAACTTAACAAATAATCTTTGGAAATATATATGCTTGTAGGTTCACCAACGAATTGTAAAAATTTCGTATCAACCAATTCGCCATTTATTTTTACATTCAAATAATCATCTAATAGGATGTTTGTAATGAAAATAGCATGACTACCAGGCATAACTGTTTGTCCATCTCCAAATATAATTTTTGGTGCTTGGATTACTCTTAATGAGTAATCTATGATAAAGTCTTTTCCATTACCTAATCCATTTAAAATAGTAGCAGTTAAAACAATTTCACCAGCTGTATTAGTATGTAATGTATTGTCAACTATAGTTGCTTCTCCTGATTTTACATTCCAAACTACATCTTTAAATGTAGCGTCACTAGGAAAGACATTACTTGTCAGTTGTACATCCATACCTTCTACTACTGTTGTCTCATTTGTCATTTCCATATCTGTTACAGGAACAAACTGTATTACTGTAATGGTAAACTCTTTTTCAAAGTCAACACCGTTTCCAAGTCCATTTTTGATTACTCCTTGTATTTTTACAGTTCCAGGTTTTGTGGAATAAAGTACACCATCTGTTATGATTGCATCTGTTTCACCTTCATCAATAATACGCCATTGCATATCTTGATTAGTTGCACTAATTGGATTAATCGTACCTGTAAGAGGTAAATCAAAATTAGTATATACCTCATCTCTATCTAATTGAAAATCAACAACTTTTATAAACTCTTTGATTTCAATAGTGAAACTTTTAGTAAAAGGAGTTCCCAATTTTTGTCCATTTTCTACAGTTGCAGTTAAAGTAATATTACCTGGTGATAAACCAGTTAATGTATGACCATCAAAACTTGCATGACTAGTTGTTTCTAGGCTCCATTCAATAGTATTAAAGCTTGCGTCAGTTGGTGATAGAACACTTGTGATTGGTAGAGTAAAGCCTTCATATACTGATAATTCATTTGTCATTTCAATATCTAAAACAGGGATGAATTCTAAAATATTAATAGTAAATTCTTTTTTATAATCCATACCATATCCTAATCCATTTAAAATAGTAGCAGTTAAAACAATTTCACCAGCTGTATTAGTATGTAATGTATTGTCAACTATAGTTGCTTCTCCTGATTTTACATTCCAAACTACATCTTTAAATGTAGCGTCACTAGGAAAGACATTACTTGTCAGTTGTACATCCATACCTTCTACTACTGTTGTCTCATTTGTCATTTCCATATCTGTTACAGGAACAAACTGTATTACTGTAATGGTAAACTCTTTTTCAAAGTCAACACCGTTTCCAAGTCCATTTTTGATTACTCCTTGTATTTTTACAGTTCCAGGTTTTGTGGAATAAAGTACACCATCTGTTATGATTGCATCTGTTTCACCTTCATCAATAATACGCCATTGCATATCTTGATTAGTTGCACTAATTGGATTAATCGTACCTGTAAGAGGTAAATCAAAATTAGTATATACCTCATCTCTATCTAATTGAAAATCAACAACTTTTATAAACTCTTTGATTTCAATAGTGAAACTTTTAGTAAAAGGAGTTCCCAATTTTTGTCCATTTTCTACAGTTGCAGTTAAAGTAATATTACCTGGTGATAAACCAGTTAATGTATGACCATCAAAACTTGCATGACTAGTTGTTTCTAGGCTCCATTCAATAGTATTAAAGCTTGCGTCAGTTGGTGATAGAACACTTGTGATTGGTAGAGTAAAGCCTTCATATACTGATAATTCATTTGTCATTTCAATATCTAAAACAGGGATGAATTCTAAAATATTAATAGTAAATTCTTTTTTATAATCCATACCATATCCTAATCCATTCTCTATTTTTAACTGTATGATAGCTTCACCTGCATTTGCTGCTTGGATTGTATTTCCATTAAGAGTAATATCAGTATTGCCTGCATCGATTATGCTCCATTGTGTCATTTGATTAGTAGCAGTGATAGGAGACACACTACCAGTTAGCAATAAAGGGTTTTCTTGAAATACTTGATTATTTGCAAGCGTATAGTCTTCTACTGGTATAAAATTTGTAATTTCTATATCGAAAGTTTGAATATACGGGGAATCAATAGCTGTTCCATCAATAACTGTAGCAGCTATCTTTACGCTACCTTGTCTTGGAGCTTTTAATACTCCATCAATAATTGCTGCACCGGTATCATTTGATTCAACTATTGACCATACAATGTTTTGATTTGTTGCACTAATAGGGTTAATAGTTGTATCTAATAGTAAAGGATATGATTCTAAAACGGATAGTTCATTATTCATTGTGATGCTTGTAATAGGAGTAAAATCATTTACTGTAACTTTAAAGGTCTTTGTATAATTGGAACCAAGGGCTACTCCATCAATAATTGTAACTTTAATATAGATGTCTCCTTCATCACTGGCACTTAAAATTCCGTTATCAAGAGTAGCACCAGTTGTTGAAGCATCTATGATCTCCCAATTTTTTTCATTTTTAGTTGAGTTAATTGGATTGATTACACTTTTTGCATTTAAATTTAATGTGTGATCTTCATACAATGTATTTTGATTTAAAATTACGTCTATTACAGGGATGAATTGGTTTGCAGTGATTGTAAAAGTAGTTGTAAAATTACTCCCAATAGCAAGACCATCGATGATAGTTGCGCGGATTACAATTTCTCCAATAGAAGTAGCAGTTAATAAATTTCCATCCAATCTTGCTTGAGTTTCAGCACTTTCGATAGACCATACAATATTACTATATGTTGAATGGTTAGGATTTATCTGACTTATAACCTCTAAGTCCAAAGTATTACCTACATATATTAGGTCTTTGGATAAGATGACTTCTTCAACTGCAACGAATGTTGATAATTGAATATTTTGATTTAAAACATCTTTCAAGCTGGTTACTGTGGTAGAAATAGTATGACGATCATATCCCGTTGCATAGGATTCAATTATATAATTACCATTGTCATTTCCTAAGTTGAAATAATAATTTCCGTTATCACCAGTGGTTGTAGTGTCAATTAACACATTATTCCTATATAAATTTACTGTTGCATTCATAATCGTTTCATTACTAGTGTTTGTAATTTGTCCGCGAATCGATGCAGTCTTGTCAGCTAAAACAAGCTCATTAGTAGAATCTTTATAAATAGTTTCTAAACTTGGATGAATCACATGAATTTTATATAAATCGCTTGCAATGGCATTGGTTGCAATAATAGTGTTTACTGCACTAAAAGGAATTGTTTTCACATTAACATCTGCTCCATTAACTAAATTATCACTAATTGAAACAGTTTTTGTTGTTAAAGTATTTAATAAAATACCTGTAATAACTTCATCATCTGAACGTGTTCCTATTACAACATCATTTCCGATACTTAAAGTTCTAGTGGCAGCAACTGTACTCAGTTCACTATAAGCAGAAACATCACCTAAAATGGTTCCACCTAAAATTTTCATGTCAATAGCTGAGATAACTGTTCCAAATTTTCCTGCACCATATAAGTTTCCTTCTATTAAGCCGCTTTCCATTAAGAAAGAAACATTTTCATTAACTGTTGAATTAATAGTATTTCCTCCTAAGTATACATTTTTTAATATCGGATCTCCTGAAATTGTGAAGTTTACAGCATTTGTTTTAGCGGCATTTCCTGCACCAAAGATTGTATCGGGAAGTGTTCCACCAGTTATTGTGACATTGATAATATTAGTGATTGCACTAGATAGATTTCCACCTGCATAAATGTTTCCACTACTGCTGATATCTCCTGACTTGATAATTAAATTTGTGGTTTCTATAATAGTACCGGCTTCACCACCAGCAAATATTGAATTTGTTCCTTTTTTTCCAACTTGAATATCACCATTAATTGTTAAGGATGAATTTTTTACAGTTGATTGTCTACTTCCTGCGTAAACCAAACCATGAATGGTACCGCCAGAAAGTATGACATCTGTCTCTTCTACTAAACCAGCATGAGAGCTACCGCCATATAAATTTTCATGTATTATTCCACCATTCATAGAAACCTGCACCTTATTCGCATTATTATTATATGCTGCTCCGTAAAACGAGCCTTCTATTTCTGCGTTACCACTAATTGTGGTAATAGTCGTGTCTGTATTACTATTACCACCTGCGCCACCATAGACATCACCTTTCATCACTCCACCTGAAATAGTCAAGGTAGAAGTCATCACATCATCTGCAGAACTACTTGCATAAACGGTGTTTACGATTGTACCACCTGATATATGTAAACTAGAATTGTTTGCTCCCGCCTCATAGCCGGTTCCAAACACATTGCCACCAACCATACCGCCAGCTATATTTACTTGAGTGTTTCCTTCAACAATTGCGTAGTAACCACCTCCATACACGCTTCCTACTATTTGCGCTTCTTCAGAAATCGTTACTTCTGTATTTTTTTTAACTATAGCATCACCAGTTATGTTCAATGTTCCAAGTCCACCTCCATAAACATTAGTTTCTATTGTAGATGTGCCATTTATTAGAACCGTTGTATTGTTAGCAACAGTTGCTGTATTAGTTGAACCACCACCATAAATGGAACCTTTAACATGACCATTCCTTATATTAATAGATGTACTTCCATTAACTGAGGAGATTCTACCGCCACCAAAAATAGAACTATTTACTGTACCACCAGTCATTGCTACTAATGTGTCTCCTTTAACTAGAGCATTATAACCACCACCATAAATACGATTCTCTATGAAAGATGTGCCTGCAATAAGAATAGACGTATTTTTTTCAACAATTGCAGTAGTCGCTGAGCCGCCTCCATATATAGAACCTTTTATGTTAGCATCAGTTATAGTAATTGACGTATTCCCATCCACTGATGCATTGCTTCCACCACCGAAAATAGACCCATCTATCGCTCCATTCGTAATGATTATTGAAGTGTTTCCATTAACAGGTGCGTTAATTCCACCACCATAAACATTTCCGCTAATATGAGCAGTCCCACCAATTGTAACATTAGTATTACCAAAAACTTGGGCACTAGCATCATTTCCACCTGCAAATAATGTCGTAATTTCACCACCAGTAATTTTTATATTTACATTGTTAGTAGTCGCTGCACCATACGTAATACCTTGCCAGCTACTCCCACCACCACGTACAATGGCAACTTGACCACCACTAATGGAAATATTAGCATTACCCTCAACAGGAGATGCTGCACCAGAACCATATAGTACATTTTCAACTTTTGCAGTATTTGAAACACTAATGAATGTATTTTTTTTGACAGTAGCATCCTTAATATGACCACCACCATAAACGTTTAATACACTACCACTTGATAGGTTAATACGTGCATTCCCTTGAGTGGTTGCATAATGTCCACCACCAAAAATATTCTCACTAATGACCCCACCAGTTTGATTGACAATTGTATCATTGTTTACAGTGGCTGTTTTACTATATCCACCACCATAAACATAAGCTACTTCTGAGTTCTCTGAAATAGTGACATTAGTATTCAAGGATGTTCCATCATATCCACCACCATAAACATTATTATCGATGCTAGCATTACTAATATTAATAGTTGTTGATCCATTAATAGACGCATGAGTAGTATGACCACCCCCATAGACATTACCTGCAATGCTACCGCCTGTGATTATGATAGTACTATTTTTTTCGACAGATGCAGAATATCCACCACCATAAATTGAATTTTTAATAACTCCACCTTTTATTTGTATCATTGTATCTGATAATACTTTAGCAGACTCTAACTTTCCACCACCGTAAATCATTGCTACTTCTCCACTTAACATAGTGATTCTAGTTTCATTTGTAGTAGCCGATTCACCACCTGCGTATATATAATAACTATTTATATCTAAGGGACTGCCATGATACATTAGGATTTCATCTTCCGTATCGAAAACACCAACTTCTCCATAGTCATAATACCCATATGTAGCAAAACCATCACTACGGATTAGTAGGTCTCTTCCGTTCGCATAAATACTGTATCCCGGGATATCGATTTGTATTTCATTTGTGTCAGTATTCACACTTTGTATTATATCTACGGATAAGCATAAAACTATAAAAATTACGCACGAAATCATTGCTGAAACTTTCTTTTTCATAAGGACCTCCGATAGATTGAGCACAAATTCGCATACTCATTTATTTACTTATATTTTCTCACTTTGTGATTAGGGAGTCAA
The DNA here is from genome assembly GCA_964370065.1 of uncultured Erysipelotrichaceae bacterium. Taxonomy (GTDB): domain Bacteria; phylum Bacillota_I; class Bacilli_A; order Erysipelotrichales; family Erysipelotrichaceae; genus CAMQRS01. Next base: position 10,134 of record CAYJGK010000015.1, read on the forward strand.
TAATTATGACTTTATCAGACTAAAAACTCAAGAAATTAAACATATTATGACATTTTAAACATATAAATTGTGAATTCATCATTTTGTATGTTTAATAAATTGCAAACAAAGTTTGATTTTCTATAGGGATTACTAATATTCTAAGTTTAAAATGGAGTGTTGTATACGATTATATTGTTTAATGTATGCTATAATTAATTGCATTCTAAATGAGAAGCAACTAATTGTAGCAGTAGGGAAGTAATGGTAAAATAAATATAATTACTTAACATAGTCAATATTATAAAGTAAAAATGAATGTTCGATTTGTATTTAACTTTGCTTTGTAAACAAAGTTAAATTTATGATAGATATATTGAAATCAGGTAATAATATTCAGATTTAATGATTCAATAATCATTTTAATAGTGTAAAATTTTCGAATTTTTTTACACTATTATGTCTAGCTAGGAGTAATATTTTGAATAATAAACTAGGTAGATAATTCCTTTATTAGTTTTACTGTCATTTTATCATGCTTTTAAGATAAAATAAGGACTAATCTATTTACAATTTATTGAAAATAGATTAAAATCAATAACATATAATTAATATATAAAGGAGAAATAGAATGAAACATTCACCATTACAAAAAGTAAGATATGAATATACACCTAAGCTTCCAAAAATGCTTAGAAACGGAATAGCTGAAATTGCTGTTAAAGAAGGTAATGAAACACAAAGTGTTTCGGATCAAGAAAAAATCCAAACATTATTTCCTAATACGTATGGGAAAAAAGAAATTACATTTGAAAAAGGAAACAACACTTCAATAACTAAAAAACAAGTAGTTGGAGTAATCTTATCAGGTGGTCAAGCACCAGGGGGACATAATGTAATTTGTGGTCTTTATGATGCATTGAAAGCAACGAATCCAGAAAATACATTAATTGGTTTTAAAAATGGACCAATTGGATTAGTAGAGGATGATACACTTATATTCAATGATGAATATATTGACCAATATAGAAATACAGGTGGATTTGATATTATTGGTTCAGGACGTACAAAACTTGAATCACAAGAACAATTCGCTGTAGCAGCTACTGTTTGCAAAAAACACGGAATTAATGCAATTGTAATTATTGGTGGAGATGACTCTAATACAAATGCAGCGGTGCTTGCTGAATATTTTGCTGCAAATGAAACAGGTATCCAAGTAATTGGATGTCCAAAAACAATTGACGGTGATTTAAAAAATGAAGATATCGAAATTTCTTTCGGATTTGATACAGCAGCTAAAACTTATAGTGAGTTAATTGGAAACATTGGACGTGATGCGAACTCAGCTAAAAAATATTGGCATTTTATTAAAGTAATGGGTCGTTCTGCTTCTCATGTTGCTTTAGAGTGTGCGTTAGAAACACAACCAAATATTTGTTTAATTTCAGAAGAAGTTGCTGCAAAGAAACTTTCATTATCTCAATTAGCAGATTATATTGCTGATTCAGTAGAAGCACGTAGTAATAATGGAATGAACTTCGGAGTTGCTATTATCCCTGAAGGAGTAGTAGAATTCGTTCCTGAATTTTCTGTACTAATTTCAGAGATTAATGAACTTCTTGCAGGTAGCAAAGCAGATGAATTCAATGCGTTAGCAACTTGGGATGAAAAATACGCTTTCATCCAAATGGGACTTTCAAAAGAAAGTATGGAAGTATTTGCGATATTACCACAAACAATCCAACAACAATTGTTCTTAGAAAGAGATCCACATGGTAATGTACAAGTATCTTTAATTGAATCTGAAAAATTATTCTCTGCTTTAGTAGCTGATAAATTAAATGAAAGAGAATTTAAAGGAAAGTTCAATGCACTTCATCACTTTTTCGGATATGAAGGAAGATGTGCATTCCCTTCAAACTTTGATTCAGATTACTGTTACTCACTTGGATATAATGCATTTATGTTAATCCAATATGGGTACACAGGATACTTATCAAAAGTATCAAATCTTTCTGCACCTGCAAACGAATGGGTTGCTGGAGGTATGCCAATTACTAAAATGATGAATATTGAAAGAAGACATGGTGAAGATAAGCCAGTTATTAAAAAAGCATTAGTTGAACTAGACGGTAAACCATTTAAGTTCTTTGAATCAAAAAGAGAAGAATGGGCAGTTGAAACTTGCTATGTTTACCCTGGGGCAATTCAATATTATGGGCCTGAAACAGTGTGTGATATCACAACAATTACATTAGCTCTTGAACAAGAGTAATAGATAAAACATAACCGCAATCTAAGTACTGTTTTTACAAACTAAGATTGAAACTTTTAAAAGTATGAAGTACGATGATATTTCATACTTTTTTTATTCTTTCCATTTGATTCTTAAAATTAGTAAATGCAAGTGTTGAAGTATACGCTTTAAATCGTTATAATTAAGGTATAGTAAACTTTTAAAATGACAAAATAAATAATATTGAAAATCATGCATTGCAATTTTAATATATAAGATTTATGCTACTTAGGTTTTAATCTACTGAACAGTAGATTTACATAAATGAGGAGGAAGTCAAAATGAAATTTTATGAAATTAGTGTTTTGGATGAGAATGGAAAGATGAAATCATTATCGGATTATAAAGGGAAAGTATTATTGATTGTAAATTCAGCGACCGAATGTGGATTTACGCCTCAATACGAGCAACTAAGAATGCTTTATGATAAATATTTTGAACACGGTTTTGAGATATTGGATTTCCCATGTAACCAATTTGGTGGACAGGCACCTGGAACAGATAGAGAAATCAAAGATTTTTGTGTTCTAAAATATGCAATTCCTTATCCTATTTTTTCTAAAGTTGATGTAAATGGTGATAATGAATCATTGCTTTTTAAGTACCTGAAAGAAAAAAAAGGATTTGAGGGATTCAACAATCACAAACACCCTCTAAATGATAGACTTCATGAGATGATGATTAATAAAGATCCGAAGTATTCATTAAATTCAGATATCAAGTGGAATTTTACTAAATTTATTGTGAGCCGTGATGGAGTGGTAATCAAACGATTTGAACCTGTTGATGATATGCTTGATGTGGAAGATTTGATTCAATCATTACTATAAGTTATTAACAGCAGGTTTCTATAAAAATATTATAAAATAAAAGCAAATATACAGCTGTATACTTGCTTTTTATTTGCAATTTCAAAATCATTTCGCAACAGCACATAATAATTGAGTCAAGCATTAATGACAGTTTTTATAATTTGTTTTTCACTATCTAATTGCATTTGACAAAAGAGGTTATAAACAAGTGGTTTTATTTAAATCTATATTCACAATATTAAGCATCATTTAAATATGTTTTAAATAAAAAAGTTCAAAATGCATATGAAATTTATTACAATTATCACTACAAATCATGGTTTTAAAAGAATACAATGACATAGAAATAAATGAGGAAATTCCTTCACAAAAGATTTCTTGTGTGATGAAATTTAAGAAAAAAAGGAGATAAGATGAATAAATCTATATTAAAAAAAGCACTGATAATGATATCTGCGGTTATGATTGCTATTAGTAGCTTGCAAATCGATGTATTTGCAACAGAAAATGTTATGGTTGGATTTGAATCTATACAAGCACATGATAAATTAAGTGAAACGCTTACTATAACAACTAGTCCAAAGGATGGTGTTGAAGTTGAATCAATTACACTACCTGATAATACTGTAGTCTTAGGGGATACTGCAACTTATACAAGTTATGAAAATGGGACTGCTAAATTTATAATAACTTATAATAAAATAACAAGCAATGATACAGAAGAACTCACTACAATTAAAGATACTCAAATTGCTAGTTTTGAGTTTCAAAAAATTGAAACCTTTAATGAAGTAGAAGTAAAAGGAAATCTATCATCAAATGTTGTAACAACTATTACTGTTGTAGATGGTGAGGATAGTGAGCAATGGCAGAACAACACGAAGAGAACTGTGCAAGTTCGTGTAGATTTTATTGGAAATACAACTGATAATAAAGAGTTAACTGTAACGATACCCAAAGGAATGAAGTATGCATCAATTGAAGTGGATGCTGACTATGCACCTACGGCTAAAGTTGAAGAAGAACTATTAAGTCAATTATTGGCGGGAAGCATACATGATGAATCAATAATAAAAACAACAGTTCCTGAAATGGAGAATCGTTCTTATTTTCCATCTACATATGGGAGTGTCCATTACGAATTAAAGCCAACAACTGAGTTTGTTGTTTTTGAATTTGAAATTTTGGTTGATTCAACGCGTTACTATGCACCTCATGAAATTAAAAATGCAATCAGTGCGGTATCCACTTGTGGGACACAACGCGACGCTAGTATATTAGATATTGATGCATCAGGTCCAATCGTTATGGCTCAAGGAACATACCGTGATGATGTATCGCAATTATTACGTGAAGTTTCAAATAGTTCTTCGTTTACATCTGAAGTTGTTGCTACAAAAGAAGGGGTCATCGGATTAGGGGGCACGCGCCAGTATATAACAACTCATGGAAGTAGTTCACATGATGTTGCTAACTATTTGCCAGAACTTCCTACTTATCATATCTATTATCCAGAAGGAATGAAATTTCATTCAGTAATAATAAGTGGTTCGACTGAAATAACAAGACAAATGATTGATGAAGGAAAAGTTGGCTCTCATTTAGAAATTACATATGATGATAGTCAAGCAAAAGCGACTGTCACTATTAAAAATATGGCTAACTACATGGTTTCAGTAAAATATGAAATTCCTGAAGGAACGCCAGCAGGTGAATATACACCAAAACAACCAACGACATTAGAGTTTGTAACATATGATGGTAAAGAATATAAAGACATAGAGGCTAGGCCATATTCATCATCGAACGAAATTATACCGATGGATACTGTAACAGTATTAGATCCAGATGAAATTGTTGAAAGGTATAAATTTAGTGCAAGTAATACATACGTGGATAAAGAAACTGAATATTTTTATGCAGGAAAAATATATGACAGAAATATTTCATCATTGGAGAGTAAGCCAATCACTGTGGAGATAAGTATTGATGATACTTTTCAAGCGAAAATAGTTCGTGTTCCTTCTGATTCAAGTGCTAGTGTATCTAACATTATTGTAACAACCTCACTTGGTAATGTAATGGAAGTGGATCCATCTAAAACGACTTATTATATGAATCGAACAAGCATTGATGCTAATACAATTGGACTTGCTGAAAATGAATACATTAAACATGTAAAGGCAGATGTAGGAATATTTAAAAGCAATTATTCTACAAATAACAATGGAGGGAATTTAGAGTATGCACTTGCATATGGTAAACTGGTAGAAGGTGCAACTTCATCACAAATAACAATTAAATCGTATGAAACAGGTACTTCTGAAATTGGGTTAATTGAAGGCACATCAAAAATGATTCCATCTAGTTTAAAAACTACGACTACTGATATGGATGCAATGTTTACAATGAATTCAGAAGAAATCGTCTCTGCTTATGCTGGGAATAATTTAAAACTGGAAATAGAAGACGTTAATATTTTTAGTTATCCATATGGAACTATGATGAGTTTACAAAATCCACATGTTTATTTGCGTGAATCAAAAGGTTATGAATTTAATCATGATACGATTACCTTCAGTAATCATCAAACAAAAGAAGAGATAGAGGCAAGTGTTTATAAAGTATATGAATATACAACTACAGAAGGAATAAATGAAAAAATTTATGTATATCAACTTAATAATTTTGGTATTGCAAATGCATTGAATTATCCTGTTGAACAAAGTTCATTTGATATGAATGTTGAAATCATAACTGATTTTACTTTAGATGAAGATGTAAATTATACCGTAAATGATATGATTGGAATTGGTCAAACAAAGGTATCTGGTGCAACAAGTGGATATTCTGATTATTTTATGGAAAATGGAATAGATGTAAATGAGGATGGTGATGTTTCGGATAGAATAGCTTCATTATGGAAACGTGAAAATCATGCAATTGAAATTAAGAAAAACAATAGTGCTATTGTGGAAACGTTTTTTAAAGTTGATGGTGATGACACTCCTGCAAATGAATATGATCCAAGTAATCCTGGCACGGCAGTAGAATTTAATCCTAAATCAAACGCAACTTATTCTGTGGTAATCAATAATGTTTCTGCTTTTCCTGCAGATGACTTCGTCATTTATGTACCAATTCCAAAAGCAGGTCAGAATTATGGAGAAAATTTTCAAGCTGAAGACTTTAACTGGAATATGCAACTTTCGAATGAAATCACAGGATTGGATTCAAAATATAGAATATCTTATACTAATAAGCTAGATGCAACAAATTATAATGATCCTTCAATTTATGGACAAATAAGCGAAGAGATGCCCTTAGATTCTGTTACTATGGTTCGTATTGAATTAAAGAAAGAGTCTGGTGGAGCATTAGAAGCTGGAGAAATAGTTAATATCGATATTCCAATCAAAGCTGTTGAATCTTCAGGTTCAGATGAATCTGAGCAAAGAAATGGTAGCATTAATGCCTATAATTCATATTATTCAATTGCTAGTTCTGTCGCAAGTGGTTCAGTTGCTGCAACTCCTGTAGGGGCAAAATTGGTTATTCGTGAAATTGCAGGATTCGCATTTGAGGATAGTAATCGTGATGCTATCTATCAAGAGAGTGATAAATTACTAGCGAACACTAAAGTAGAATTATTTAAATTTAACAAAGAAACTAACGAATATGAATTATATCCAAGCTTAGATGGGAAAGTATATACAACAACCGATGCTAATGGAAAATATTCATTCAATGAATCTTGGGGATTAACGAATGGTACCTATAGTGTAATATTTGAAAGTCCAGATATGCACAAATTTGTGCCAATGAATGTAGGAGATGAGAAAGTGGATAGCGATGTCGGACTTACAGGTATGCTAGAGGATATTGATCCATTGCAGTCAAGTTCAAGGTTTATAAGTGCTGGTAGTATTGTTTACGAAGAAGATTACTTACAAACACATTTAAATGTAATTGAAATGGAAGAGCATTCTAGTATAGAAATTGAATTGAACAAAGCGGATCTATTAGATACAACAAAAAATTCAATTACTCCATCCCATTTTGATTTAATTAAAGATAAAACGAATGGATACGTGTGGACTGTTGGAAATAGTGCACTTGCAACGGTTAGTAGTATGACAATGGAAACTGGAAGTGTTAGTATTGATTCATTAAATGTAGACGATAAATCTGTTGATGTAACTAATCTTTTATTGTCTATAAAGGATATTTATTCTAAAGTCGATAGCACTAGTGCCCCATTAATAATTTATGATGAAAATGCAGTTTCTAGTATTAATGAAACACATGTAATCGCTGCTCAGAATGCAACGATTAGTTATAATGAAGCAATACATTTAACTAGTGAATCTGCAATAGAAAAAACAAAAGCAAATGCATTTAAGATCTATCCAACTATAATTTCTACTCAAGTAGAAGTTGATCAAGATGATTTGCAATCTATAAATACAGTATCTAGAGAAGGGGATATACTACCATTATCTTTATGTGTTAATGGAGTGTATGTTGAGGTTACAATTACTATTCAATCGAATGCCTTACCTGAAATTAATGGATTGAGCAATTTAGAAGTAGCCAAAGGAAGATCAGTTGATATTAAAACTGGAGTCACAGCTTTTGATTTAGAAGATAAAGATTTAACGAATGTGATAGATTATCCAGACACATTAATTGAAAACCTAACACTAGGTGAGCACACTTTAAAATATAGCGTTACAGATAGCGATGGGAACATAGTAATTATAGATAGAAAAATTACTGTATTAAAGAATGATGCACCAATTATTAGTGGACTAAAAGATAAATTTATTACTTTACGAGATGTAAATGATTATGATTTCAAAGCTGATATTATTAATGTTAGTGATGATTATACAAATCTTACAATTGAGGATGTAATAGTAGATGGAATGATTCAATTACCCGAAGTAGGGTCAAAAGAAGAATCTAAAATTATATATACATTATCAGATAGTGAAGGGAATGTAAGAGAAGAAAGTGTAAGCATAACAGTTACAAATTATCTTCCAGAAATAGCAGGTTTAGATGATATTCAAATCGTGGAAGGGACTAATTTTGATTTTAAAACAGGTGTAATAGCGAGTGATTTTGAAGATCAAGATATCACAAGTCTAATCACTTATCCAAATATTGATATACCATCACTTTCCATAGGAAAACATATTATCGAATACTCAGTAATTGATAAAGATGGAAATGTTGTGAAATCATACAGAAATATTATTATCACTGAAAAAGAAGTCATTGATCAAAGTGATATTATTGATTCAAACAACAATGATAAAGATAATAATATGGAATCAGAAAATGGTGAAGTATTAGGGTACATTACAAATAATACTGAAAATAGTGATTCTACGAATGATAAAGTTATAGATAATTTGGAGAATAAGGATGATAATACGGACACTTCTAAATCAGGTAACACTAGTCATTCATGTATTATGTACATCATTATTTTGATTTATGTATTGTTTATGCTTTGTTTATTCCATAGAAGACGATATGCTGGAATCTATTATAAGAAAACAAATATATTAGTGACAGTTGTATTGTTAGCAATACAAGCACTAATTGGAATACTTTTCAAATCACCGCATTTGGCTATTATAATGCTTATCTTTATTGGTGTTATCATATTACTAAATGCAATATATTCAAAAATTAATTATAAGCACTTAGAGGAATGTACAGAAGTTTAGAAGCAATCCCTCTTATTAAATAATTAGAAAAATATAAATGAGAGCAGACTAGCATAAACACTAGTCTGCTTTTTTGCTCGATATATATAATATATACATCGATAAGATTGTTGGTAAATGAGCAATATTTTGAATCTAATACAGAATAATAATACGACACTAGATTAGATACATCCTTAAATGCTAGATTAGTATCAGCAGGCAGACACTTTATTTGAAAGCAAATTTCAATTCATAGATTAGCTGTAATCCATTTTTTTAAATAAAAAATGATAAAAGTGTAATAAAAACGAACGCGTATAATAAGCAATCTTTAAAGATTTTAATTATCATACACATTCGTTTTCAATTATATTAGAGTCATTTTAGAAATATGATATTTTTTTATCCATGTCTTACTTTCGTTTTATATAAATATTCAAAATACATACTAAAATAATTAAACTAAGTAGTGCACTTGTAAACGTCAAACACACACTTTGGGTAAATCCAGCTACGATATACCCAATAAAGGAAGCTGATGCAACCATTAAAGCATACGGCATCTGAGAGGAAACGTGTTCAATGTGATCACATTGTGCACCCGCACTAGCCATTATTGTTGTATCTGAAATAGGAGAAATGTGGTCACCACATACAGCACCTGCTAAGATAGCTGCAATACTGATAACTAATAACGGATCTGTTTCTAAAAATATAGAAGTTGCAATAGGAATTAAAATTCCAAAAGTTCCCCAAGATGTTCCCGTAGAAAATGCTAATAAAATAGCAGCGATAAATAATGCAGCAGGTAATATAGTAAATGGGATATGGGTGTTTTGCATGAATTGTGATACAAACTCTCCAGCTAATAATCCTTCTGAAACGATATCACCTAATGTCCAGGCTAAAACTAAAATACATATTGCTGGTACCATTGTTTTAAAACCTTCAGGTATGGCTGTTGCAAAGTTTTCATAACTAATTACTTTTCTTGGAATATATAAGATAAAAATAAATACCAAAGTGAAAAAGGAAGCAAGTACTAAAGAGATTGAAGCATCACAATTCGAGAAAGCAGTAATGAAGTCAACACCGTTAAAAAAACCACCAGTATATAACATCATTGTGACACTTGCGCAAATTAATACTAGTATAGGCATTAGTAAATCATATACTTTTGCGTTTGTTGTAATTTCTTGCGTTTCTTTTGTTTCTACTAATGAAGCACGATACTCATACTCTTGCATTGTTCCATAATTTTTATCTTTTACAATTACGTAAATTACCATTATAATTGTTAACAGCGCATAGATATTAAATGGGATAGTCATTAAAAACAATGTAAATCCATCACCTGAAGTGTAACCACTAACAGCCGCTGCCCAACTTGAAATAGGAGCAATAATACATACGGGAGCTGCAGTCGAATCTATAATATACGCTAACTTTGCTCTCGACACTTTATAAGAATCAGTTATATCTTTCATGACTCCTCCTACTGTTAAACAGTTAAAGTAGTCATCGATAAAAATAATTGTACCCAGTGCAAAAGTAGCACCTAATACACTTCTTTTTGTTTTTAATCTTTTATGTACCCATTTAGCATAGGCTTGGCTACCACCACTTTTTGATATTAAATGTACAATGACACCTAATAAGACTAAAAAGATGATGATTCCAATATTCCAATCGCTTTTAATGGATTGAATCATTGTATCAAAAATAATTTCAGTAGTTGTTAATAAATTAAAATCACTCATTAAAAAAGCTCCACTGACTATTCCGAAAAATAAAGATAAATACACTTCTTTTGTTTTTAAAGCTAATATAATTGCAATAAATGCAGGCAATAATGCCCAAATAGTTGAATTAAACATAATACACTCCTTTGTAAGCCTATATAAAATACCATAAATTAAGTTCAAATACAATAAAAATGATGCACAGAAGTGCATCATAAATTAGAATAGTTCTTTTTGATTAGTGGCATATAAATATTCATCTAAAGTGTTAATGATGCGATCAACGATTAATGCTTCAGGATCATTGTCTAGTACACCTTCTCTTACTTTAGTATATTGAATTGGCATAAATTGCGTTAATAAATTTAATGGAACACCGGTTTGTCTTAAATTTGAAATTAATGTTTCTAGTGCATTGTTTACTGCATTTGTAGGGAAGTAGTAACGGCAACGATCAGAGAATGAAAATTTACGTTTTAATCGTAATTCTTCAACCGTTCCATGATAATGGTTTTTCCAGTACTTCGGTGATTCTAGCATGGCTGCTTCTAACACTTCAATAAAGTTACTTTGTGCATCTATATTATCATGATATACCTCTTTTTCAATATAGGCTAAGGCAAAGATAGCTTCACGCATAGCGAAAGTTAATCCAGGTCCTACTTTTAATACCGCTACACCATCTTCTATTAATTGTTTTAATTTGTGTTTTGTTTGATAATCTGTTGAGTGGCCTTCATATACTAAATTAGGGAACTCCTTCATAGCAGCCATTAATTCAGTTGCTTTACCACGATCGTACTCTGTACATCCTGAATCTTTTTCTTCTACCCCAGGTTGTACGACAACTGCAATCACTTGTTGCCATGCATCTTGTAACCCTTCCTGTTCAAATGCATGCTTAAAAGCTGCAACAGTAGCTTTCATATCTTCAACTCTTGTAACTTGGACACCTTCATCCACAGCACTTGTTGCACCCCCAGGAATAGGCACTTCACTACCAACAATATATACCGGTGCAATAGCATCGGGATTAATTTTTAATAATTCAGAATAAGCAGCTTGTGCTACTTTTACTAAACGAGCACCACGTTTGGCAATGATTTCATCACTTAAACGTATATTTTCATCATCACTTTTTAATTTCATACTTGTATCAATATGAATTTTTGTAAATCCTGCAGCTACATAATGCTTAATTAATACATCTGCATCATGCATTGCTTCAGTTTCTTCTTTGCCAGCAAAAGTAAGTGGACCTAGATGGTCGCCTCCTAAAAATAATTTATTAGTGTTGAAACCTACTTTATCTGCTATTGCTAAAACAAAGTTTTTAAAGTCCATCGGTGTCATACCAGTGTAACCACCATTTTGATCACATTGATTAGATGTGCTTTCAATTAATACACAAGAATCATCTTGTTTACCTCTTAATAGAGTTGCTTCAATAACATATTTGTTGGCACTACATGCGCTGTAGATTCCAACAGCTTTACCTTCTTTTTGTTGTTTTACTAGTTGTAGTAATGGATTTGTATTCATTCGTAAATCCTCCTTTTAACATTCACATTATAGTATTTGTATAAGAGAATGTCTAATAGTTTTAAAAACATTACTAGTTTAGATAAATACTTTAATGAAAAAGATAAATTTACAAGTATTTTTTATGAATTATGTTATAATTTAATTCATTGAAAAGAGGTAATTTATGCAATTTATATTTTCGCTATTTATAAAAAACCACAAAGATATTGAGCATCCAACAGTTCGTTCTAACTATGGAAAAGCTGCCAGCATAACGGGAACTTTGTTCAATTTATTATTATTTATTTTTAAGTTTATACTAGGGATGATGAGTCATAGTGTATCTATTTTAGCTGATGCTTTTAATAATTTAAGTGATGCTGGAAGTAGTTTGATTGCTTTAGTCAGTTTTGTTTATGCCAGTCGGCCAGCTGATGAAGATCACCCTTTTGGTCATGAACGATTTGAATATGTAGCCAGTTTAATCGTTTCTTTTTTAATTCTGTTTTTTTCCCTAGAGTTGTTTATGAGTAGTTTAAACAATATTATTAATCCACAAACAGTTATTTATAGTGTAGTTATGATTGTTGTTTTAATGGGTTCAATTGCTATAAAACTTTACATGTATTTTTTTCAAATGAAATATGCAAAAATAATTAATAGTAGCGTACTAAAAGCAAGCGCTATCGATAGCGTGTCAGATGCTTTGGCAACAAGTGTGGTATTAGTTGGTTTAATTATTTCTTATTTTACAGAATTTCAATTAGATGGATATATAGGAATTTTTGTTGCTATTATGATTGCCAAAGCCGGAATTGAAATAGTCAAAGAAACACTAAGTAAATTAATAGGCGAAGCACCAGACCCTGCTTTTATAAAACAAGTAGAAGATAAAGTGATGAGCTATGATGGTATTTATGGAGTTCATGATTTAGTAGTACATTCATATGGTAATAATAAAACTTTTATCACATTGCATGCAGAGGTAAGTGCAGATGAAAACATATTAGTGAGCCACGATACAATTGACTTAATTGAAAAAGATTTTATGATTCATAGAAACATTGATTTGGTGATTCATTTAGATCCTATACAAATAAATGATGAATTGACTAGTGTCTTGAAATTACAAGTTATTCAAATGTTAAAAAATATTGATTCTATGCTAAGCATGCATGATTTTAGAATCGTCAAAGGGAAAACGCATCATAACCTTATATTTGATGTAGTAGTTCCATTCCGTTTTAAATATTCAAATCAAAAACTACTTCAATTGATTCAAAGCAATTTACCACAAACTCAAGATGGCTTGCCATGCTATGGCGTGGTGACACTAGATAATGCTTATGCTAGATCAATCAATCATGAACAAATAGCAGACAAGAGGTAAATATGTCCAGGTTTAATAAAATTTATATTGAGATTACTAATGTATGTAATTTGAAATGCTCCTTTTGCAGTCCTACAAATAGAGTGCAAACTTTTATGAAAGAAGATGATTTTGAAGCCATCTTACAACAATTACAAGGCATTTGTGATATTATTTACTTACATGTAAAAGGGGAACCCTTACTTCATCCTCGATTTAAAGAAATACTGAGTTTATGTGCTACCTATAATATGCGTGTCCATTTAACTACGAATGCAACTTTATTAAAACAGCATTTGTCATTAATTAAACATAGTAATGTAGTGAAAAAAATACATATTTCACTACATTGTGAACAAAATGAGAGTACTTACTTTACACGTGTTTTTCACATGGCAAATGCACTCTATCCAATCGATATTGTATATCGAATTTGGACTTTACAAAAAGCAGAGCTGGATGAAAATAATAAAAAGCTGTTGGATGAAATTGTTTGTTTCTACAAGTTACATGCAGTATATGATCAATTGTTATTAAAAAAGAATTTCAAAATTAAAGACCATGTTTATATTGATCAAGCAAATGAGTTTATATGGCCTAGCTTAAATAATGCTATCATGCATGAAGAAGGATATTGTTATGCTTTAAAAACACATGTAGGGATATTAAGTGATGGAAGTGTGGTGCCTTGTTGCTTAGATGGCGAAGGAATACAAACACTAGGCAACATACACACACAATCTTTTATTAATATAATCGAATCTGATCAAGCAAAGTTTTTACGAAAACAGTTTCAAGATCGTAAAATAAAGAGTGAACTGTGTAAAAGGTGTGGCTTTTTACACCGAATTCAAAGAAAGTAGGGTATTATGAAAAGAGATAAGATGATACAAATGATTGGTGATCGTTTGATTGATGAAATCAAGCAAATTGCAAAAGATAAACAAGTTGACATTAAAGTGTTAATTGAACAGTTTGATTCTGTTATTGATTTAAAAATAGTCAATCCAGATGTAAGTGCTGATGAAGTCGCACAAGCTCACGAGCAAGAATTGAATGTTGAAAATTTAAAACAGGATGTCCTACAATACATCCATCGAATATTAGAAGAGGAATATACAATTCCCGCTTTTTTAAATTAGAAGGAGAACAATATGAATTTAAAAAAATTACAAAATGGCAGTGATATTAGAGGTGTTGCAATGGAAGGGGTAGAGAATGAACCAATCACGCTAAGTCCAGAAGCTGTTTATGCATTAGCTAGAGGATTTCAATTGTTCTTACAAGCTAAAACAAACAAAGAGGTAATAAGAATTGCAATCGGGCACGATTCTAGATTAACTAAGGATGTATTAAAAAATGCAATTTGCGAATCTTTAAAAAATGGAGGATGTGAAGTGATCGATTGTGGGTTAGCAAGTACACCATCGATGTTTATGTCAACAATATTCGATCAATTTAATACAGATGGAGCGATTATGATTACCGCTTCTCATTTACCATTTAATCGTAATGGTATGAAGTTTTTTAGTAAAGAAGGGGGATTAGATAAAAATGATATTAGCCAAATTATTGAAAATGCTGATACACCTGAGCAAACTAAGACAACTGGTCGTATTATAAAACAAAACCTAATTGCCTCATATTCAGCATTTTTAGTCAATAAAATAAGGGAAGAAGTCAACCACTCGGAACATTTTGAAACACCTTTAAAAGGTATGAAAATAGTTGTCGATGCAGGAAATGGAGCAGGGGGGTTCTATGTGGAACAAGTGTTACAACCACTAGGTGCTAACACACACGGAAGTCAGTTTTTAGAACCGGATGGTACATTCCCAAATCATATACCAAATCCGGAGGATAAGGATGCAATGGCAGCTATTAGTAGTGCTGTTAAATTAAATCAAGCAGATTTGGGATTGATTTTTGATACAGATGTAGATCGTAGTAGTGCTGTAGATAAGTATGGAAATGAAATCAGTCGTAATGCAATCGTTGCTTTAGCAGCAGCGCTGGTGTGTGAAACGCATCCTCAGACAACGATTGTAACAGATAGTGTTACAAGTGATGAATTAAATGTATTTATTACAGAAGAGTTGAATGCTGTACATCACCGTTTTAAAAGAGGTTATAAAAATGTAATTAATGAAGCTGTACGTTTGAATGAAATGGGTATCGATTGTCAATTAGCCATAGAAACAAGCGGGCATGCTGCATTAAAAGAAAATTATTTTTTAGATGATGGTGCATACTTAGCAACAAAAATAGTTATTAAAGCAGCAAAGATGCATGCTCAACATCAATCTTTGGATCAATTAATTAGTGCTTTAAAGCATCCATTAGAAGATCAAGAAATACGTATTTCGATTGGAAATGAAGATTTCCAAGTTTATGGTGATCAAGTATTAAATGACTTAGCAAGCTATGCTAAAAACAATCCAATATTTCAATTGGCGAAAATTAATCATGAAGGGTTACGTTTTTCGTTTTCTGAAGAGCATGGTAATGGCTGGTGCTTATTACGCAAATCATTACATGACCCAATCCTCGCATTAAATATTGAGAGTAATACAAAGGGAGGGTGTCAAATTATTGCTAAACAAATGTATGACTTCTTACAATCTTATACTCAATTAGATATCAAGCAACTTACAGAAGTGATTTAAAAATTAAAAGAATGCACATGATGAAGGGCATTCTTTTTTGTTTTATTTTCGTAATATAAATGTCATGTTTCTTCCACTATCTTTGTTCCTACGATATGAGAAAAAATCATCATTGTTTGTATATGTATCATTATCACATACAAATATATTTAAATCTGGGACACCTGATTCAATTAACATTTGATAGTTCATACGTTTATTATCAAATAGATATTTTCCATTTTTATTTTTAAGCAAAAATGTATCGGTGTTCATACCCGTTTTTTTAATTTCATTAACCACATCTTGTCCTATTTCATATGAAAAAAAATCAATGCTAGGACCTATATAGGCGTATATGTCTTTTAATTCACTATCTTCATCGTATAGTAATGTATGAATCATTTTTTTTAGTATTTGTTTCACACTACCTTGCCATCCTGAATGAATAGCAGCGATAATCCCTTGTTCTTTATCATATAACAAAATGGGAACACAATCAGCAGTAAAACAACCTAATAATATATTTTTTTCTCTTGTATAGATTGCATCACAATCAAAAATGGCATCCTTTGTGCTATAACACCCAGCACCAATATCCTGTTTTGTAACGTGATGAATGTTTGCAGAATGTGTCTGATTCATAAATACACATTGATTCAAGTCGTGGTGTAATTCGTTCATAAAAGTTTTGCGATTAGCAATAACATCTTTCTCATTTAGTGAAGTGTGTAATGCTAAATTAAAGTCTTCTACTTGTTGATTATCTCGTAATACGGTTCCCGCATATAATTCCTCTTGCGTAAACCAATCTATATATGGCATATGTATATCTCCTTTTTTACATTTTAACACAATATGTCAAAAATAAAATATTTTCTTTTTTAGCACTAATGTGTTGACAGTGCTAAAAAGATGTAGTATATTATTAGCAGACATAGATACAGAGTGCTAGGAGGTGGGTTAATGATCACGCAAAGACAAAGCATTATATTAAAAACAATTGTGGATGAATTTACAAAAAGTGCTGAACCAGTTGGATCTAAGTTTTTGATGAATATATTAACCTTCCAAGTTTCTAGTGCGACTCTAAGAAATGAGATGGCAGCCTTAGAAGAATTAGGGCTCTTAGAAAAAACTCACACTTCTAGTGGAAGAATTCCATCTAGTAGAGGGTATCGTTACTATGTTGAAAATCTAATGGAAAAACAGTTAGATGATGAATTAGAAAACAAACTACAAACCATCTTTCATCAAAGAAGGTATACAATGGATGAAGTCGTTCAAAAGAGTTGTGATATTTTATCACAAATGACAAATTTAACTTCTGTAGTCTTAGGACCCGAAACAAGTAGTCAAACTCTAGAACATATTCAAATATTCCCAATTAATGAAAGAAGTGCAGTGTGTGTGTTTATCACAAATCATGGGCATACAGAAAACAAAACATTTCACTTTGATGAATCAATGTCTTTAAAAGATATTCAAACTTGTTGTCATGTATTAAATGAAAAATTATGTGGGACACCTATTACTGATGTTGTAAAAAAAATGCAAGAATTAAAACCAATCTTACAATCTCAAATTGCAAGGCACGAGGTATTATTTCAAGCATTTGTTAGTGCATTTGTTAAGTTTGCAAGTGACAATGTGTATACTGCAGGGGCTAACAATATGCTCTACCAGCCTGAATTTGCTGATATTCAAAAATTACAGCAGTTAATGAAGATGTTAGAAAATACACAAATGTGGAGGCAATTAGGACATTGTGATGAGGATTTAGTCATCCGTATTGGAGAAAGCAATGAAATTGTACCAATGGATAATGTATCAATTATCACAAGTAAGTTTAAAATTAACCAACATGAAGAAGGTCAACTTATGGTTGTAGGACCAACGCGTATGCCATACAACAAAGTGGTAGCATTAATGGAGTATATGTCAAAAGTCATTGAAGAAATGTACAACGATAGTGAGGAGATGTGACATGGAAGAAAATAAAGTAAATGAAGATGAAATCGTAGAAGAAATTGTTGAAGAAACAAAAAAAGAAAAAAAGAAAAAAAGAAAAACTGAAATTGAACGTTTACAAGAAGAAATCGTTCAATTACAAGAAGAACTTTGCACAAGTAAGAATGCTTATTATAAAGCATATGCTGATACAGAAAACTTGAAGAAAAGATTACAAAGTGAAACAGATATGATTCGTAAATATCGTATTCAAGGTTTCTTAAGCGATGTCTTACCAGTTATTGACAATCTAGAAAGAGCAATGTTAGTAACAAGTGATAGTGAAGAAATGAAAACACATATTGAAGGATTAAATATGATCCATCAACAATTAATGTCTGCTCTACAAAGAGAAGGTGTTAGTGTAATTGAATCGTTAGACAAACCATTTGACCCTAACTTCCACCAAGCGTTAATGCAAGAAAAGGTAGAAGGTGTAGAAAGTGGTATTGTATTAGAAGAAATCCAAAAAGGATATGCATTAAAAGATCGTGTTGTAAGAGCAACACTAGTAAAAGTTAGCGAATAACTAGGAGGAACAAAATTATGGCAAAAATTATTGGAATTGACTTAGGAACAACAAACTCTTGTGTTTCTGTAATGGATGGGGGGGAAATCAAAGTTATTACCAACCCAGAAGGGAATAGAACGACACCATCAGTAGTAGCATTTAAAGATGGTGAAAAAATTGTAGGTGATGCTGCAAAACGTCAAGTTGTAACAAATAAAGATACTGTATCTTCAATTAAACGTAAAATTGGAACAAATGAAAAAGTGAACTTAAACGGGAAAGATTCAACTCCTCAAGAAGTATCAGCAATGATTCTTCAATATTTAAAAGGATACGCTGAAGATTACTTGGGTGAACCCGTTACAAAAGCTGTTATTACAGTACCTGCATACTTCAATGATGCACAAAGACAAGCAACTAAAGATGCAGGTAGAATTGCAGGATTAGAGGTAGAACGTATTATTAATGAACCTACTGCTGCAGCTTTAGCATATGGTATTGATAAAGAGGGAGCTGAACAAAAAATCTTAGTATATGATTTAGGGGGAGGAACATTTGATGTTTCTATTCTTGAATTAGATGATGGAACATTTGAAGTCTTAGCAACTGCTGGAGATAACAAATTAGGTGGAGATGACTTTGACCACATTATCGTAGACTGGATGTTAGCAGACTTCAAAAAAGTAAATGGTGTAGATTTAACAACTGATCAATTAGCGATGCAACGTTTAAAAGAAGCAGCTGAAAAAGCGAAAAAAGATTTAAGTTCAATGGCTCAAACACAAATATTATTACCTTACATTAGTGTGGGTGCAAATGGCCCATTAAATTTTGAAGCAACATTAACAAGAGCTAATTTTGATGATATGACTAAATCATTAGTCGATCGTACAATTGAACCAGTACGTCAAGCGTTAAGAGATGCTGGATTAACTAAAAACGATATTCACCAAGTATTATTAGTAGGTGGATCAACTAGAATTTTAGCTGTACAAGATGCAGTAAAACGTGAACTTGGAAAAGAACCGAATCGTTCAGTTAACCCTGATGAAGTAGTAGCAATGGGTGCTGCTATTCAAGGTGGAGTCATTATGGGAGATGTTAAAGATGTATTGTTATTAGATGTTACACCTTTAAGCTTAGGTATTGAAACAATGGGTGGAGTTATGACTGTATTAATTCCAAGAAATACAACTATTCCAACAAGTAAATCACAAGTGTTCTCAACTGCTGCTGATAACCAACCAGCTGTAGATATAAATGTATTACAAGGAGAAAGACCAATGGCTAATGATAACAAATCATTAGGTACATTTAAATTAGATGGTATTGCCCCTGCAAGACGTGGTGTTCCTCAAATTGAAGTACAATTTGATATTGATGTTAATGGTATCGTTAATGTATCGGCTACTGACAAAGGAACTGGTAAAGCACAATCAATTGTAATTCAAAACTCTAGTGGTTTAAGCGATGACGAAATTGACCGCATGGTTAAAGAAGCTGAAGCAAATAAAGAGGCTGATGAAAAACGTAAAGAAGAAGTAGAAGTTAAAAACAAAGCAGAATCGTTCATTAACCAAATCGACCAAGCAATGGAAGAAAATGGTGATAAAATGGATGCTAATCAAAAAGAAGAAACTAAAAAATTACGTGATGAATTACAAAGTGCTTTAGATGCAAATGACTTAGAAACAGTAAAAACTAAATTAGACGCATTAGAAAAAGCAGCGCAAGCAGCAAGTGCTAGTATGTATGAACAAGCAACTCCAGAAGGAGATGCTCAATCAACTACTCAAGACGATAATGTAGTAGACGCTGAATTTGAAGAAAAATAGAATGATTGAATGGAAGTTCTAGTGCACACTAGAACTTTCGTTTGTGAAAATGGAGGAGAAAATTATGGCTAAAAGAGATTATTATGAAGTCCTAGGATTAAGTAAAGGGGCAAGTGACGATCAAATTAAAAAAGCATATCGTAAAATGGCTAAAAAATATCATCCTGATGTGAATAAAGATAGTGATGCTGAAGAAAAGTTTAAAGAAGTAAATGAAGCAAATGAAGTGCTAAGCGATCCTCAAAAAAAGGCGACTTACGATCAATTTGGTCATGAAGGATTAGAAAATGGTGGACAAGGATTTGGTGGAGGCCATGGATTTGGTGGATTCGAAGATATCTTTGGTTCATTCTTTGGTGGTGGACAAGGATTTGGTGGAGGACGTAGATCTCAACCAAATGGTCCTCGTAAAGGACAAGATCATTTTATGCAAATGCGTATTGATTTTATGGATGCAATTTTTGGGAAAACAGAAAAAATCACATTAGAAGTGGATGAGCAATGTAGTGAATGTTTAGGTAGTGGTGCTAGAAGTAAAGAGGATGTGAAGTCGTGTTCACGTTGTAGCGGTAGTGGACGTGTATTAACACAACAAAGAACAGCTTTCGGTGTATTCCAAAGTGAAGCAGTATGTCCAGATTGTAATGGTAGTGGAAAACAAGTAACTCACAAATGTAGTAAATGTCATGGAAAAGGATATGAGCACAAGAGAGTGAAATTAGATGTGAAAATTCCTGCAGGAATACAGAGTGGGCAACAAGTGCGTTTACCGAATAAAGGAGAGTTAGGAATCAATGGTGGTTCTAATGGAGACTTGTATATTGAAATCATAGTAGCAAGACATAAATTCTTTGTTCGCGATGGAAATGATATTCGAATTAGTGTACCAATCAGTGCAATTGATGCGACGATAGGGTGTAGCCTTGATATACCAACTGTGTATGGAGACGTTAGTTTAAAAGTGCCAGCAGGAACACAACATGGAACTTTGATGCGATTAAAAGATAAAGGTGTAAAATCCATTCGTGGAGTACAAGGGGATCAATTCGTAGAAATTAAAGTAGAAATTCCAACTTCATTAAATAAAGAAGAAAAAGGGTTGTATGAAAAATTGAAAAATGCTAACAAATCCAGTTCTCCTTTTGAAAAGTTTAAAAAAGCATTTAAATAAACAAAAATCACTTGCTTGTCTGTTTAAAATAGTTTATTATATACGATATAGCTAAGATTTGAAGTAGTAAATATTGGAGTATGCATAGAGAGCAGATGGTTGGTGGAAATCTGTCATAGTACAATATTGAACTTGTCAAGGAGCTGATCGATAAGCGATACGTATTTCGGCGTTAACGAATAATGAGTGCATACATGATATCATGTATGAATTAAGGTGGTACCGCGTTTAACACGTCCTTAGATTTTATCTAAAGACGTGTTTTTTTATGAATAAAGGAGAAATAGAAATGAATTATAATCATAAATTAGTAGAACAAAAATGGCAAAAATATTGGGAAGATAACAAAACATTTGTATGTGATGTTTGGAACTTTGAGAAACCTAAATACTATGCAGTAGATATGTTTCCTTACCCAAGTGGACATGGATTACACGTTGGGCATCCAGAAGGATATACAGCGACTGATATTATTTGTCGTATGAAAAAAATGCAAGGATATAATGTTTTACACCCAATGGGATTTGATAGTTTTGGGTTGCCTGCTGAACAATATGCCATTCAAACAGGAAATCATCCAGAAGGATTTACATTAGAAAATATTAAAACATTTACTAGACAATTAAAAATGCTAGGGTTTGGTTTAGATTGGGATAAGGAAATAAGCACTTGTGATCCTTCTTACTATCATTGGACACAATGGATTTTTAAACAGTTATACAACGATGGGTTAGCGCGTAATGTAAATATTCCAGTTAACTGGTGTGAAGAACTAGGAACTGTATTAGCTAATGATGAAATTATCGATGGTAAAAGCGAACGCGGTGGTCATCCTGTGACTCGTAAAAATATGATGCAATGGATTATTGATATGCCAGCATATGCAGATCGCTTACTGGAGGGCTTAGACGATATCGATTGGCCAGAATCAACAAAAGAAATACAAAGAAATTGGATTGGTAAATCAATTGGAGCACATGTTGATTTTAAAGTTAATGGATTTGATGATGCGTTTACTGTATTTACAACACGTGCTGATACTTTATTTGGTGCAACCTATGCAGTATTAGCACCGGAACATGAATTAGTTGCTAAAATCACTAGTGAAAGTTGTAAAGACGAAGTGAATACGTATGTAGAAGGCTGTGCATCAAAATCAGAATTGGAGCGCACGGAATTAAATAAAGATAAAACAGGAGTGTTTACAGGTGCATATGCAATCAATCCAGTGAATCAAAAGAAAATTCCAATTTGGATTAGTGATTATGTATTAGCTAACTATGGAACAGGTGCCATCATGGCAGTACCGGCTCATGATGAGCGTGATTATGCATTTGCAAAAGCTTTTGGCTTAGAAATTATTCCTGTATTAGAAGGTGGAGATGTAAGTCTAGAAGCGTATACACAAGATGGTGTACATATTAATTCTGATTTCTTAAATGGCTTAGGAAAACAAGAAGCTATCGACTTAATGATTGATTGGTTAGTCAAACATGGATGTGGAAATAAGAAAGTAAATTATAAAATGCGTGAATGGATTTTTGCCCGCCAACGTTATTGGGGAGAACCTATTCCAGTTGTGCACTTTGAAGATGGTACTTCATGTGCTTTAGATGACAGTGAATTGCCATTAGTATTACCCACATTAGATGACTATTCACCTTCAAACAGTGGTGCGAGTCCATTAGAAAAAGCAGCTGATTGGGTCAATATTTCATACCAAGGTAAACAATGTAAAAGAGAAACTTCAACTATGCCAGGAAGTGCAGGAAGTAGTTGGTATTTCTTACGTTACTTAGACCCTAAAAATGAAATGGCTTTTGCAGATGAAGCGCTATTAAAACATTGGCTGCCTGTTGATTTATATGTAGGTGGTAATGAGCATGCCGTCGGGCATTTACTGTATTCTAGAATGTGGAACAATTATTTATATGATAAAGGGTTAGTCCCTTGTAAAGAGCCATTTAAGAAGTTATTCCACCAAGGGATGATTTTAGGAGCTAATAATGAAAAAATGTCAAAATCAAAAGGAAATGTAATTAATCCAGATGATATTGTACAGGCCTTTGGTGCTGATACATTACGTTTATACGAAATGTTTATGGGGCCATTAGAAGCCAGTAAACCATGGAATGAAAATGGAGTAGAAGGAGCACGTAAATTCTTAGATCGTGTATATCGGTTGTTCATTGAATCTGATAAATTAGTAGATGATAATAATGGTGCATTAGACTATGTTTATCATTTTACAGTAAAAAAAGTAACGAATGATTACGAGTCATTAAATATGAATACTGCTATTTCTCAAATGATGATTTTTGTAAATGAATGTTATAAACAAGAAACGATTTATCGTCCTTATGCATTATCATTTATCCAATTATTATCATGTGTAGCTCCTCATATTGGAGAAGAAATGTATCAAATTTTAACAGGCAAAGAAACGATCGCTGATGTAGTTTGGCCAACTTATGATGAGAGTAAATTAGCACTAGATGAAAAAGAGGTAGTCGTGCAAGTGAATGGAAAACTACGTGGTAAATTCAGTATTGCAAGTGATGCAAGTGAAGAAAGTATTAAAGAAATTGCTTTATCTTTAGAAGGCGTACTTGCACAAATAGAAGGTAAAATTATTCGTAAAGTAATTGTTATTAAAGGAAAATTAGTTAATATTGTTGCGAATTAAGCGACAAGAAGGGGAACACAATGAATCATAATAAATATAAACGTGGTTATTTTATGCCACCAACACCTTGTAATGACTGGGTAAATAAAGAATATATTGAGAAACCTCCAATTTGGTGTTCAGTGGATTTAAGAGATGGAAATCAATCTTTGATTACACCCATGAATTTAGAAGAAAAAATACGTTTTTTTAAGTTGTTAGTAAAATTAGGGTTCAAAGAAATAGAAGTGGGATTTCCTGCAGCAAGTGATACGGAATATGAATTTTTACGTACATTAATCGAAAAAGATTTAATTCCAGATGATGTAACAATTCAAGTATTAACACAAGCAAGAGAGCATATTATTAAAAAAACATTCGATTCGTTAAAAGGATGTAAACAAGCAATTGTACATTTTTATAATTCGACAAGTTATGCTCAACGTTTACAAGTATTTAAAAAAAGTAAAGATGAAATTAAAGAAATTGCTGTAAAAGGAGCTAAACTAGTGAAACGTTTGGCGGATGAAACACAAGGTAATTTTCGATTTGAATATTCACCAGAAAGCTTTACAGGTACTGAAGTCGAATATGCATTAGAGGTTTGTAATGCAGTGATAGATGTGTTACAGCCAACAAGTGATAAAAAACTGATTTTAAATTTACCAGTTACTGTAGAAATGAGTTTACCGCATGTTTATGCTTCACAAATTGAATATATGTCTAAGCATTTAGATAAACGTGAAAATGTTTTAATTTCATTGCACCCTCACAATGATCGTGGAACGGGGGTAGCAGATAGTGAATTAGGTATTTTAGCAGGCGCCGACCGTATAGAAGGTACACTATTTGGAAATGGAGAGCGAACAGGTAATGTAGATTTAATTACATTAGCTATGAATATGTATACACACGGTGTGGATCCACTATTAGATTTCTCTGATATGCCTACTATAGTCGATATATATGAAAGTGTAACACGTATGCAAGTATATGACCGCACACCATACGCTGGTAAACTTGTGTTTGCAGCGTTCTCTGGAAGTCATCAAGATGCAATTGCAAAAGGGATGTCATATCATGAGGAACATCAATTAGAAGAGTGGAGTGTGCCGTATTTACCAATTGATCCAAACGATGTAGGTAGACAATATGAAAGTGATGTTATTCGTATTAATTCGCAAAGTGGTAAAGGTGGAATTGCTTACATATTACATCATTTATATGGATATGATTTACCTCCTAAATTTAGAGAAGGATTTTCATACTATATTAAATCTATATCAGATAAAAAACATGCTGAATTACAAGCAAATGAAATATTTACGATATTTGAAGAAGAATTTAAAAATTTAAATGCGCCTTTAGAAATGGTGGATTATCATTTTGTACGCGCAGAGCAAATGATGGTCACATTAACTATTAAGGATAATGGCGTACAAAAAGATATTACGGGAAGAGGAAATGGGCGCTTAGATGCTGTTGCTAATGCTTTACGTAATAATTTAGGGCTAACATTTGATATTTTAGATTACAATGAACATTCTTTAAGTGAAGGTTCAAGTTCGCAAGCAGTAGCATATGTACAAATTCATGATTGTATGAATGAAGAACGTTTTGGTGTGGGTGTACATGATGATATTATTGCTGCCAGTATTAATGCTTTGTTTAGTGCGATAAATCGCGCAATTATTGGAAAATTAAAGATCAAGGGGGAATGTCAATAATGGGAATGACAATGACACAAAAAATATTAGCAACACATGCTGGATTAGATGAGGTAGTTGCTGGACAACTAATAGAGGCAAACTTAGATGTGGTGATGGCAAATGATATTACAGGGCCTATGGCTTTACCAATTTTTAATGAAATGAGTGAAACCGTATTTGATAAAGATAAGGTTGTATTAGTACCAGATCATTTTACGCCTAATAAAGATATAAAGAGTGCTACTAACGCAAAGTCTTTACGTGAATTTTCTCAGTGTCAATGCTTATCTAATTACTTTGAAATTGGACAAATGGGTATTGAACATGCTTTATTACCTGAGAAAGGAATTGTGGTATCAGGGGATGCAGTCATTGGTGCTGATTCACATACCTGCACATATGGCGCATTAGGAGCCTTTTCTACAGGGGTAGGAACAACGGATATCGCACGTGGTATGGCAGATGGAAAAGCTTGGTTTAAAGTGCCTGCAGCGATTCTATTCAATATCACAGGAAAAACAAGTGAATTTGTTAGTGGAAAAGATATCATTTTACACATTATAGGGTTAATTGGTGTGGATGGTGCTTTGTATAAATCGATGGAATTTATTGGAGAGGGAATAAAAAATTTAACAATGGATGATCGCTTTACGATTGCGAATATGGCAATCGAAGCTGGTGCTAAAAATGGAATCTTCATGGTAGATGAACAAACTAGACAATATTTAGCGAAGCATGCTACTCGTTCTTATGTAGAGTTCAGTGCAGATGAGGATGCTGTATACGAACAAGTAATCAATATAGACTTAGCAACAATTGAACCTACTATCGCGTTCCCACACTTGCCAGGAAATGCAAAGACAATTAGTGAAGTAGAAGCTATGGATCCGATTAAAATTGACCAAGTAGTCATTGGAAGTTGTACAAATGGTAGAATTGAAGATATGCGCAAAGCAGCAGCTATTTTAAAAGGTCAAAAAGTAGCAAATCATGTACGTGTAATGATAATACCTGCTACACAAAAAATATTTATGGAATGCATTAAAGAAGGATTAGCTGAGATTTTTGTGGAAAGTGGATGTACATTTAATACTCCAAGTTGTGGTCCGTGTATGGGTGGACATATGGGGGTATTGGCCGCAAATGAAAAGTGTGTCTCTACAACCAATCGTAACTTTGTCGGGCGTATGGGACATGTAGATTCATTAATTTACTTAGCGAGCCCGCAATGTGCAGCAGCTAGTGCGATTGCTGGTTATATCGCAAATCCAATGAAAGTGGGGAACAAATAATGAACTATGGTAAAGTATTTAAATATGGAGATAATGTCGATACAGATGTTATCATTCCTGCACGTTACTTAAACTCTTTTGATGCAAAAGAGTTAGCAACGCATGCAATGGTTGATATCGACCCTACTTTTGCTTCTAAAGTTAAAGAAGGAGATATTATTGTTGCTGGAAAAAATTTTGGATGTGGAAGTAGTCGTGAACATGCGCCTTTATGTTTAAAAACAGCAGGTACAGCATGTGTTATTGCGGAAAGTTTTGCACGGATTTTTTATCGTAATGCAATCAATATTGGTTTTCCAATTTTAGAATGTAGAGAAGCGGTACTAGATATTGATGCAGACGATCAAGTGGCTGTTGATTATACAACAGGAATTATCTACAATAAAACAAAAAATAAACAATATATAAGTCAACCTTTTCCAGATTTTCTTCAAAAAATGATTCAGGTCGATGGTTTGGTAAATTATGTAAATAAAGATAAGAAAGGGTAAAATATGAATAAAAATATAGCGTTAATCAAGGGAGATGGAATTGGACCAGAAATTGTGAATGAAGCAGTGAAAGTTCTACGTATAATTGAAGAAAAGTACAACCATTCCTTTACTTTTACTGAAATTTTAATGGGTGGTGCTAGTATTGATGTTCATGGTGAGCCATTAACTCAAAAAGCACTAGATATTGCTAAGCAAAGTGATAGTGTGTTATTAGGTTCTATTGGTGGAGATACTAATACTTCGCCATGGTATCAATTAGAACCGAGCTTACGTCCTGAAGCAGGACTATTACGTCTTCGTAAAGAACTAGGTTTATTTGCGAATTTAAGACCTGCTTTTCTATATGATGAATTAAAAGAAGCTTGTGTGTTAAAACCTGAATTAATTGATGGTGGATTTGATATGATGATTATACGTGAATTAACAGGTGGATTATATTTTGGAGAGAGGCAAACTCAAATAGAACAAGATCAATTAATTGCAAGGGATTCCATGTCATATTCGGAATCAGAAATTAGACGCATTGCCATTCGAGCATTTGAAATCGCAAAAAAACGTTCTCATCAAGTATGTAGTGTGGATAAGGCTAATGTTTTAGATACTTCAAGATTGTGGCGTAAAGTTGTAAATGAAGTGGCAAATGATTATCCAGATGTTGCACTAGAGCATATGTTAGTTGATAATTGTGCAATGCAATTAGTTAAAAATCCTAAACAATTTGATGTTATCTTAACAGAAAATATGTTTGGTGATATATTAAGTGATGAAGCAAGTATGATTACAGGAAGTATCGGTATGTTAGCGAGCGCGTCTTTAAGAGAAGATAGCTTTGGTATGTATGAACCTAGTCATGGAAGTGCACCTGATATTGCAAATAAGAATATTGCAAATCCTATGGCCACTATTTTAAGTGCTGCAATGATGTTACGCTATTCCTTTAATTTAACACAAGAAGCAGAAGCGATTGAAAAAGCGATTGAAAAAGTTTTACAATTAGGGTATCGTACTGTGGATACGATGAGTGCTAATAAAATACAAGTAGGATGTAGTGAAATGGGTTCATTAATAGCCCAAAACATAGTATAAAATATGGTTGTATCTCATTTGATACAACCATTTTAAATTATTTCTTCCTACTTAAGAATGTGATTTTGTTTTCACTACCTTGTAATATACGACTAATATTTGAACGGTGACGATAAATAATTAAAATCATTAAAATACATGATGCGATAACCGTTTGTGTTTCTTGAATAGTACAGGCAATGTATATAGTTGAAGTAATTGCAGCAATCATGCTAGATAATGAAACCATTTTGGTAATTACTAAAATAACTAAAAATGTCAAAAAGGGAATAAAAAACATCCAAGGGTTTGAAAATGTGAAGATAGCCACTCCAATTAAGAATCCAAACATTGTAGTAACAGCCTTTCCTCCTCTAAAACCTGCAAAGATAGGGTAGCAATGACCGAAGGCTGCAGCTACGCCTGCCCATATACTAACTGTATGTAAATTTGTAGTTAAACTACATAATAAAATAGCTACAATAACTTTAACGACATCTAAAATAATAACGCTCATTCCCACATACTTTCCTAAAATACGTCCAGCGTTGCTTCCACCTAAGTTTCCACTACCGTGTTCTCTAACATCAGTGTTATAAAATACTTTTCCGATTACTAAGGCAAAAGGGATTGAACCTAGTAAGTAACCAATTAAGCATGCGATCAATACATTTGTATACATAAAATACCTCCAAATCACTATTATTATAGCATATTCAAGTGATGATTTAAAATCATATTTGTGTTATTAGTATAACTCTAGTAGAATAATAACGTAAAGGATGGGATACATAATGACTAGGACATACTTATTAGATTTAGATGGGACAATGTATAGAGGATCACAAATAATAAAGGAAGCAAAGATATTTTTAGATTATTTAATAAAAACAAATCAAAAATTTATTTTTCTTACAAATAATGCAAAACGTACAAGAAAACAAAATGTTGAACATATGAAAGTGTTGGGATTTACTGGAATTACAGAAGATCATTTTTTTACTAGTGCAATGGCTGCGAGCAAACAAGTAGCAATGTTAAGTGAAAATCGAAAATGTTTTTTTATAGGTGAAGCAGGATTGAGACAAGCTTTACAGGAAGAAGGTTTTATCTTTGTACAAGAAGATGCGGATTTTGTATTTGTAGGATTGCAACAAGATGCAACTTATGAATTATATTCAAAAGCATTATCATTATTATTAAAGGGTGCCAAATTAGTGGGTACCAATGATGATCGAAAAATACCGATTGGCGATGATTATATGATAGGGAATGGAGCAATTGTAGAAATGTTAGCGTATGCAAGTGGACAAACTTCATGGCAAATAGGAAAACCACATCCTCCAATCTTAAGGCAATGTTTATCCTATTATAATTTAAGTAAAAATGAAGTGGTGATGATAGGGGATAATCTGGAAACAGATATTCTTATGTGTGTGAATCAACAAGTGGAAAGTATTTTAGTTTGCACAGGAGTGCATAATGAAAAAGATATTGCAATAACCAATATTCATCCAAGTCGTGTGATTCAAAAATTAACTGACTTAATAAAGTAAAGGATATGCGTTTTTTCGGTACATGTATGTGATAAATGTATTTTATGAATAAATAAATTGAAAAAAGGTATACATTTCCAGCGATTATGTAAGCGCTTTATTGACTTTGAAATATTATTATAGTAAAGTTGAATTAGGTTAAATGCCTCGTAGTTAGTCAACAACTAAGTTTCGTCCCCACCCATAGAAATTTATTTGTTTCCCCAAAATAGACTAACTACGCTAGATCTACAAGAGGCACGAGGGTGTCTCTTGTTTGTTTATATAGGCTATCCAGAAAAGGAGATCTATTATGTTAATAGCTATACTAGAAGACAAAGCTTTTCGTAAAAGAATGAGTTGCCCTTACTCAAAGCGTTGGACAGTTCGCGTATTAGCCTATAATAGTGAAGGGAAGTTAGCTTTCCTACGTATTGTCGGCCAGGATGAGTTTGGAAGACGAAATCACCTTGAAACCATTGGCGGAGGAGTGGAGAATGATGAAACACTTGAAGAAACGCTAATGCGTGAAGTAGGTGAAGAAATAGGATATTTATGTGAGATTGATAGTGAGTTGGGTGTGATTATTGATCACTATAATTTGATTCATAGAGAAACTATTTCAAATTATTTTGTGGTGCAATTAACTGATTATGTGGGGGTTGAAAGTAAAAACGCTAAAGAAGAAGAATTAATTAAAGGCATTGAGTTTTATGATGAAGAAGATGCACTACGCTTATTGAGTGAACATAAAAAAAATGATATTAACGATTTAGTTCACCGAAGAGATTATATTGCACTTAAACACCACATGAATAATAAACTTAAGTTAAATGCAATACATAAAAAAATATAGCGATGGCTATATTTTTTT
>CAYJGK010000016.1:0-40173 GCA_964370065.1 uncultured Erysipelotrichaceae bacterium
GGTTGTACAATGCTTGTTTGAAATCCATATCCTTTAAAACGTTTCAAATCACGTGCTAAAGTAGATGGGTTACATGATACATACACAATGCGCTTTGGTTGCATTTTGACAATGCTTGAAATAGTTAATTCATCACACCCTTTACGAGGAGGATCCACAACAACTACATCAACTTGATTATTTTGCTTTACAAATTCACTTGCATAACTCCCTGCATCGCTACAAACAAAATCAACATTATTAATTTGATTGATCTTTGCATTTTGTTTGGCATCTTCAATAGCAGCTTCTACAATTTCAATTCCAATTACTTGCTTAGCTTGTCTTGCTAAGAATAAAGATATGGTTCCTACTCCACAATATAAATCAATTACCGTATCTTCTTTTGTGATGTTCGCTAATGTGACAGCTTGCTCATATAAAACTTTTGTTTGTTCTGGATTAACTTGGTAAAAAGAACGACTTGAAATTGAAAACTGTAATCCATCTAATTGTTCTTTTATTTTATCATTACCGTAATATAAGTATTCTTTATCTCCTAAAATAACATTATCCATACGTGTATTCACATTTAAAATAATGCTTTTTATCTCACTAAACTTAGCACTTAACATTTCTACTGTTTTTTCAAAATTAGCTATTTTTTTAGTTTTCGCAATGAATACAATCATAATTTCATTGGTTACAAAAGCATGCTTAATTAGTAAATGTCTAAATACCTCCTCCATTTCTAATTGCGTAAAGATTTTTTTAGTATAAACCATAATATCATTAATCAAACGACTTTGTATTAAGCACTCATTCATATCTATAATATCATTGCTATGTAAGCGATAAAAACCCATTTCAACACCGTGTTTAATGGCAATTGGGAATTGTGCTTTATTACGATATGCATACTCTTGTTGCCCACCAATTGTCGGTTTTACTGTCACTTGCAAATCGGCAATTTTTTTCATATTATTGGCAACTATGTTTGTTTTAAATTGTAGTTGTTCATTACGATTCATATGCATAATTTGGCAACCACCACATTTTTGATAATGCACACAAGGAGGAGTTTGACGATTTTTAGAAGCACTTATAATGCGTTTTACTTTTCCATAAGCATAGTTTTTTTGTACTTTAGTAACAATGAACTCTACTTCTTCCCCAATTAAAACATGGCTCATAAAAAATACAAAGTCATTTACTTTCACTATTCCTAATCCTTCATATGTGTAATCTACACATGTCCCCTTTAATACATCATTTTTTTTCATCTTATTCTCCTTTATTGAAAAAAGGGCCTACGCCCTTTTATTCATTTTTTTCTGCCTCTGCTTGTTCTGCAGCTGCTTGTTCTGCTTTTGCTGCTTCTAATGCTGCATGCAATGCATCATACGTTTCTTGGCTTTTTACATTCGTTGGCCATTCGACACTCACTGCTTCTGCCGGTGCATTTTTATAGATAATTGCATAGGCTTGTTGCGCTACTTGTTCAGGCACTTCCGGATCCGGAATGATATTATAAATATGAATTTCTAAATCATACATCTTTGTTGTATCATGATTTGTAAAATAGGTTTCCGTTGGTAACACACTATTTACTATTGCATAAATTGGATCAATTAATGCGGTAATGGTTGCTTGATCGGCCGTATCTACCATATCGATTGTAATACGCACAGTTGCCGCTTTTAAGCTAACACTCACATTTTCCACACCTTCTAACTGTAATTGATCTTCAATTGATTGTAATGATTTTTCTTCGATTGCAGGATTTAACTGTGTGTCAAATCTACCTTCAATAATAGGTTCACCCTTTTTATTCATAGAAGTAAGAAGAATGAAAGCTAATACACAAATAGGGATTGCTGTCACAATTAATGTGAAAATCAAAATTACATTTGGTTTTTGCTTTTCACTATTTACATTTTTTTTATTTTTATTTAAGTTTATTGCCATAATGTTCAACTCCTATAGTATATTTTACTAAATTTTTAAAGAAATTACTATCTTTTCTTTAATTCTTCTATCAACATTTTATTAGTCATAGCAGGGTTTGCTTGTCCTTTACTCGCTTTCATTACTTGTCCAACTAAGAATCCTACTGCACGATCTTTTCCATTTTTAAAATCCTCAATCGATTGTGGATTCGCCTCTAGCACTTGTGTAATTAAAGTAAGAATAGCCCCCGTGTCACTAAGTTGTTTCATCCCCTTTTCTTCCACTACTTGTTTTGGATCTTTTCCTAACATGATTTCTTCAAAGACAACCTTAGCTTGTTTACCTGATATTTCTTTTGCTTGAATCATATCAATCATAGAAGCTAAGTATTTTGGTGATAAAGGATTGTCAGTAATAGCGATGTTATTTTTATTTAAATATGCCATTAATTCCCCAATTACCCAGTTTGCTACTAATTTATATTCCTTACTGTAAACAATGACTTCGTTATAGAAGTCGCTTACCTCTTTTGTTTGCACTAAAATATCTGCATCATAATCACTTAATCCATATGCTGTATATTGTGCTTTTCTTTGTGCAGGTAATTCTGGCAATGTATTTTGAATAGCAGCAATCCAGTTGGCATCTAAACGAATCGGGAAAATATTTGGTTCAGGGAAATATTTATAGTCCACTGCTCCTTCTTTCTTACGCATTAATACCGTAGAACGACTTGCTTCATCATAACGACGTGTCGCCTGTTCTACTTGTCCTCCTGCTAATAAAATTTGACTTTGTCTCTCAATCTCAAATTCAATCGCTTTTTGCACATTACTAATTGAGTTTAAGTTTTTAATTTCACTTTTCACTCCATATCCTTTATATCCATATGGACGCAATGAAATATTCACATCACACCGCATACTACCTTCTTCCATTTTGCAATCACTCACATTTAAATAGTAAAGCATATTTCTTACTTTTTCAACGTAAGCTGCAGCTTCCTTTGCATTTGACATATCTGGTTCTGTTACAATCTCTACAAGTGGTGTCCCAGCACGATTAAAGTCAATATAACTCCCATCTATTTGATGTAATTGTTTCGCTGTATCTTCTTCCATATGAATTCGATTAATACGAATTTCTTTTGGTCCTGTATCTGTTTCAATTACAATTTTTCCATTGCTTCCAATTGGGTAAAATTGTTGTGTAATTTGAAACCCTTTTGGTAGATCAGAATAGTAATAATTTTTACGATCAAATTTAATTAAAGGATCTATTTCACAATGTAATGCACTACAAGCACGTATAGCACTGGCAACAGCTTCTTTATTGACTGCTGGTAAAATACCTGGCATTCCTAAATCAATTTCATTTGTATTGGTGTTTGGTGCACTGGCAAAGTCTACAGCAGCACCAGAAAACATTTTTGTGTGGGTTTTTAATTCACAATGGATTTCTATTCCAATTACTGTTTCAAAATTCATTATTTACTACCTCCTACCTGTAAGTCTTCTAATCCTGTGATTTCTTCTATGGCTTTAGCAATAACAAACATGCCCGTTTCATCAAATGCATTTGTCATCACATTAATTCCTACTGGTAATCCATCAACCATTACCTGTGGGATTGTCATCGAAGGGAATCCACTGAAGTTACCTAACAACATATGATTTTCTGCTACCAAATGGGATACGCTTAAGTCTTCTCCACATTTTTCATTTGGGTATGGTGCTACACTTCCAGCAGCACTTGCTAAAAGTGCATCATATTTTGATAAGACTTCTTTTAATTCATTAACAAGAACACGACGTACACGTTGTGCTTTTTTATATAATTTTTCTTGGTTTTCAACATGTAAAGAGTAAGAACCTATGACAAAACGTTTACGTACTGCACTACTAAATCCTTTCGTACGAGAACGTGTCATGATTTCTTCTAAATCATTTCCTTCTTCTCGCATACCAAAACGAATACCATCTAAGTTAGAATGGTTTGCTGTAGCTTCTGCATTACTCAACACATAATAAGTCGGTAATAATGCTTTCATGTGAGCCTCATTAAAACGTACTGACTCCACAATTGCACCGCGTTGCTTTAATTGTTCTACAATTTGATTAAAACTAGTTTTAATCACATCGTTTGTAATGGCATCTTGTACATTTTCAATAATAGCAATACGTTTTCCCTTTACATCACTATTTAATAAAGTGGCATATGCTTCTACCTCACGCGTAGAAGAGGTCATATCTAAATCATCTCTTCCAGCTAACACTTCTAGTGCAATAGCTGCATCCTTTACATTACTTGTAAAGTATCCTACATGGTCTAAACTAGAAGCATACGGGATAATTCCATAACGTGAAATTCTTCCATATGTTGGCTTAACTCCTACTACTCCACAATAACTCGCTGGTTTACGTACGCTATCACCAGTATCGGTACCAATTGCAAAGGGGACAATCCCTTTTGCAACAAGGGCTGCACTTCCCCCACTACTTCCTCCTGTAATACGTTCTAAGTCATAAGGATTGTTCGCTTTTCCTGTGTAGGCATTCATGTTCGTACCACCCATACCTAATTCATCCATACTTGTCTTCGCAATGACGATTGCTCCAGCTTCTTTCAATTTTTTAGTAATTGTGGCATCATAAACAGGTACATAATTACTCAAAATACGACTCGATGCAGTCGTCGTAATCCCTTTTGTACTCACATTATCTTTTAAGGCAATTGGCACCCCATAAAAAGGAGAATGTGTATTACCTTGTAGTGCTTGAATTTGATCTTCTACTTCCACAAATGTAACGACTGCATTTAAATCTTCTTGACTTACTTTAGCCTCTTGCAATGCTTTTTGACATACCTCTGTGATATTTTTATTTATACATTCATTTAATTTCATATTACTTTACCACCTTTGGTACGACAATCATATCTTGTTTCACTAAAGGAGCATTGGATAATGCTTGTTTTTGTGTAAGTTCATGACTGATTACATCTTCTCTTAAATACGTTGTATCCTCATCAAATGGATAAATCATTTCACTGACATGATCAGTAGGAATATGATTTAATAATTCCATTTGTTTGGTTAGTGTTTTGAAGTCTTCTTGTAACTCTTCTACTTCTGTATCACTTAAATCAAACATAATTTGATTGGCTAAGTGTTTAAAATATTCTTTACTATATTTTTCCATAACGGCTCCTTTATTGCATAATAATTGTTGTATTTTGTGATCCTATTTCGCGTTGTATCACTGCAAAAGATTCTGTATTACTTTGGAATGTCACATGAATTCCATAGTAATCACCAGTAAAATTCGTTAGCAATTGATCAACTTGTTGGACAAGTGCTAAGTTTTCTACATATGTTTTAGCTTGGGTTTGAATCGTAATATCTAATTGATTTAATTGATTGTTCAAGAATAACCCTTTTCCAACAATACTTACATCATTAGGTAAGAACATATGTAATGATTTACGTAATGCTTCAAATTGAGAGCTTACACTGGGATCTAATGTAGAGGCAACATCCCCTGGATATAATACCCATTGTTCATTAATCGCTTTGAATTGATCAATACTACTCACCCCATATCCAGAAGAGAAAAAATGACCTGCTAAGTTTGAATCACTGCTTTCCGCACTAAACAACGCAACCATGATTGGTGTTTTACTAGATACTTCTGGCATTGATTTAATATAGCTTACAATATTTCTAGATGCTTCCTCTCCTATAATTTGTAAGTTTTCATCACTGATGACATATTTATTTCCTTGCTCATCTAATACATTACGGTTGACAATAATAGCTAGTGATATCCCTTCTATTTCTTGACTCGCATCACTTGTTTTGTGAAAGTTATATTCGATTATATCAACAATAGGTATCGTTTGTCCACTGACTGCAATACTAGTTGTTTCATCAATTGGCAATTGACTTCCTTTTTCTGGATTTAATCCATAAGGGTTCTCATCACTTTTAAAACCTAATAAACCTTCTTGATCACCAAAGTAAGTGTTGACTTGTAATTGGTCACGATCTAATAATTGCCCATCTTGTAAATAATAATTATCGACAGAAAAATATTCTTTGGAATAGCGCATCAACCCTTCACCTGCTGCCATAACATCATATCCGCTACGATTAAATGTAATATGTGTTTGGGTGGCATCACTCTCGCTAAAGGGAATCACAATTCGATACCCATCACTTGTTACCGGTTTTGTTGTTATTGTTGTTTCTTGTTCTGTATCTTTTGTTGTACACCCACTCATTATCAATAAGAAGGCAAGTATAATCGCACTATATTTTTTCATGATTAACCTCATCTATAAAGTTTTGTTCATCCATTAATGCAATGCCCAAACTTTTTGCTTTTTCTAATTTCGAACCTGCTTGTTCTCCATATATAACTAAATCTGTTTTCTTCGATACACTGCCCGTTACATTCGCCCCTAACGATTCTAAAATCTTTTTAGCTTCATCGCGTTTTAATTGTTGTAAAGTACCAGTTAACACGACAGTTTTATGAGTAAACATAGATTCTACAATTTCTATTTTATCACTTTTAGTACGTAATCCAAAATCTTTTAATTGTGCAAGCATTTCTTGATGTATTTCATCTTGAAAATAAGCCACAATTGACTGCGCAGTAATATTACCAATATCCTTAATATCTTGTAATTGCTCTACACTTGCTTGACTTATATCTTCCAACGAATCAAAGTGTTGAGCTAGTATTTTAGCCCCTTTTTTTCCAATTTGGGCAATTCCTAATCCAAACAATAAGTTTTCTAATGGGTTTTGTTTACTTTGTTCAATTGCTACTAATAAGTTGTTCACGCTTTTTTCTTGAAACCCTTCAAAACTTAATAGTTCTTCTTTTTTTGTGTATAAAGTATAAATATCACAAATCGTATGAATCATCCCTTGTTTATATAAAAATTCCACTTTTTTATCACCTAGACCATCAATATTCATTGCATCCCGACTCGCAAAGTGAATCATACGCTCTACAATTCTAGCTTCACAATCCAAGTTCATGCAATAATGAGCTGCTTCCTGTGCTTTTCTAACTAATGGATGCGCACAAATTGGACAGTTTGTTGGGAAAATATAGGGTTGACTTCCCTTTTCTCTTCTATCAATAATCGGTGCCACAACTTCAGGAATGATATCTCCTGCTTTTCTAACTATTACAAAGTCATGAATTCGAATATCTTTCGTCATAATATAATCTTCATTATGCAATTGAGCAGCACTCACTTTGCTTCCTGCAACCATCACACTTTCAAGTTGGGCATTGGGTGTCACTTTACCAGTACGACCGACACTTAAAGTAATATCTTGTAATCTTGTCACAACTTCTTGTGCTGGGAATTTATAGGCAATTCCCCATTTTGGTGTTTTAGCTGTATAACCTAATTGTTGTTGCGCTAGTAGTGAATTAACTTTAATCACCACACCATCAATTTCATAAGCAAATTCATCTCTACGGTTAGTAATCTCTTCAATATAAGCATACACTTCTTGCATGGTATCCATCACGCGATATTCTGGATTGACTTTAAGTCCATTTTCTTTCATGAGTAGCAGCGCTTGTGCATGTGTTGTCATTTCTAATTCATCTTCATTTCCTACTTGATACCAAAAAGCATCTAATTGACGTTTTGCCACAATGCTTGTATCGAGTTGTCGAATACTTCCTGCTGCTGCATTTCTAGGGTTCGCAAAGACAGGTTCTTCTAATCGCTCTCTTTCTTGATTAATTGCAAAGAAAGAAGCTTTAGGCATAAATACTTCTCCCCGTATTTCTAATGGCTCTAACGTTGGTATTTGTAAGGGTAAGCTTTTAATTAAGCGTACATTTTCACTTACATCCTCGCCTTGACTACCATCTCCACGTGTCAATGCTTGTTTAAATATACCTTGCTCATATTGTACAGACATCGCCAAACCATCTATTTTTAATTCGACTACATACTGTACTTGCCCCACTTCTTTTTCTATTCTAGAAGCAAAAGCTAATAAGTCTTCTAGGTTGTATGCATTTTGTAAACTTAGCATAGCTCGTTTATGCTGAACTTTCTTAAATCCATCTAATAATTTACCACCTACTTTAACCGTTGGTGAGTAATCCCTTTTATATTGTGGATAAGCTTGTTCTAATGCTACTAATTCTTGGTAGTAGCGGTCGTATTCAGCATCCTCAACAATCGGATTATCTAACGTATAATATGCATGCGCATAGGTATTTAACATTGTTATTAACTGTTCTATTCTAGCTTTTGTTTCCATTGTGTTCTCCTATTTTTTAGTAATGGATGGATGTGTAGATGACAATTTGCGTATTCCATATTTTTTATCAAATGCAATTTCTACTACTCCCTCACGAACCGCTATCACCACCCCATCTTTAAATACTGTATGCGTAACTAAGTCACCTTTTTTTAACTTAGTTTGACTTCCCTTTGTATTCGTTAATGGTTTTTGAGCTGCAATACTAGCATCTCCTTTATTGTATTTGTACTCTAAACTTTGATAACTTGGCTTATTACTTACTAATTCTATTACTTCATCATCTATTTCTTTAATGAAACGCGATGATGTTTTCATCTTTTGTAAGACAAAACTATATCCTTGTGAACTGGTAATATATAATTTTTTTTCAGCTCTTGTATACGCTACATAAGCCAAACGGCGCTCTTCTTCTAAAGCATGTTTTCCCCCTTCATTTACACTCTTCTCATTGGGGAATACCCCTTCGCTTAATTCATACACAAAGACCGTATCAAATTCTAATCCTTTCGCAGCATGAATACTCATCATTTGCACAAAGTCTTGTTTTTGTTCTTGTTCTTCACTAGTGTCTGTATATAAAGAAATCATTTGTAAGTATTCTTCTAACGTTGCATTT
This sequence comes from uncultured Erysipelotrichaceae bacterium, assembly GCA_964370065.1. Taxonomy (GTDB): domain Bacteria; phylum Bacillota_I; class Bacilli_A; order Erysipelotrichales; family Erysipelotrichaceae; genus CAMQRS01. Next base: position 8,853 of record CAYJGK010000016.1, read on the forward strand.
TCTTCGCTTTCAAAACGTTCTATATCTGCAACCAATTCATTTAAATTTTCTAAACGTTCGCTTTCTTGGTTATCTTCTAATAATTTATAATATCCACTCTCTTCCAACAATCCTTTTAATAAGATAGATATACTAAAGTCACTCACTTTAGCACGATAGGTTTCTACTAGAGTAATAAATTGATTGATTTTGTTTTGTGTAGCACCTTTCGCAATAGAAAATTGCTTTAACGTATCATAAAAATTCAAACCATGCTGTGTGCTTAATTCTTCTAGATTAGCTATCGATTTTGGCCCGACTCCTCTTTTAGGCACATTGATTACGCGGCGTACCGCTAATTCAATGGCTTCATTATTTACTAATAATAAACGCAAATAAGAAATTGCATCTTTTATTTCCTGGCGTTCAAAGAATTTTACTCCACCGTAAATACGATATGGTATTTGGTAGTCTAAAAAGGCTTTTTCTAACCCTCTGGATAAATAGTTTGAGCGATATAAAATAGCTATTTTTTTATAAGCATTAGTCTGACTATATATTTGTTTGATTTTTTTCGCAATCCATAAACTTTCATCTTGTTCATCACTTGCTGTATAGTGCGTAATTAAATCACTTCCGCTATTATTGGTGTATAAATCTTTATCAATACGATACGTATTGTTTTTGATTAAACTATTTGCTCCTTGTAAGATGGCGGGCGTACTACGATAGTTTTCATTTAATACAATGCTTTTACTTTGTTTAAAGTCTTTTTCAAAGTTCATAATAATATCAACATCTGCTCCACGCCATGTATAAATCGTTTGATCAGGATCACCTACTACACATAACTTAGAGTCGTATTTTACTAAATTTTTCACAATTTCATATTGAATCACATCGACATCTTGAAACTCGTCTACATGAATATAATCAAAACGATTTTGCCATTTTTCACGGACGTTTGGATGTTCTTCAAATAATTTATAAACAAATAAAATTAGATCATCAAAATCTAATGCATACATTTCTTTTAATTTTTTTGTATATAAATCATATATTTGGGCTTTCATAACTTCTGTTGTATAAGTATTGGCTGTGGCAATGGCTTCTTCCACGCCAATGAATCCGCATTTTTTGTCTGATATATAACCTAGTGATTGATTTAAAGATATGTCTTTAATACTTACATCTAATTGTTTATATATTGTTTTTAATATTGTTTTTTGATCATCACTATCCAAAATGGTGTAACTTTGCGGATAGTGCAGATGGCGAATATCTTCTCTTAAAATTCGTACACATAAAGAGTGAATCGTGCTGACTTTCACACCTGTTTGATTGCCATCTAACAAACTAGTAATTCTTGTTTTCATCTCATTGGCAGCTTTATTGGTAAATGTAATAGCTAATATTCTATGCGCTAGTACACCTACTTCTTGTATCAAATAAGCAATACGAGTTGTCACTACACGCGTCTTTCCACTTCCTGCACCAGCAACGATACGAATGTGAGAGTCAACACTTGTAACAGCTTCTAATTGTTTTGGATTTAATTGTGTTAATTGTTTCATATGCTTTACCTCATTTGTATATTATACTATAAATGTGCTTTATTTTTTCATGAAATCTTATAAATTTAAATGATGAATATTTTAAAAAACATGATTTATAATGGAAAATATTATATAATGATTAGAAGAGGTGAATACAGTGAAAAGAAAACAAGTGAAAAAAAAGAAACGTGGTATTTCATTTGGAAATCTGCTCGATTTAGTGTTGATTTTAGCGTATGCTATTATGGCAACGGTTTTATTACTAAATATACATGGATATAGTACTTTGCTTACTTGGATTGCACTTGCTTGTATCTTAATATTATTTATTATTTATTTATTATTATTAAAAGGGAAAACTGTTTTTATTCGATTTTTCAGAAAAATATTTATTATAGGAATTTGTGCTATCCAGATGTTTGTCAATTCTAAAATAGATAGCTTCGACCAATTATTTGATAGTCTAGGTTTCCAACCAAGCAGTGAAATCGTCATAACAGATATGACATTATATTCTTTAGCTAGTCACGAATACTTTGATGCAGTTGTCACATCAACAGCTGATTTAAGTGGGAAGAAAGTGGCCATCCAATTAGGTAGTGATAAAGAAGCGAGCGTATATGTACAAGAACAAATCGATACCAATCATACAGCTATTGATTATGTTGAATACAGTGATTATCATTCTATGATGAATGATCTATACTATGGTTATGTAGATGCCGCTATCATTAATCAAAATATGATAACTTCCTTATCAGATGATTTTGCCATCGATACTGACTTTATCCACTTACAAGACTTTCATTACGAAGTCGAATTAAGTGCTGATCATTTGGATAAAGATATCACAAAGGAAGTGTTTACTATTTTAATAAGTGGTTCTGATGAACCAGGTGATTTAAGTAAAACAGATATGAATATGTTATTAGTGATTGACCCAATCTCTCATCATATTAGTGCAATTAGCATTCCTCGTGATGCGTATATACCAAACCCTGCTTATGGTAACACGAGTGATAAATTAACACACACTGGACAAAATGGTGCGAATAATACCTTGCTTGCATTAGAGCGTGCTTTTGATATTGAAATAGACTTTTATATAAAAGTATCATTCACTTCAATTATTAATATTGTCGATACGCTTGGTGGCATTACTGTTGATGTGCCTATTACATTTTGCGAGCAAGATGAAAATAGAAGTTTCGCCCAAGAAGACATTATTTGTATAGAAGCTGGCACCCAAGTATTAGATGGGCGCAGTGCTCTTGCTTACACTAGACATCGTGATTCATATATTGATCAAGATTTAGGTAGAAATCAAGCACAAATAAATGTTATCAAAGGAATGTTATCAAACTTACTAACACCTGAGGGACTTACCACAAAAGTGGATGCCTTATTAAAAATAATTCCAGAATACGTCTTAACCAATTTCTCTACTAATCAAATGAAAGTATTTATTAAATATCAACTAGATACTTTAGAGCCTTGGACAATTGATACCGTTACTTTAAGTCATGGAATTCCTGATTTAAATTATACAGCTAGCACGCCTTATCAATTAGTGAGTGTCTACTACTTAGCAAATCAAGATGTGCAATTAGTAAACGCTATTTATGAACTAACTAAACAAGACCACACATTTAGTGAATTCTCATTTGATATTAATGAATTATATAAAGATCATTCTTCATATGAAAATAATTATGAAATGATTTTATACTAAGGTATTGCAAGGCAATACCTTTTTTACGTATTTTTCACATAAACTAAATTTGTGAATTTCTTATTATTATTATATAATAAAAAACAGAGGTGAGTTTTATGAAAAAGAAAATTTCAATAGATCATATACTAGTATGTATCTATTTATTGATTACTATTTGGACAAACTACAGCATTTATAATTTAAAATTAATACCTTTAAATTATCGCTTAGTTGCCATTGCTTTCTTGTCTATCTTATTCTTATTATGTTTAACTTTACATTTTAAAAAGTTTAATAAACTAATTACGTATTTGCGAAGAGGGTTTATTATAGTAATGAGTATTGCATTAATCAGTGTGACTACACTTTATATTAATCGTACAAGTGAAGCAACTAAAAAGATTACACAAGTGCATGATACCAACACAATGGAAATCTTAGTGTTGACACATAAAGATTCAACATTGAGTGAAGTAGCTGATTTAGAAGGGGTTCAAGTAGGATACCAAGATGGTATTGATATCGAAAATGCTCAATTCGCTATGGACTCTATTAATGAAGATGTAAATGATGTGCAATATGTTTCGGGGAACAACTATATTGAATTAGCACAAAACTTATTAAATAACGAAATCGATGCATTGATTATTTCTGAACCTTACTTAAATAGTTTAGAAGATACTTTACCAGAGTTTTACCAGCAAACAAAAGAAATTTATTCGGTAGAAAAAGAAATTGAAGCTGTACAATCAGAAGATACTTCTAATATTGATCTGACAAAAGATGTATTTACTGTTCTATTAAGTGCGAGTGACAATAAAGCAAGTACGACATCAAATAGTTTATCTGATGTGAATATGATCTTAATTGTGAATCCTGCAATTAACCATGTGGAAATTGTGTCCTTCCCAAGAGATTCTTTCATTCCTAACTTAGCATTAGGTGGAGCCAACGATAAATTAACTCATACAGGTGCTTATGGCATTGAAAACACAAAAGAATCCATTGAAAATGTAGTCGGATTTGATATCGACTTCTATGTGAAAGTGAATTTTTCAAGTGTAATTGAAATCGTAGATACTTTAGGTGGCGTCGATGTGGATGTACAATATGCATTTAGTGAACAAAATTCAGAACGTAGTTATGCCCCTGAGGATCTGATCACTTTACAAGCAGGATTACAAACACTAGATGGAGAACAAGCATTAGCTTATTCTAGACACCGTAGTAGTGCAGGTGTAGGCGATATTGGTCGTACTAAAGCACAACAACAAATTATTGAGGCAATTATTACAAAAGCAGTTAGTATTGATGGAGCAACTAGAATACCTGAATTATTAAGCATTTTACCAAACTATATTACTACTAACATCAGTGAATCACAAATTAATGAATTTGTGAGTTATGAATTAGAAAAGTTACTTCCATGGACAACTGGTTCCAGCACGCTAGAAAATGGATATTCAGACAGTTTGGTGACAGCCAGCATGGGAAACACGTTATTAAGTTGCTATATATTAAATGAATATGATGTAATGAATTTATATAACTTATATTACTTATTTAAAAACCCTGCTACTTTTAACACTTTCCAATTTGATATTTCTAACTTATCAATAGAGAGCGATTATCAAACAAATTACAACATCGTATATGCAGGTTCCGACTACTCTTCTTACCAAATAGGAGATGATTCATTAGTATCTCAAGAAAGTGATACAGAGGATATCCCTGAAGAAGAACCGGAAGAAATAACTTATTTTACAGTTACTTTTATGGATGTAAATGGAAATGTATTATCCAGCTCAAGCATAGAAAGTGGAGCAAGTGCGAGCGCACCTGTGGCACCTACTATTGAAGGATATGAATTTATAGGATGGGATAGTGATTTCTCATCTGTGCAAGCCGACTTAACAATCCGCCCAATTTATCAAATTACCACAACCGACCCTACCCTTCCTCCGGAAGGTGGCGATGGTAATGGAGAAGATAATTCTACAGGTGAGGGAGATCATTCTACTAACACCGGGGCAACCCAACCATAAGATGATAAAGGACATGTTCAATCATGTCCTTTTCTTGTATACTATAGTAAAAGAGGTGACTACCATGGCATATGATTTTAAGAAGCAAGAAAGAATACTACCACGCTAAAGTATTATTCAACTACAGCAAGCTAGCAATTGAAAACTATTATTCGACATCCTATAAAAAAATAAAAGCACGACATTGCTTTTATTTTTTTATAGATTGAATCGCTATTCCAAACGATTGTTCATCACTACTAAACCAAACATAATCATTTTCAATACTATCAACATACATGTTCAAATATCTGTGTTGTAAGCTTTGTTTCACTTGGTTTATTTTTTGTATATCTAAGTCATAATCGCTTATTAAAATTTCTTGAATAAGTGATTGTTCATTCTCTACAGAAGTTTGCATATAATGTTCATAATGACTTAACCGACCTAATTTTTGGGGATCAATTTGTAAAGTAATAAGTACTTTTTGCTTTGTATCAATATAGACAAAAGGAAAATAAAAGGGAATACAACTACCGCAATGCCTGCACTGACAAGTAAAATATTGGCGTTGCAATATACTTCTTTTTAATTGTTTTTCAATTTGCGCATGCACTACACTATCCCTTTGTATTGTCCAAGTTCGATTACAGCTATGACAAATGACTTCAAATAATCTTTTTTGCATCTTAGAAAAAAGGAATAGTGACCTATTCCTTCATTACATTAATTTTTTCCTAATAATCTGAACATGTTTTTCTTATATACTTCTACACCTGGTTGGTTAAATGGATTAATATCTAGCATATAACAAGTCATTGCACAAGCTCTGAAATAGAAATACACTAAGTAACCAAATGATTTAGCACTCATATCTGGTACAGTAATCAATAAGTTAGGTACATTTCCTTCTTCTACATGTGCTTGTAAAGTTCCTTGCATCGCCATTTTATTAACCCAGTCAATTGATTTACCAGCTAAGTAGTTCATTCCATCTGCATCTTCTTCATCGCTTGGGAAAGTAAGATCTAATAATGGTTTTTCAAATGTTACAACACTTTCAAATAAGACTTTTTTACCATCTTGTACAAATTGTCCAACAGAATGTAAATCCGTTGAGAACGTGCCACTACATGGTAAAATACCTTTTTCATCTTTTCCTTCACTCTCACCAAATAATTGCTTCCACCATTCTGCAAGCATCGTTGTGTTTAAATCATAAGATACAAACATTTCTGCATCTTTCCCTTGATTTTGAAGAATTCTTCTTGCTACTGCATAGGCATATGCACTATTTTTAGTTAAATCTGGATCTGCAAAATCAGCGAATGCTTGTGCAACTCCATCCATTAACTCATCAATATCAATTCCTGCTACAGCAATCGGTAATAACCCTACTGCTGTAATAACTGAAAATCTTCCTCCAATATCACTTGGAATGGAGAATGTCTCATATCCTTCTTTCAATGCAATATCGTGAAGTGTTCCTTTTTCTTTATCAGTCGTCGCTAAAATACGTTGACTTGCTTCTTTTTTTCCATATTTTGCTTCCATAAATTGTTTTAATAAACGGAACGCTAAAGCTGTTTCAGTTGTTGTACCTGATTTAGAAATAACATTTACACAAACAGACTTATCTTTAATGTACTCTAATACTTGTGCTACATAAGTAGAAGAGAATGTGTTTCCAAAGAAGATAATTTCTGGTTTTTTATTTGCATAGATTCCATTAATCATTTCAATGGCTGCTCTTGCTCCTAAGTAAGAACCTCCAATTCCGCATACAATAAATACATCACAGTTTTCCCTTACAAATTGTGCAGATTGTTTAATTTGTGCAAATTCTGCTTTATCGTATTCATGACACCAATCGACCCAACCTAGAAAATCATTTCCAGCTCCAGTTTTATTGATAAGTGCTTCATGTAAAGTATTTACTTGTTCTTGATAATTAGTAATCTCTTCCTTTAAAAATGCATTTGAACTATCGAATTTAATCATAACTCCTCCTATTTAGCTTTCGCTTCTTTTATCCATTTTTCCAAGTGTTTTTCAATCGTAGAAAAGCCTAATTCCATCTTTGGCAATTTGACACTACGATGGGTTTTACGCTTTTCTTTTGACAAATTACTTTGTAAAGCTTTCAATGATAATTTGTAGTGCGAACTATCTTGATCATAATCAATGACTTTCACTTTTATCTTTTGATTCACTTTCACAAAATGATGAATATCTTTAATATAATCTCTAGATATTTCAGAGATATGAACTAATCCATACTGATTGTTTTCTAGTTTCACAAAAGCCCCGTATGGTTGCACTCCTGTAATTTCACCTTCTACAATCTCTCCATTTTGGTATATCAAAAAAATCACCCCACTTCTAGTGTATATTATAGCATAATATTAAAAGAGTATGCTATAATAATTAAGCGAGGTGGACTATGAGTACAAAAGAATCACAAATTATAGAAGTATTAGAAAAAATAAGACCTTATTTGCAACGTGATGGTGGAGATGTTGAGTTCTCTAGTTTCGATGAAGAAACTGGTATTGTATATGTGTTTATGCGTGGTGCCTGTATGGATTGTACAGCACTAGATGATACCCTGAAATTAGGAATTGAGGCCATGCTATTAGAAGAAGTAGAAGGTGTTGTAGAAGTAAAAGTAGCGGATTATTAATCGCTACTTTTTTTTATTATATAAAACATATAATGCATAACCGGATTGTATTAGTAATAAAACATGCAATCCAATAAATAAATTCATACAAATATGAATTAAATTAAGCACTGCTCCAACACTACTTGCTTGAAATCCAATTAAAAATATAAGTATAATACTAAGCAATCCACCTACATATGTAAAACTTATGTTTGCGACATGTATATAATAATGTTTTGTCAGACTTTCTTGTCTAGCTGCAAGTAAATATGACCATAATACAATGACAAGTAAATTAAAATAAGATAGTTGCGTACACAGTGTATACACTAAGTGCGACAATTCAAATAAACGATAATCTAAATTTTCTAATGCTATTCGTGTTACATATGTATGATTGATGAGTGGATGATGTAATAATTCATAAAAAGATTGTATCTCATCAATGTTTAGAATCATAAAAGCAATTTGAATGGGAATGAAACACCCTATTATGACCACACCAAAAAAAAGTGCATACACATGTTTTGTGTAATCTTTATTCACGTGTTAAAAAGTCCTCTCCTTTTATGCATTCATGTTGAACTAGATTTGGATACCCTAATTGTTTTAATACTTCATACGCAACAATGGCTACACAGTTGCTTAAATTCAAACTACGCGCACTAGCAATCATTGGAATGCGCATGCATTGGTCTAAGTAACCCTGTAGTAATTCTTTTGGAATACCACTACTCTCTTTTCCAAAAATCAAGTAAATATCGCCTTCGCATTTTGTATAATCATATGTTTCAGGTGGTACATTACCATAACGTGTCACAAAATAATAGTGACCACTTGGATTGGCTTGTTTAAAGGCATTAAAATTTGGATAAGTCGTATACACTAATTCATTTCGATAATCCATCCCTGCTCTTTTTAAATGCTTTTCATCTAATTGAAAACCTAATGGTTCAATTAAATGTAATTGGCAGCCACTTGCCACACAAGTGCGCATGATGTTTCCTGTATTTTGTGGTATTTCTGGTTCATATAAAACGATATGTAACATAATTATTGAATCCTTTCTAGCAATAATTTTACTGCCTTTGCACGATGCGAAATACTATTCTTTTGTTCTTCACTTACATTAGCTAATGTGGTCTTAAATGGTGGATAATAAAAGATTGGGTCATATCCAAAGCCTTTGTTTCCTTCTGGTGCACTGGCAATACTACCTATGCATTCCCCTCTTACGATATGCTCTACGCCTACATGATCAATATAAGCCATAGCGCATACATACTGAGCCCCTCTGTCTTGCGCATTTTTTAATTGTTCAATGATATAATTATTCTTATATTCATAGCTAGTGTTTTCTCCAAGAAAACGAGCAGAATACACCCCCGGCTCCCCATTTAAATGGTTAATGCAAATACCTGAATCATCACTGATGACAGCCATATTTAAGTGTTTATACAAAGCTCGTGCTTTGATTAATGCATTTTCTTCAAAAGTAGTACCCGTTTCTTCAATACCCAAATCGTCTTGTATATCAAACAAACTTTTTACACAATAACCAAGTGGCTCTAATATTTGTTTGAACTCACTGACCTTATCTGCATTTTTAGTTGCAATAACAATTTCTTTACTCATATAGTTTAATTTCTCCTTTATATACAATATAACGTGTTGGTAGATTTTGACCTTTGTATACACAAACTAAATCTACTATTTGTTCATTATAAAAAATTTTATCAATAGCTAAAGAATGATGCATACCATATTGATCAACTAGTTGCGCATTAAACATCATTTTAGCGATTGCTTTTCTTTCTTCTATAGTATACCATTCTTCTCCAAATCGTTTCACTTTGTTTTTAAATAAATGATAGTAATCAATATTTAAAATAGCATCTACTAACATGGATTTTTGATGAATCACTTGTTTCAATGCGATAAAAATATCTTTTAATTGGTAGTGAGGCTGTTGTTGCAATACCATCCCTACTGCACTAAATAATGAAAATGCATCACTATATAATCCCTGTTCTAACAAGACATCAATACTCGTTTGACAACGGCCATGATTATACAGTTTTTCTACTGCATAGGCACATGCATTAATTTGAACCATTTCCTCATGGGTTAACCATTTTGTTGCTGTTACATCATATGGTGGGTGTGCATTGTATTTAAATCCATAGGCGTCTTGCATTTGTTTAAGTGCAGTTCCTTTTAGTAATTTTAAAATACCTAATTGTATTTCACTTGTATGCAAATCAAATAATGTATTAAATGAGTGCTTAAATTGTTCATAACTCTCATATGGTAAACCAGCTATTAAATCCGTATGCATAACAATTCCTGCTTTTTGTAGACGTTTTAAGACTTCAATTAACCGTTCATTATTTTGAATTCGTTTAACAGCACGTAAAGTTGGTGCATGAAAGGATTGAATACCAATTTCAAATCTAAATCTAGACTTATCAGCTTCTTCTTCAAAGAAAACTAGTAATTCTTCACTTAATGTTTCTGCTACCATTTCAAATTGAAAAATTTGATTTTGGCAATGTTCATTCATATAGCGCGCTATCTTTAATGCTCGTTTAGGTTGCACATTAAAGGTACGATCTAGTAGTTTGACTGTTTTAATAGAAGATTGACTAATTTGTTTTAGTTGCGCAAAAATATAGTCTTCACTAAACATTCTCACTTTGGATTCACTACTACTTAAACAATATTGGCAATCGTAAGGACAGCCTCTACTCGTTTCAAAGTAGAAGTATCGCTTATCCATTTCTGCTTTATCAATGTCTAAAAAGTAAGGACTAGGCAATTGCTCAATTGTCGTTAAGTCACATTGAATCACTTGTTGATTCGGATATGATTTTGTATAGATACCTGCTATTTCATAATTTTCTTTTGCCTCTAGCATAGCTATGTATTCATAAAATGAAGTTTCTGCTTCCCCTAAACAAATAGCATCTACTCCTTGGTTGATTAAATCAAATGATTCGTAAGTCACTTCAGGCCCACCAATGACAATATGTGCATTACTTTGTTGCTTCACTTTTTGTATAATTTGCATCGTTTCTTCAATATTCCAAATATACACACTAAAAGCAATGACATCACTTTCGCTTTGTATGAGTTGTTGTACAACTTCATCGATACTATGCTTAATTGTAAACTCTTTAATTCGAGCAGTATGTTTTTGGGAATTGGCTACATATAGCCAACGTAATGCTAAATTTTTATGAATATACTTACAGTTTAATGTTGTGAATAATATGTTCATAGGTCACCTTCTTTGCCTTACCATTCTACCAAATTTTTCCCTTCATTACTAGATTTATGATATGATAATAACGGTGATAAAATGATACATACAGTAATTAAAGAAATATTTCATACAACAACATACGGCTTTACTCCTCTACATAAAGGTCTTACCAATAAAAACTATTTATTAACTATCCAAGATAAGCAATACGTAGTCCGTATTCCTTATCCAGAACAAGCGATTATGAATCGTAAACAAGAAGAACAAGTTATGCAACATGTAAAATGTTTAGATAGTGAAACAGTATATTTTAATGCCGATACAGGAGTTAAAATAAGTGTTTATATACCAGATGCACTTGATTATGAAGAATGTCTAGAACACGATAAAATAGAACGATGTGCTACCTTAATGCGTACCTTACATCAATTAGAAAATGTCGACTTTTCATTTAATAGTGTAGACAAATTACGCCTTTATCAAAGTCATGTAACACAACCATTTTTTGATTTATCTCCTTATGAAGAGGTGATTAGACATATTGCACAAAAAGAATATAAACCGTGTTTGTGTCATAATGACTTTGTGCACGGTAATATCTTATACACCAAACAACGTGATTATTTGATTGACTATGAATATGCAGCTAGCAATGATCCATTATTTGATGTTATTTCTTTTTTAGGAGAAAATCAAATCTTTGATAACACTTTACGTGAACGCTTTTATCAAGCTTACTTTCAAGAACAAAGTATACCTTATGAGCAATTAGAAAAGATGGAGACTTTTCAAAATGTATTATGGTGCAATTGGGCAATGATGATGTATGAACAAAGAAAAGAGGAAGTTTATTATCAAATTGCACAAGATAAATACAATGCATTAACAAGGAAAGAATGACACTCTTTGTTATGTGGCTCTCTATTATCTGACAAGCGTCGGATTATGAATGTGATAAGTAAAACAGATTTTTGTATAGAGAAGTGCATTGGTAAAAAAAACACGACAAATTTTGTCGTGTTTTAATTTAGTCTTATGCTAAAGCTTCAATTAATTCAGCTTTTTTCATCGTTGAGTAACCTGAAATGTTTTTTTCTTTAGCCATTTCACGTAATTCAGCAACTTTTAATGAATCTAAGTTACAAATACTTTCTACTACTGGAGTAGCAACTGGTCCATTTGCTAAAGCAGCTTTTGCAGCTTCACAAATTGCAGTGAATCCTTTTTCATCATGGATAGCCATTTCACTTAACATTTTACGGTTAATTGTGATATTAGCATATTTTAATCCACATGTTAATCTTGAGTAGCTTAATCCATTTAATCTAGCTCCTGCATTAATACGTGCAATCCATAATTTACGCATTTCACGTTTTACGTTTCTTCTATCTCTGTAAGCATATTTTAATGAATGCATTACTTGTTCGTTAGCAGTACGGTAAATCGTGTGTTTTGATCCGAAATATCCTTTTGCTAATTTAATAATTTTTTTTCTTCTAGCGCGTGTTACTTTACTATTTTTTACTCTTGGCATGTTTAAATCCTCCTATTTCCTACTACTTAGCTAACATGAATTTGATACGTTTGTAATCTGAATTGTTAACTAAACTAGCTTTCGCTAAATGTCTTCTTTGTTTTTTAGTTTTTCCGTGGAATCTATGAGAAGTATAAGCACGTCCTCTTTTTAATTTCCCTGAACCTGTTTTCTTTACACGTTTTGCAAGCCCTTTGTGTGTTTTCATTTTTGGCATAATTTATTCCTCCTAATTACTACTTTTTCTTCGGTGCTAATACACAAGACATCGTATTTCCTTCTAATGATGCCTTTTTCTCTGTCATAGCAATATCACTGATTTGCTCTACAAAGTCATTCATCACTTTCTTACCAACATCAACTCTTGTTATTAAACGACCGCGGAAACGCATATCCACTTTCACTTTCATTCCAGTTTCAATCCATTTTCTTGCTTGTTTTAATTTTGTTTCAAAATCATGTTTGTCAATATTTGGTGGCAAACGCAACCCTTTTAATTCAACAACATGTTGTTTACGTTTCGCTTCTTTATCTTTTTTTTGTTGTTCAAAGCGGAACTTTCCGTAATCTACAATTTTACAAACTGGAGTTTGTGCTTTTGGAGCTACACATAATAAATCTAGCTCTTGTGCATAGGCATGTCTTAATGCCTCATCACGAGTTTTCACTCCTAATTGATCACCGTTTGCATCGATTACCAATACTTCTTTAAAACGAATTTTTTCATTTACTAAATCATCATTAACGTTGTTTGGAACTACTTTTCTGATAATAGCCACCTCCTGTATAAGCATATAAAAAGTGAGTCAAACAAAAAGTTGGCCCACTGTGTTACACTATTTTCATCATTTTTGATGTAGCGTGATACCTTTGTCTTGAGACAGCAGGTGAGAAGTGGCACTTCTTCTTTCTACTTACTTTTCTTGCTCATATATAATACAACTGTATCTCTAATAAGTCAAGCGATATTTAAATTATTTCAACAATGATTCAGGATGGTATATTTGAGAATCATTTTCATCTTGTACAAGATACATATACTTACTTTTTAAGTACTCTTTTATTAATACTAACGCCTGCTTTTGATCCGTTTCATTTTGACTTTCAATACGTATTCCACTACATGAACAGCCGCCGACTAAAGTAATTTTTGTTGATAATTTATGCTGTACACATACACTTCTAATATCTCCTAGCATTCCGAAATGAATAACGCATGCTTCCATAAAAACACCTCCCTCTATCTACTTACAATACTACGCTAAAATCTTTTCTTTTTCAACAAATTAGAGAAAATCATCTAGTTTTAAAAACTATATTGTCTTGTTGTTATAATTATGTTAATATTACAAAGGAAACGAGGTTTTATTATGAAAAATTATTTAATTGTGACAGATAGTACAAGTGCTTTTACATTAGAAGAAGCCAAACAACTACAAATTGAAATGATTCCTCTTACTTTAATAGTAGAGGGTATACCCTATTTAGATAATATCGAAATGGACAATATTGGTTTATACAATGAAATCAGAAAAGGAAATATACCCACGACTTCTCAGCCGAGCATTGGTTTATTAGAGGAATTAATGCAAGAATGGAAAGCAAAACAATATGATGCAATCTTGCTGTTTACTGTTTCTTCTGGATTATCAGGTACTTACTCTGCTTTATTGTCTGCAAAGGAGCAAGTCGGAATAGATGAATTAATCATTGTAGATACACGCACAGTGGGTGCTTCTATGAAAGATATTGCTATGCAAGCCAAGATTATGGCAGATGCACAATGTAGTGTTGAAGAAATATTAGCGATGGCTCATACAAAAATGAACCATACATTTTCTTTTTTGTATCCAAAAGACTTTGTGCAACTTAAAAAAGGGGGAAGAGTTACTCCAGCAGCTGCTAACATTGCCAATTTATTAAAAATAAAACCTTTACTCTATTTAGCTGATCAAGGTCGCTGTGTTGATAAATTTTCATTAGCAAGAACGAATAAAAAAATCATTGATACTATGATTGCTGAATTTAAGAAACAAAATATTACAGCTGCTCAATACAAATTTTATATATTAGAAGCAGATACTTTAGACAATGCATACTTAGTCGAAAGTGAATTAAAAAAACACTTTGATAATATAGAATGTGAAATCATTGCACTACCTGCTGTATTAACTTGTCAGGGTGGATTAGGTTGCTTAGCTGTCCAAACTGTTTATAAGGTATAACTTGATGCAACAAAAATTAAATTTATGGGCACAAGATTTAAATGAAGTATCATTACCAGCATGGGAGAATTTACCAACTATTGATTTATACAGTGAGCAACTGATTCAATATATACGAAAACTTCTATGGTTCATGGATAGTGATGAAGAACCTGTTATTACAAAGGCTATGATTAACAATTATGTTAAGAACGGTATTATTCCTAAACCAGAAAAGAAAAAATATACACGCGTGCATTTAGCACACTTGATTGCTATTTCCACATTGAAACAAGTACTAACAATTCCACAAATCAATGCAGGAATTGTGTATCAAAGTCGTGTATCAAAACCAAAAGGTGCATATAATTTATTTTGCGAAGAAATGAATAGTGCATTTAAAAACTTAATCTACCAAATTAACGACGAAGATAATCACATCCCAATTCATGAATATTCACACGGAAGAAAAGCTATGCGATTTGCTGCCAATGCCTTCGCATATAAAATGATAGCTGCAAAAATAGTAGAAATCCGATTACAATTAGACGGAAACGACTGAAAAGAAAGCAACAATTTAAATTAATTGTTGCTTTTTATATACACTAATTGTGGATTTAGTCGATCTTCATCGATATATAGACGAACATAAGATTGTCCACTACCATCACGATTGTATTGCAGAGAACCAGGATTAATGAATAAAATCCCATTTTGTTCTTCAATGTGCGGTAAATGAGAATGGCCATAGCAAATCATATCACAATGATTTTCTTTTGCCACTTCCCACATTTGTTCATCTCGTCGTATATAAGAATATTGGTGCGAATGTGTCACCATTACTTTATGCTTTCCTATTTTCAAAAAGAGATGCTGAGGTAAATCGTAATAATCATTATTTCCACTTACTATATGCATATTGGGATAATAACTTGGGTTTTCGCATAAGTCACCACAATGTATGATAGTGTCTACTGCACTTTCTTTTTCTAGTACATAATCAATACGTCCTCCATGCCCATGTGAATCACTTATGATTAGTATCTTTTTCATATACTCCTCCTATTGTGGAATCAAAGCTTCTAGTGATGTTAAATTATCATACATCATTGTTAAATAGTCTTTATTTTCAGCCGTTAACGACTCTCCACTTGTTGTCAAATTATTTAATTCAATTTCTTGTAATCCTAACTCTTCTACCAATTCCGCATATAATACTTGCATTTCTGGTGTTAAGTTATCTTCTTTTGCAATGTATTGAACTCCATCATCTATAATTCTTTGTTTAATAACCGTTAATTGTGTATTAGAAGGTAATGCCCCATATTTAGATAAAATAACAGGATAGACATTAAATCCATATGCTTTTTGCCAAGAACCAAAATTTGGACTCATCGAAACAAAGGAAATATTTGTACCAGTATTTTTTAAATCTTGGTATTTAGAATCCAATACTGCTAAATCAATTTCTAACTTTTCAAAGTTTTCTTGAAAGTACGCTGTATGATCGGGATATTTGCTTGATAAATAGTCACGTACAATTTCTGCAGCTCCTATCATAGCAATTGGATCCATCCAAAAACTAGGATCTTCATCATAAGTGTCCACTAAACTAAAGGTATCTCCTTCATAAAAAGGAGTTTCTACAGTAATGGTTGTACCGTTTGAAGTAGTTGTTGTATATCGTTCAAACTTAGAGAATACACCTTGACTCATTAAATCAATTAACGGGACATTGGAATTGCGGATTCCTACTTGATAGACATCAAAATAAGGCTCTAGACCGGATATAAAAAACAACATTGATGAATTTTCTAATGTTTCTTCATAATTGGATACAGGTGTAGCCCCTTGAATAACAGTATTATCAGATATATTATTCACCTCTACATATTCCCCGCCAATTCTCTCTACTAAATATTGAATAGGATATAGCGTTACACTTACCGACGCACTTGGAGACTGGCATCCACTCAACATCAATATACAAATTACCATAAAGGTAATGAAGCTTTTTTTAATTGTCATAAATACCTCCATACTCTACATTATTATAGCATAAATTACATAAGTAAAATAAAACAAGTACGAATACTTGCTTTATTTTATTGAACGAAACCAATGATATTTTTCTTCTTTTCTAATTTTAACATCTTTTTGTACCAAATACACATCTTTAAGATAGGACATAAATACAATAAATGTAGCAAATAAAGTATTGACTAATAGCGTTAAAAAGATGCGATAAGTAAGCCATTGTTGAATGGACATAGTGGTTTGCGTAGTGAATAATAAGAAAACGAAAACAAGAGCTTCCTTAATAAATAAAGTAGTCATACATAATACAATGTTTTCCACTACAGAATCATTCATTAAGCGTGTCCACACACGGGTAATAAAGCACATAATGATATAAACAAATACATAGAGCACAACTCCTCCTGAATAAATAAAATTATGCAAGATTCCATAAAACATACAAAGTATGTAAGCATCTACTTTTTCTAATTTTTTAACGCTTAATATCATGGTACAAAAAGCAATATTAGGCACAAAAAACATTTGATTCATTTCAAATAAAGGGGGAAATAAAACTTGTATGATTAAATCTGCGCAAAAAGCGATTGCCATTAATGAATAGTAAACCATTATTCAATAATAGCGACAGCTACATAACTAAATGCATTAAAATCTGCACTAGGTGTGACACTAACCATCTTTCCTTTCGAATCATATAAATTATCTACACTGTTTATTTCACCCACTAAAATTCCCGATGGGAATACGCCACCACTGCCCGAAGTGATTATTTTCATTCCCTCGCTTAATTCGACATTAGCATCATATATTTGTACAACAAATACACCTTTTGAATAATCATAATATTGTAAGATACCTGTTGTATAGGTATCCTCACTTAATTGCACTTTAATTGATACACTGACATCTTTATTTTCGGATATCAACAATTTCACTTCACTTGTAGAATTGTGCACTTTTGTTACTTTTCCAATTAACCCTAGATTGGTGATGACTGCCATATCGACTTTCACTCCATCTTTGCTCCCTTTATTAATTGTGACACTTTGATTCCACACATCTACATCACTTGCTATCACACTGGCATATAACTTGGTATAATTTGAAAACGTTTCTAAATCCATTAATTCTTTTAACTCTTTATTATCAGCCTCTATTGCATGTAATTGGGCTTGGTTCATTTCTTGTTTGGCTATAGCAGCACGTAAAGCATCATTTTCTTGATCTAATTCTTGAAAGTGGCTCAATTGGTTAAAAAAATCGGTAACAGTATTAATTGGTTGATCAATCAACGAATATTTTAATAAGTTAAAAAAGTTTGATGCTGCACTATATACTGTATTATTCCCACTGAAAAAAGTAATCGTACCCACTAGAACGAAGACACTTAAAACAGTAATTAATATTTTTTGAATGCGTGTAAATTTCCTTACTTCATTATGGACGTTTTTTAATTTCATTCTTTTCACCAACTTTACCTAATCATTATAAACTATTATGCACACACTAACAACATGCAATACATAAAACAACAAGTATTTCTCTTGTTGTTTTAGCCTATTAATTGATGCTCCTTAAAACTAAAGTAATTATTCTTTCCAACAATGATATGATCTAGCAAGGCAATGGACATAATATAACCCGCTTGTTCAATGTTTTGTGTTACCAAAATATCTTGTTCACTTGGAATACAGTCACCCGATGGGTGGTTATGAACAATGATAATATGGGCTGCACTATATTGTAATGCAAGTTTAAATATTTCACGATTATGCACTATACTAGAGAATAAAGTACCAATAAAAAGGGTTTGTTCATGTATCATTTTATTTTTTTGATCCAATAATAACACTTCAAAATGCTCTTGCTTTTTAAACCCTATTTTTTGATTAAAATAATGAGCTATTATTATGGGCTCATTCATTGTTTGCAATTGTTTAGCTTCACTCAATGACAGCCTTTTTCCTAACTCGATTGCGCCCAAAATATCCAATGCCTTAACCATGTGAATACCTTTAATATGAATAAGTTGTAAATATTCCAATTCATATAAGCCACTTAATCCTTGTGCAATGAATAATAGTTCATCTGCTAGGTCAAATACACTTTTTTGTGGTGTTCCACTCTTCAACAATAAGGCTAGTAATTCTCTATTACTTAATGTGTGGATTCCATATTTAACTGCCTTTTCTCTAGGTAATTCTTCTTTACTCATTTCTTTTACTTTAATGCAAAATCAACTCCTTAGAAGGTTTAAATGTATAATGATAGATATCGTTATTGAGGGATACAACTTCTATCATTATACAAAAATTAGACTAGGGAATAATTAATTACCCCACGTTGCTCGAAATGGACCAAGATTAATGGAGCCACGTCCTGAAAACAACAATTTGTAGATTGCTGATGCACCGCCAGCTATACAAAGAATTGTCATCCATGATAGCGCACCACCATGATATTGCTTCATCTTTTTTTCACTTAATTGCTTAGACATCCAATCACCTCCTAGTCATTTATTTGCCAGGTACACACTTTTTCCTAATATAGTAGTACAGGATTAAGAATAATTTATTCATTAATATAAGTTTGACTAGAGCAAAATATCGCCGAATACGTTTCTATGCAGAATAAAAAAAGATTATTTCTTGGGAAATAATCCTAATTCACATTGTAATGTTTTTGTCCAGCAGGAAAGCAGACTTTCATATGGAACACTTGTATTGGCATTACTTGTGGACGGTAAAGCAATCATTTTAATAGAAAGATGCGAAAAATATTTCTTATACAGCATTTCACTTTTCTTGCCATTGCAGATGACCACTTGCAAAGCAGGGTATTGTTGTACTAAACTATCTATCGCATTGGGTTTCACTTGTTTAATATGACAGTCTAATGAACCTGTTCTTTCACAGCTAGCAATTATATCCCATAAAGCAATCTTAGATTGCTTTAAAAAACGTAGTTTATCTTTATAACCTTGAAAACTAATATCACTATACGCACTCATAATTTTCCAAAATCGATTTTGTGGAAAGCCATAATATTCATTTTTTTCAAAAGATTTAACGGAAGGCATGGAACCAACAATCAGTACTGTTGACTGGTAATCAACAATAGGTGAAAAACTAGTTAACAACTTCTTCCCCAATTAAATCATAGGGCAATGCTTTTGTGATTTTAACTTTCACAAAATCGCCAAACGCAATCACTCTAGGACTTGTGAAAATAACTTTTCCATCTACATCATCTGGTGCGTTAAATGGGCTTCTTCCATAATAACGTCCTAGCAACCCTTCTTGTTTTTCAACTAATACTTCGATTTCTTCTCCGATTAATGCTTTGTTATTTTGTAGTGATATCTCTTTTTGCATAGCCATTACTTCATTCAAACGAGCTGTTTTCAAACTTTCTGGTATTTGGTCTTCCATCGTACTCGCTACTGTATCTTCTTCTGGAGAATACGTAAATGCCCCCATACTATTCCATTTTACATCGCTAACAAATTGTTTCATTTCTTCATAATCTTCTTTTGTTTCATAAGGGAATCCAACAATGAATGTAGTACGTAAAGTGGGATGTTTATAGTGTTTACGAATTATTTGTATCGTCTTTAACACCTCTTCTTTGCTTCCTCTGCGATTCATTAACTGCAACATACGATTACTTGCATGTTGCATTGGGATATCAAAATAGGGTAGTACTTTATCTAATTTTGTCATGCCTTTAATAAGTGTTTCATCAATTTCATCTGGATACATATACAATACACGAATCCAGTGTAAGCCTTCGATTTCATTACATTGTTTTAAAATAGTAAGTAAATTAATATTGCCTTCCAAATCTACACCATATTTAGTTGTATCTTGTGCAATTAAAACTAATTCTTTTACACCTTTTTTTGCTAATTCCTTTGCTTCTTCCACAATTTTATCTAAAGGATACGATACGTTATCACCTCTAATTAAAGGAATTGCACAATATGTACAATGATTACTACAGCCCTCTGCAATTTTTAAGTAAGCACTCCATGGTTTCCCACTTAATAAACGTTCTGTTTTCCCATAACTTGCTAAACGCACACCTAATTCTTCTTCTAGTATTTCATGTAAACGGGCATATTCTTTAATACTAATGAAGCGGTCAACTTCTTTTAATTCAATTTCTAATTCCTCTTTATAACGTTGGGCTAAACAACCTACCACAATTAGTTTTTTTAGTTGTTGTTGCTTATATTCAGCCATTTCTAATATTGTGTTAATTGCTTCTTCTTTAGCAGGGTCAATGAATCCACAAGTATTAATTATGATAGCTTCTGCACTTGCTGGCTCATTCACTAATTCGTGTCCACCACTACTAATCATTCCCATCATATTTTCACTATCTACTAAATTTTTGCTACATCCTAATGATATAAAACCTATTTTCAATTTAATCACCTCTGCATGATTATAACACAATCTTAATGAATTAATAGTAGAAAGCAGAAATAAAAAAATCCTATCTATAGAATATAGATAGGAAATCAATATCTTCAATTTTAAATATTTTATTATCTAAATAACCTAGCGATTCTGGCATTTTTTTAAAGCTGACTTCGTATGCACATAATGCTTGGTAAGGATACTTTTGGCGTCTTGCTTGATATCTTGTATCTCCATATAAGGGATGTTTTAAAGCGGCCATTACAGCACGAATCTGATGTGACTTACCTGTTACTAGCTCCATTTCTAGCAATGAATAACCATTACGATATTCTTTTACTTTATATTTTGTAATGATTTCTTTAAACCCCTCTTGAGGCTGTAATGAAATACTCACATTTTGGTCTCGCTTTTGATGATACGCGATGATTGTTTCTTCTTTACGCTCCATTTTCCCTTCGACTATACATAAATATTTTTTTATAATTTTGTTTTCACGAATCGATTCGTTTATATTTCGTAATGCCATTGCATTTTTTGCACCTATCACGATACCTTGTGTATTACGATCAATGCGATGACATAAAGCAGGAGCAAAACTTTGCTCTTGTAAATCGTCATATTCCTTTTTACTATATAAATAGTGTTTCATACGATTAATTAAACTATCAATATCTTGTGTATGATCACTATGAGCTAATAAACCGATTGGTTTATTCATTAATATTATATTTTCATCTTCATAAATAACTTTTATTTCTTTAGAAGCTTTCAAAAAGATTCTATTTTTATTGTTCTCAAAAAATTCTTCTGCAATAAAACAAATGACTTCATCATTTACTTGTAAGCGTTGTGATATTTCGCATCGCTTATTATTTACTTTTATTTTTTTATTGCGAATGCTTTTATACATTAATGTTTTCGGCAATAAAGGTATCGCCTTTTGAATAAATTTATCGACTCTTTGATCCGCATCATTAGTTTGAATAATAAACTTTCTCATACTTAGCAAAAATAATGAAACAACACCGCGGTTGAGACAACCCCCACTATACTACCCACAATGACATCACTAGCAAAGTGAACACGTAAATACAATCTAGAAAAAGCAACTAAACCCGCAATGAGATAGGCAACTATTCCATACATAGGATTAAATTGTGAAATGACATAAGCACAACCAAATCCTGTTGCACTATGACCTGAAGGAAAGCTAGAGCCATAAGGGTTAGGAATAAAAATAGTAATATCATCATATACTTCAAATGGACGTTTTCTTCTAAACAAAGACTTGATTAATCCATTATTTACTGCATTGGTTACAAGCATTGATAAAAGCATAAACACTGCGAAATTAGAATGTGATGTAATATAAAAGCATAATGTTGCTACTAGCCAAATAAAACAATAATCTCCTAATTGTGTACACCCGCGCATTACTCGATCAAGGACAGGGTTCGATAGTTTATTTTGCATAAACCACGTTATTTTATAATCAATTTTTTTCATAAGTACCTCTTTGTTACCCGAATTATACCAAACTCCTCGTAATTAATAAACCCTATGTATTGAATTTATTACTTTGCCTGCTTTTCCATCCTTATATATAAAACTACAATTTTGGAAAAAAAGTATTTTCTTGAAAAAAAGTGTTGCATTTCATTTTTATATTGTATATAATAACTAAGTGCTCAAAAGAGCAGAACAAACAAATAACTCGGGACGTGGCGGAATCGGCAGACGCAACGGACTTAAAATCCGTTGAGGGAAACCTCGTGGGGGTTCAAGTCCCCCCGTCCCGACCATTTGTAAATGAACAGCAATCAATGATTGCTGTTTTTTTGTCGGGTAATAAAAAAGAAACAGTTTCCTGTTTCTTAAAATAATTCAATCGTATACGATGTAGTAAACATCTTATTTGGATCTAGTGATAGCATCCCAAAGCGGTCTTTAAATGCACATTTTACATCTTCAAAGTCAGCATGTGAATACCATGGTTCAATACATAGGAAAGGTGCCCCTTTTGCTTGTGTCCATACCGCTAATACAGGATATCCTGCAATACTCATTTTTACACCATGTCCTTCTTTTCCAGTTAATGTTACAAATGAACTACTGTAGTCTTTACAAATTAAAGTGGAATACTTTTCCATCGTCACATAGTCTAGTTGCCATTCTTTAATGATTTTTGGTACATAACGTACATTATTGTCATTAAAGATTAGGTGTTGAATTTGTTCTTCTTGTTCAAAAGCTAGTGTATAGTCCTCGAATGTTTCGTTTGGCATTAAAGGCACTTTAAACCCTGGGTGCAATCCAAAAGTAAATGGCATTACTTCTGCATCATCATTTTTAATAGTATATACAATTTCCACTTTATTTCCAATTAATGTATATGTAATTTGGTACGTAAACGCATATGGATACGTTTGCAACGTTTCTTCATTTGATTGTAATTCAAATGTAATGGAATCCTTTGTGTGATTTACACAAGTTAGTGTTGCATACCGAATTAATCCATGGTTTTTAAATGTGTATGTTTTACCTTTTGCTTCATATTGATTCGTGTAGGTATTTCCTACAATCGGAAATAAAGTCGGATTTTTTCCTTTCCAAAACTCACTATCTCCCTGATATAAATATTCTAATTGTAAATCCTTATTGAAAAAACTTGTCATTTCTCCACCTTCACATGTAAACTCCATCTTAAACTTTTCATTTTCTAAAATCATAATTTCACCTCAATGTATTCATTATAAAATAAATATATAATTTTTAAAATATATTTATTGCTTATTCCAAAAAAAGAACATCAAATGATGTTCTTAATCAATCTATTTACAACTAACCCCTCTTGCATATGTTTGTTTCACTTCATAATCGTTTGTTAATACAACTAAATCAGCATCATATCCAGCCATAATTTTACCTTTACGATCATCCATTTTTAATGCTCTTGCTGGGTTCAATGTACATGAATTTAATGCATAGTCAAATGGAATCATCGCTTTTTCAACTAAAATTTGTAATCCTTTATTCATATTCAGTGTACTTCCCGCTAAGCTATCAATATGTGTTAAGTGGGCACTTCCATCTGGATAGATTACAATTTCATTTCCCCCAAAGATATGCTTAGATCCAATTGGGCAACCTTTTGCCATTAAAGCATCCGTTACCATAATTGAATAATCTCGTCCTTTAGACATAAAAAAGTTATGTAAAGAATTCAAATCAGAGTGGTTTCCATCACAAATTACTTCTCCATATACATCTTTAAACCGGAATGCAGCACCTACAAGCCCTGGCTCGCGGTGGTGAAATGGCGTCATCCCATTAAACACATGTGTCATACTTTGTGCTCCATGACCAACAGCCATGCATGCCTGTTCAAACGTTGCGCTAGAGTGACCAATACTTACTAATACATTATTTTCTGCGCAATATCGAGTTAATGCAAAATCTTCATCATGTTCACAAGCCATGGTAATCACTTTGATTAATCCTTTTGCTGCGGCTTGGTATTCTTTAAATTCTTCCACATTAGGTTTTTTAATATGTTGTTCTGGTTGTGCACCCTTATATTTCATATCTAAATAAGGTCCTTCAAAATGTATCCCTACAATTTCAGCCCCTTCATAACCTTCTTCTATTACATTTACTACGTTTTCTAAAGCTTTTGTTAATACCTCTTTGCTTTGTGTGATAGTTGTTGGGCATAATGATGTAACCCCTTCATCCGTAATATGCTTTAACCAATTACGCAATCCTTCTGGATTCGCATCGTTTGTATCAAATTTATAGGCTCCATGGGTATGAATATCGATAAATCCAGGAACAATTCTTTCTTCATCATAATCTACATCTACTTCTTTTTCATTATATAAATAGATACGATTAATTTTTGAATCAATAATTTCTATTTGAGCTGGAATAAATTCTCCACTTATCCAAACTCGTCTACTTTGTATAATCATGTATTATACCTCCCAATGTGTTTATTATATACTATTCAAAATATAATTATTTATCTTTTTTAAATTGATATTTATCTTTTTTAATCTATTTTATTTTTTCAATTAAATTCTCGTATAATTTTTCTAAATCCTTTATTTCCACTTCGGTTAACTCGCGTTCATATGCATCATGCCCTTCTACTGTCCCTACATGGTAATTAGAAATCATTCCATGATCGACTCCAATAACAGCTGGAACATATATTTTATCCTCGTCATCTGTAAAGTAATTTCGTACATAATTTTCTAACTTAACATAAGCTTCATTATCTTTTGTGCGTATATCTTCTCCCTCTTTTTTCACATCAATATAATAAACAGAGATGCCTTGTTCTAGTGCCACATCATTTAAAATAGGTGTTACATCAATACACCATCCGCACGTACTAAACCCTAAATATAAAACAAACGTTTGTTTCTCTTCAATCATTTGTACTGCGTCTTCCATCGATATATCTAAAAAGACCCCATCTTCATTAGTAAAACCCTCATAGCCTGTCATATCTGCTTCGTCACAATCAATATCACATACTTCTAACTTTTTTTCTTCTTTTGTTTGGCACCCACATAAAATAGCTAAACACATACATAATATTCCGTATTTTTTAAACATCTTCATTTCCTCCCTCACACTTTATTTTAGTCTCTTTGTTTTTGACACGTTCATTTACATATCTTCCAAATAATGTATACACAACGGCAGTTAATGGTACTGCTATTAACATTCCCGCTATTCCATACAATCCACCTAAAATAAAGATTGATAATAATACCCATAAACCTGGTAAACCAATGCTAGAACCAACGATTCTTGGATACACAATATTGGCTTCCAAGTTAGATAATACTTGGTAAATAACGATAAAGATAATCGCTCCTTGTACATCGAAAGCAAAAATCAGTGTAAAATCTATCAACATAGCAAACATCGGACCAAATACCGGCACAATTCCACATACTGCAATAATGACTGCCAATAACTCTGGAAATGGATATCCCATTAAATTAAATACAATATAAAACATAACTCCATTAAATACGCTATCCACCAACTGTCCACCAATATATTTAGTGAAAGTATCTTGAATTTCATCTCCCAAATCAAATAACCAATTCGCAACTGATCGATTAAAAAAAGCTTTAATTACTTTTTTAGATTGTGCAATGAACGTTTCTTTTCCTATTAATAAATACATACTTAAGAAAAAAGATAAAAAGAAATTTAAAAATGCACTTGTAAAGGCCATGGCATTGGCGATAAATCCATCTGCTAATGAATTTAATATTGGTAGAAAATTTTCAAACACTTCGTCCCATGACATGGTTAAGTAATCTTTTATAACTGGTAATTCATCCAATTTATAAGAAACACCAAAGTTTTCTAATAAGCTATCTAATGAATTCACTGTATTGTTTAATAGTGTTGAAAAGTTTAAGACAATAACTTGTAAACTGTGTGCAACTTTAGGTACAATAATCATTAATAATAAATACAACACAATCACCGTTAACAATAAAGTAATAATCAAAGAAATCGGCCTTAATCCTTTATATAGAAAGGTATTTTCTTGTATTACTTTTTTTAATAGTTTTTCAATCATCGACATGGGTATATTTAATACAAAAGCAATGGCGATAGCATACCACAGTGGAGAAAATAACAGAATCAGTCCAACTACTTCTCTTAATACCGCATTATGGTTAAAAATAACCATTCCTGCTATTAGAAAATAAGTACCAACTAAGATTATATTCTTATTCTCTTTAAGAAACTTTTTCATAAATTCCCTCCTATTTATCTGTTCGCAAATTAATTACTTCTACTTTTTTATCATTTTTAATAAAAACTCTAGGAATACGATCATTTAATAAGCATAACACTTCATAAGGTATCATTTGTAACTGATTTGCCATTTCTTCTACACTAATGTGAGGACCTATAATTTCCACATGAGTATTTAAGTCAACAGAATCAATTAATCGAACCATACATAAATCCATACATATTTTTCCCACTATTTGAGCTGGTCTTCCTAATACACTTACAAACCGTCCTTGATTTCTAGTGATAAATCCATCACCATAACCAATTGGTATAGTTGCAATCCATTCTTCTTTTCCAGCTACATATGTTGCACCATATCCCACTGTTTCATTTTTATGTATTTTCTTCACATTCGCTACCTTAGTATATAAAGATAAAGCTGGTTTTACATCAATTTCTATATCTAAAGAGCGCACTCCATACAATAGTAAACCGATACGGATGGCATTACTTCTTTCATCCTTTATATGTAAGGTTGCATCAGAATTACAAGTATGTATCCATTTAAAATCATATTGCAATTGATCTACAATGTGATAAAACCATTTTTTTTGTCTTTCACTTGCGCCCACATCTTCTTGATCGGCACTATGGTAGTGTGTAAAAATACCCTCTATATTTACTTTCTCTTTTTTTAATATATGCATAGCTTCATTGATTTCTTGAATTGTCTTTAATCCATAACGATTCATTCCTGTATCAATTTTTATATGAATCGTTAAATTTGCTATACATATATCTTGTATTTCATGTAACCAAGCTAACGAAGTTAGTGTTACACTAATGTTTTCTTGTATAATTTGTTCAATATTTTCTTTTTTCACATATCCCAATATTAATAAAGGGCCTGTATAGCCATTATTCCTCAGCGATAGTGCTTCATCCATACTCGATACTGCGACATAAGCAGCTTGTAAAGATTGTAATACTTTTGCAGTTTGTACTGCACCATGTCCATAAGCATTTGCTTTTAACACACAAAACAGTTTTTTATTAGAATATTTTTTAATTACCTGATAATTATGTATTAAATGGTCTAAATTAATCGTTGCCCAAGTATCTCTATACTTCATATCTCTATCCTATATAATTCTAGAATTATAAAATCCAACATAAATTGAGTAAGCAATACATGCCATTTCAATTAATCCAGTAATATTTAGTTGAAAAATTGAGCGAAACATATAAGAAAAAATGAATGAAATATCACTTAATCCGATAAAAAGTAAACAGTAAAAATAAAAAGACAATATAATACAAAGAATGCTTGCGCCAGCTCCTAAATAAGAAAACTTAGGTTGCACTCCACGTCCAACTGTTTTAATTGCATACGCAATTGCATAGGAAAATGCAATATATAAATAAGGAATATGCAATCCCATGCTATACTTAAATACTGCATATATAAAAGCTAAGGCAACTGCTGCCCCAATTGCTACTGCAATTGCTACAGGGAACCTTTGTTTGTGATTTAAGTTTTTTAAGTTATAAATTTCCATAATTTTGACACCTCTTTTTGTACATACATTATACCATAGTAAATGCAGCAAAAAACAACTTTTAAAAAAAATAAAAAAGTTTCAAAAAAAGTGTTGACATAAATATATGCGAATGGTATTATAAATGGGCGCTGATAAGTAAGCAAAATAAATAGCTCATAAATCAGTCAAAATTGAATGGAGGTTTAGCTCAGTTGGGAGAGCATCTGCCTTACAAGCAGAGGGTCAGCGGTTCGAGCCCGTTAACCTCCACCATTTATGCCGACTTAGCTCAATTGGTAGAGCAACTGACTTGTAATCAGTAGGTTGGGGGTTCAAGTCCTCTAGTCGGCACCATTTTTTTCTAAAAAATATGGAGGGGTAGCGAAGTGGCTAAACGCGGCTGACTGTAACTCAGTTCCTTAGGGTTCGACAGTTCGAATCTGTCCCCCTCCACCATTTATTTTAGTTAACATAAGTCTGAAAAACATTGGGGTGTAGCCAAGTGGTAAGGCAACAGACTTTGACTCTGTCATTTCGCTGGTTCGAACCCAGCCACCCCAGCCAATTAAAAAAAGAATAATAAATCACATGAAATATGACCCGTTAGCTCAGCTGGTAGAGCATCTGACTTTTAATCAGAGGGTCGAGCGTTCGAATCGCTCACGGGTCACCATTCATGCGGGTGTAGTTTAATGGTAGAACCTCAGCCTTCCAAGCTGATTACGTCAGTTCGATTCTGATCACCCGCTCCAAATTTATAGGAAACTCGGACTAATAGTCTTCCGAGAGTAATAAATGCTAACAGAAATGTTAGTTTTTTTGTCTAAAGGAGTGATTATATGTTAACGATTGAAACTAAAAGAATTGAAATAAGCCAAGTATTTAAAAGGAAAATTGAAATGCTAGGTAAATTTACAAATACGAACCCTACTATATTAAGTGGTGAAATAATGAATATTAAAGGCACTAATGTTGCTTATACTAAACCTCATCAAGTAATTATTAATAATAATATTTATCTAATCTTTGAAGAAAGTGACGATGTTTTTATTAATACTCATAATACTAAAATTAAACATAAAGACCTAGAAGACTTTATAAAATCTAATAAAGACTTGACAAATGAGTCTTAAAAATATATCACAAACACTAAATTGACAAGCAGTATCCGTCATTTATGGAGGTTTACTATGCAAAAAATTGAATTTAGATATGTAAGATATATTATTAAGAGGAAACAAGTTTAGTTAGAACTATAGCTTTTGTTTCCTCTTTTTTTGTAATTTAAAGGAGGAATGAAAATGGAAAAGAAAAATGCAGGAGTATATTTAAGGGTAAGTACTGAGGAACAATCTAGGGAGGGTTTTAGTTTAGATGAGCAAGAGTCTAGATTAAAAGAATTTTGTAATTTTAAAGGTTATAATATTTATTAAGTATATAAAGATGCAGGTATTAGTGCTAAAAATGATAAAAGACCTGCTTATCAAGAAATGCTTAAAGATATGAAAGAAAAAAATATTAATGTTATTGTAGCATTTAAACTAGATAGACTAACAAGAAGTGTTTATGATATTGAAAAGTTAATGACATTAGTAGCCGAATATGATTGTGATATAGATTGTATGGCAGATGATTCTAATACTACTACTTCCAATGGTAGAATGGTAATGAGAATAATGACAAGTGTATCTCAAAATGAAATAGAAAAATGTTCTGAAAGAACAAAAGTAGGCCTTGCAGGAGCAATTAAAAATGGTGGAAAGGCAACACTTTTTTAGACAAAACTTATGAAGACAGTCTTGCATATTCACAGGGTGTCATATACCCAAGTGAACTATGTATTCTATGATTGTTATACCAGTTAACATAATCAAATAATTCTAGTTGTAATTCCCTAATATTATTAAATCGTCTATTAAATGCAAATTCAGTTTTTATAATTTTGTACGTTGCCTCTGCAACTGCATTATCATAAGGGGTTCCCTTTTTCCTTAATGATCGTTTAATTCCAAATGTTTCTAATAGTTGCTCAATTGTTTTATTTTTAAATTCCATTCCTCGATCACTATGAAAAACATTTATATTCTGTAGGTTTACTTTCACTTTCGAAAATGCTTCTTCGACTAATTTTGCGTCTTTTTAAGCACCTGCTGAATGCCCAATAATTTCACGATTATACAAATCAATTAGAAGACATATATAATTCCACTTACCTGCAACATCGACATATGTTAAATCACTTACTACAACATCGAGTTTATCATCTCTGTTGAATTCTCTATTTACTATATTTTCCACTTTATCTTCATTACATGATGTACGATGCACCTTGTAGTTTTTAATGGTATACGTCGATATCAACTGATGTTTTTCATTATTGTACGAATTTTTTTACGACTTACTATGATATTATCGAAATTCAAAACTTGTTTTATTTTTCTAGAACCATAATGCTTTTTACTATCATTAAAGGTATCAATCACTCTTTGCTCTAATACATTATCAACGTTTCTTGGTTTAGGCTGATAGTAGTACGATTTTTAGCACCTTGCACATGGCGCTGATACTGTATTTATGACGATTTTCATAAATTACTT